>JAHELP010000018.1 GCA_024644105.1 Candidatus Nitrosopumilus sp. | reverse complement strand
TGTCTGATTTTCTACTAATGAAGTGATTTGGAACTGATAATTCATTGAACCAAAATTCAGCAAATTTACAGAGAACCTCACCCTTTCGAGGAATATCTTGCTTGAATTTTACATCATATGCTGATACCCTATCAGAGAATTTGAACAAAATGCTTGATTCATCCACATCATAAAGATCCTTTACTTTGCCACTGGTAAGAAACTTCAAGTGATTATGACTAATTTTGATAGAATTTAACTGCTAGCAGTCAATTTTAAGAAAAATATACCAGTTGAAAGACCAAATGATATGAGTGATCTTGATGACTCGATTGGGAAAATATTGCTAGAATTACAAAAAGATGATCCTGACACGTTTAAGAAACTAATGAAAAAGGCACTAGATGAGAATCCTGAACTATTTGATGATACTATAGAACAGGAAAACAAACAGATTGACGAATATAATAATAAAATTGATGAATATAACAAAAATATCGATAATGAATAAAACTATATAGTTTCAGATAAAAACATAGTTTATCCACCCAATGCATATCATCTCTTTTAGTTCAGTAAATGTATGAAATTGTACGACTTTGATTTCATCGAATGTTATGATGATGACGATTATGACTTTGATGAGGACTAGAAATTCTTAATTAAAATAAAATTAGGAACCCATCATGCCAACCATCTTTGGCATCTCACGATATGCCTTGCTTACAAATACATCATTATCTGCACTAACCATTACAAATTGCATTGAATTTTCATTTGGTGGAGATACAATAATTTTTTGTCCCGTCTTCATTGTTCCCAAATCCAGAGTATCACCGTCTCCAAAATTCACACGTACATTGGTAAGGGCCTCTGAACCAGTATTTTGAATGGTTACTCTCCCCATTACAAACAAGCTTTGCTTGTCTAAAACAGGATCAACAAAAATATCATAATCTTGTGTTGATACAGATAATTTCAAAATATCCATTCCAAAAATAATTCCCATTATCACAATAGCCCCAACCCCAATACCAATAATTACGGTATACTGTTTCACGGATTGTTTATCGTTATTCTAATAATTAAGATTGATTATTTTTTGCATAAATCGCAACTGCAATCAAACATACCAGCTTTTTCCATACACTGTTCATGGTGTTCATTATAGCACTTGTTGCAAATCACCATTAGTCAGATACCTGCTTTTGGTGAGTTTTTTCATGAGCCAGGACTTTATCAAAAGTATCAGAATTGCCATTCCAAGTAAACTTGCAATCTTTACATCGATATTTCATTGGGACATGCACCCCAATCTTTGAATTAATTTTTTAAACATACTATCAATGGTTTTTCGATGATATATACCGGCTGAATTTTTGATTTTATACCTAATTTTCCAGATGCAAGGTGCTAAAATTATCAATTATCAAACATAAGTAGATATTATTGATATTTTGCTAGTCTGATATGGCAGGATATCTCGGAGACAAATCTGCAAATGTTGTTCATCATTTGGGAACAATGACTGGAGAGTGCAATATTTACGAAATTAAAAAAATCAATAAAATTTACTTTGTTCCAGATACCATACAACAAGCATTAGATGAAAAATTTACCCAATGCAAATTTTGTATCAAAAACTAGTTTCTTATTTTATTTGACTTTAACACCATTCCAAAAAGCAACCATTCCTTTAATTTTGGATGCTGCATCGTTTGGTTCCGCATAATACCAAGCACAGTCCTTGTTGACTTTGCCATTTACATCTACAGAGTAATAATTTGCCATTCCCTTCCATCCACACATGGTAGTTAATTCAGTTTTTTTGAAATATTCTTGCTTTATAGAATCAAACGGAAAATAATGATTTCCCTCAACCTCTACAGTATTATCACTTTCAGCAATTACTACATCATTCCAGATTGCTTGCATTAACATGAAATGTTTCAAACCATATTTAATTAAATCTCCAAAAAGGAGATTTTAGACTGTGGCTTTTACTTGCTCGCGTTTAGTAAAATCAGGTTTTATTCCCAATGACTCATAGTTTCCTGAAGAGCATGTAAAACACATAGAATCTTTTGGAATTCCAACCGCATCGGCTAAATTTTCAGCATCATTATATCCTAAATAATCAACACCAATACTTTGCCTAACCATCTCAGTTATCTGGTCACTGCTCATCTCTTTGCCATTAGTAAATGTGGCAAGTTCTTCTTGTGAAGGAAAATCAATTCCAGCATAGCATGGATAATTAATCTGAGGGTAAGTAATTAGCATGCTAATTTTTTTAGCACCTGCACGACGTAGAGCCTTGATAATGGCCTTTGAGCTAGTGCCTCGAACTAAACTATCATCAATTACTACCACATGTTTATCTTTGATAATTTCACTAATTGGGATTATCCAACGATTGATTTCAACTCTATCACTTTGGTGAGGTTCTATGAAACTTCTCAGAGGACCCTTCTTGCTGTATCTATCTTTTAGCAAACCTTCATCAAAAGAAACTCCCAATTCTTGAGCATATCCTAATGCTGCAGGTCTTGCAGAATCAGGTACAGGGATTACCAAATCCGCATCTTTGATTGGGAATTTTCTTGCCATAAATTCTCCAATTCTTTTTCTTGAAACGTAAATGTTGTGGCCTTCCATGTTACTTGAGGGATGTGCAAAATATGTGAATTCAAAAGAACAATGTGCACGAGATTTATCAGTTGAAAACAATTCAGTCTCCAAACCGGATTTACTAAGCTTGATTAATTCACCAGGAGTTACATCTCTTTGAAGAGTGGCTCCAACTGCAGTGATTGCAGCTGATTCAGATGTTACAATGTATGTGTCATCAGATTCCTTATGTCCCAAAACCATTGGACGAAATCCTTTAGGATCTCTTGCAGCATAAACAGAATTGTCATCAGAGATAAATGTAAAACAGTAAGACCCAACCATCTCATTTTTGAGAATAGATAATGCTTTTCCCATTTCACCATTTTCAGAAATTAGTGATACTAGTCTTTCAGCAGCAACCAAAGTGTCACTGGCATTTTGAGGAGTAAATGAGCAGCCTCCAACTAAGTTAGATAGTTCTTGTGCATTTGCAATTGTCCCATTGTGTGCTACACATAGATCCTTAACCTTGAGGGGCTGTGCATTTTCCAAAGTGCTAGTCCCCATTGTTGAATATCTTACATGTCCTATAACACATGGAGATGCATATTCTTGGGCAATTTTTTTAAAATCAGATGAAGAGTGGGAAACCAATCCTACTTTTTTGAATGGAGGTTTGTTTGGTACTGCAAAACCCCAGGCTTCTTGTCCACGGTGTTGTAAAGCCCGTAAAGCATCAAAGACCATTGGAACAACATTGGTACCTGATAGGCTGTAAATTCCAACAACACCACAATTTTCCTTTACTTTAGGCATCGGGTTTTAACTCCTGAATTTGAGATAATGATAAAAGGTTAGAAAAAGTGTAAAACTTGGCTGAATAATCAGATAATGACTCCATCCCCTGATCCATTATGTAACTTTGAACAATAAAAATGCTGATCACTTTATGCGATCAGAATTTGGTTTATCAAATGAAATAAGAGATGCATTTCTCATCTTCTTTCTATTTCTATAGGTGATCAAATGATAGCGAATTATATTTTTGAGTTTTTCCTCAACTGATAGTTCCTCATCTACACAAACAGATAGAAAATCAAGATAGTCCTTGTCTAAAATATCAATCTCAATTTTTCTCAATTCAAAACTTGTACCCTAATGAAACTATCATCTTGTGAAATCTGTTTAGCATGAATAATACAAAATCTCATGATCTGCTTACAGTGGGGCTTTGAGCTCCCCTCCTCAAAGTGGTAAAACATTACCTGAGCATAAGCTTCGGTATTGCATCCCAACATATTGCAAATCATGAGAGAATATCTAGGATATTTTGAGCCTAAAAGAGCAGGTTATTATGAAAAACACTAAACAGATTTTTTGCCGTGTAGTACTAAATTGGGAAGAGCATGCAGCCAGATTTTGTGAGTTTTCTCAACATTTAGATCAATGACAGGTTTTGCTCCATTGAAAAACTGAATTTTTTCACCGCCAAACTGACCAATTTGTTTGAAAGAAACTTTATTCTTTTTGAGGATGACTTCAATTTTTGAAAGATTTGTTTTGTCACACACCAAAAGATAACGAGAATGACTTTCTGAAAATAAAATTCTATCAATGTCTAATTTCTCACCAGGTACTTTTTCCAAAGAAACCTTACAACCAATTAGATTAGTCATTGATAATTCAGAAACAGCAATTGCCAAACCTCCCTTTGAGCAATCATGTACTGATTTGACAAGATCATTTTTAATCACATCTAAAACAGATTTCATATTTTTCTTTGAATCATCAAAGTTAACAACAGGACATTTGCCTCCTACAAATTTGTGAATATATTCAAAGAATTCAGAACCACCCATCTCATCTTTAGTATCACCAACTATCAGTAGGCAATCACCTTTGGAGATTTTTTGTTGTATTGAGGGTTTTTTGTCAATTAATCCAATGACACCAATTACAGGAGTTGGTTTTATCGGACCCTTTGGGGTCTCATTGTATAGGCTTACTTTACCACCAACACATGGAATATCAAAGGTTTTGGCAAAATCAGTTAGTCCTTTAAGAGATTCTAAAAATGTCCAAAAGATTTCTGGATCATTTGGATTTCCAAATTGAAGATGATCAAGCATTCCTATTGGTTTTGCACCAGTACATACAACATTCCTGCATGCCTCCTCAAAGCAACCTATTGCACCCTCTCTGGGATTGATGTAGCAGTGTTTAGGATTGCCATCAATTTTTGCAGAAAGGAATTTTCCATTGTCTAATCGTAAAACAGATGCATCCCTTCCAGGCTTAACTACAGTTCGTATTCCAACTTCATGATCATATTGTCCATAAACCCAAATCTTACTTGCAATGTTGGGTGAAGCAAGTAACTTCATCAAAGTTTTAGAATAATTTGAAATGGGTTTGAATTTTTTTTCAGTTTCAATATTTTTTAGGTAATCTGGTACCTTTGATGGTAAATCAAGCAATGTTGCATTTGCTACAAAATCAGCAGACAGGTTAGCAACTGTTTTTGAACCTTTTTTGATATGAACTTGATTATCAAATTTCACACGTCCAATTACAGAGCAACCAATTCTGAATTTCTTGCAAATCTCTTCTAATTTTTTTAATTTAGTTTTACTTGTAACAATTAACATTCTTTCTTGGGATTCAGAGACCATTATTTCATCTGGATGCATGTCAGATTCACGAGTATGTACTTTGTCAACATCCATCTCGATTCCAATCTCCAAAGCATCAGCAGTTTCAGAAATGGCACATGACAAACCACCCCCGCCAAGATCTTTCATTGCATGAATCAAACCATCGTTTCTTGCCTGTAAAACAGCCTCGATAATTAATTTCTCAATGAAAGGGTCTGGAATTTGCACAGCAGAGCGGTCCTCAGATTCTAAAGAATCAGATGCAAATTGTGAGCCACCAATGCCGTCTCTTCCAGTAGAGCCTCCCATCAAGACAACCAAGTCATCTTTCTTTGCATGGTTTTTGATCAGATTTTCTTTTTTGCCAAAACCTAATGCTGCAACATCAACTAGTGCATAATTTTCATAGCATTCATCAAATTCTACTTCACCTCCAATAGTTGGGATACCTAAACAATTTCCATAATCTGCAATTCCAGTTACAGCATTTTTGAAGAGCCATCGGGCTTGTAAATCATTTTCAATGTTTCCAAATCTTAATCCATCAAAAATTGCAATAGGCCTAGTACCTGCAGATAAAATATCACGAATTACTCCACCAACGCCAGTTGCAGCACCACCATAGGGTTCAACTGCTGAAGGATGGTTATGGCTTTCAATATGAGCAGTAACAACATACCCATCACCAACATCTAAGACTCCAGAATCATATCCTTTTTCATTAATTACAAGAGGTCCTGTCATTGGCAACATTTTGAGATGCTTCTTTGATGATTTGTATGAGCAGTGCTCAGACCATTCAGCAGCTATAATTTGTAATTCAGTGGAAGTTGGTTCACGACCAATTTTAGATTTTAAATCCAATAGTTCTTGTTTCTCTAAACTCATTTGGTTGCACCTATTTTGGATAAAAGTGATTCAAAGATTAACGATGATGGTTTGTTATCAACAGGATTAATTTCAGACTCAACGGCTCGCTCTGGATGAGGCATCATACCTACAACATTACCATCCTCATTACAGACACCTGCAATTCTATTTGATGAGCCATTTACGACCTCACTGTATCGAAAAACAATTTGATTTTTTTTCTTTAATTTTTTCATCGTATCATCATCAACATAATAGCGACCTTCTCCATTTGCAATGGGGATTGGAATTTTTTGGTTTAGTTTAAACTGATTTGTAAAAGGAGTTTTGTTGTTTTCAACTATCAGATTTGTCCACTCACACATAAAATTTAGAGATTTATTTTTGAGTAAAACTCCAGGTAGTAATCCAGATTCTACGAGAATTTGAAATCCATTGCAGACTCCCAAAATAGGAATTCCTTTTTTGGCCATTTTTTGGACATCTTTAATGATTGGACTGTGTGCAGCAATTACACCGGCCCTCAATCTATCACCATATGAGAATCCACCTGGAAGAATAACAGCATCAATATTTTTTGGCAGTCCTTTTTCATGCCAATAGTATTGTGCATCAAAATGAAATACATCAGTCAAAACATGATACATGTCCCGATCACAGTTGCTACCAGGAAAAACTACAACCCCAACTTTCACAATTGTTTCAGCATTCAGAGATATTTAATTTGAGTCGAATCACACAAAAATCACAGTAAAAAAACTAAATGATCGCAATCTCATAGCAGATAACATTATATCAGAAATTTATGGAAAACTACCTTCATCAAGTAGTTCTTTGTACATTGTTGATTCAATACGAGTTTGTGATGAACCACATTTACTACACATTCCTGTTTCGTTAGGATCCTCTTTCATTTTCTTTTCACATTCTACACATTTGTTAATTCCTTTTTTGAATCCCATATCTAGCAAAAAACAGCTAAAAGATAAAGTTGTTTTTATTTTTGAATGTAAAAATTTGTGCCTGAAAAGGGCTACTCTTGAGTTACAGTGTATGTGACCTTACTTACCATAGGATTGTAAATTCTCAAATCATCACAAATCTCTTTAACCTTTGATTGGGCTGATTTCTTATCTTTTTCTTTAATTGTAAATTTTAGCATTTTAGCTGTTTTGATTTTTGAAACTGTTTTGTGAGTTCCTTTAAGAACCAAGTCATTTAGAATGGTATCACCCTCGGGATCACTAATGCCAGGTTTGTTTTCAATGATTACATGAACATCAAAGATTGCCATCGATAATTTGAAAAACTGAATCGAGGTTAATCTATCTTCCGACTATAGTGTTTTCAGAATATCTAAAGAAAAACATCAAATGGTATTGAATATCTAATTTTGTTGCTGACAGAATTTAATTTGAAATAGGATAATTCATGAAAAATTTCTGTAATTGTATTATGCCTTGAATTTCTTTAGTCCTTCAGTAACGACCAGATTCAAAACATGTGAAAAGCTTACAGATTTGTTTGTTGTTTTGATCAGTTTGGCCTGAATGTTTCTTAGTTTTTCTGTATTTGTGGAATTTAGTACAATGGTGATTCTGGATCCCATGAATATACTACGCCTTTACTGTATTAATACAAGGCTAAAATCTCCAGTCACATAGAAATGGAATTTATATCAGCACAATTGACAATATTTCATAATGGCAAAAGGTAGAATGAGATACTGGAAAATCACTTCAGAAGAATTAGGCGGATATGCATATGATGAAAAGAATTTACTAAATTGGGAGATCAAGTGTGTAAGAGAGCCAGAAGAGGAGGCTCATTTTATCGGGGTATTCATGTATAGAAATGGAACCGCATATGACTATGAATCAGTTAAAGGAATCTGCTATTTCCACAACAATATAGACAGAAAAGAACTACCAGAGATTACAAAATTCTTGCAAAGCAAATACAATGGTAAAGAGATGGAAAAAGGAGATAGAATATTCCTAAAGGATTCAAAAGAAATCTATTCTGCTACAGACATTTCAAATTTGGCAAAAGAGATGGAATCAAAATTCAACACCAAAGCTATCATATCATTAGAATTTGAAGGGATTTCTGCAGAAGCACTCAAAGAGGCAGGGCTTCCAGAAGCAAAATTATTACCAATTCCCACATAATTGATATAGTTTAGAATCAAAGATAACAGATGTCCGAATTGGAAGGCATCAATCAGCATCTTGAAGAATTACGAAAAAGATTAGTTAGAATTGTTCTAGTGATAGGAGGAATTTCAGCATTTCTTTTGGTGTGCCATGCAGAGCCAATTCAAATTAACCAAATCACATTGTATTATCCAACAGTAGAACCCGTTCACAACATGGCAGCACAGATTACAAATCACATGAGAATAAATCTTGTTCCAGAAAGTGTACAATTAATTCAAACTGCACCAGGACAAGCTTTCTTTGCTCAGATGTATGTTGCAGCACTTGTTGGAGTCGTTGTCGGAATGCCGATAATAATTAAAGAACTAGTAGGATTCATCAAGCCAGCATTAAAAGAAAATGAAATTAATGTTAGTAGAAGCATTTCACTACCTGCTCTAGGATTATTTATTGCAGGATGTGTGTTTTCATATAATTTTGTCATCCCATACATGTTAGAATTTTTGTACAAGTATGGAGAAGGTGCAGGGCTAGTTACTTTTCTCAATGTTATGGAATTTGTTACGTTTGTTTTACAATTTTTGCTAGCATTTGGTTTTTCTTTTCAGCTACCATTAGTAATGTATGCAATCTCAGCATCAGGAATGGTTGATTCAGATTTTTGGAGAAAGAATATCAGGTATGCAATAGTAATCATTGTGATCTTTGGAGCAATCATAACTCCAGATGGTACAGGTGTGACGATGGTATTTGTTGCAGGCCCAATGATTGGACTTTATGCTGCAGGCATGCTAATCATCGAGCGTAAAGAACGCAAAAAGTTGAACACTTAAATCTTAAATCCGGAATATTTTGTAATATGCTAGGAAGTACAGAGATCATCATATTAGTGGTCGTTATCGGTGTATTGATTTTTGGTGCAAAAAAAATTCCAGAGCTAGCAAAAACATTTGGTAAGGCTAAAGGAGAATTTGAGAAAGGAAAAATTGAAGCAGACAAAGATCTCAAAGAATTCAAAGAAGAATTAGATAGCTCCAAGGATAAAAAAATAAAATCAGACTAGCTTTCAGCAAGACTAATGAAATTATCTAACATTTTCTCATAGTCATCTTTGTAATTATTTTTTCCAAACATGGCAGATAACTTCATTTTTCCTTTAAATTTTAAATCAACATCAACAAAAATTTTGGTTCCTTCTTCAATCTCGATAAATTCTTCTTTAAAGTAACTACCTTTTGCATCACCTCCAATTACAAAAACCTCATGTAAGACGGGTTTCTTTGAGATATGTTTAGCCATAATTAGCAATTCTAAATTTCCAAAGTTTAGATGCTCTTCAACTACGGATACATCACCACGAATTGAGCGAACTCTAACTGATGGAAAATGCTTTGGGATTAATTTTTGGTAATTTTCAAAATTTGAAAAAATCTCAAATACATCATCTCTTTTTGCGTTAACTATTTTTTCTAATGAGAACTTTGGCAATGGTAGTTTAGAGAGTACCCCATCGAGGGTATAAATTGTGCTCTATATCAAATTGGTCTAAGCATTTTCCAACGCCATGATTAACGATATCATCAATGGTTTTTGGTTTTGTATAAAATTCAGTAACAGGGGGTAAAATTACTATTCCCAATCTAGAAAGTTTCAACATATTTTCCAAGTGTATTGCAGATAGAGGAGTCTCTCTAACCATCAAAATTAATTTCCGTGATTCTTTAATTGTAACTCCTGCAGCTCTTGCAACAAGTGTATCATCATATCCATTTGCAATTGCAGCTAAGGTCTTCATACTACAGGGGGCAACAATCATGCCATCAATTTGATGAGTCCCACTAGAAACACTAGATGCCATATTTTTTTCATCAGATGTATTTGTTGCAAGTGATTTTACATAATCAGGCGTATGCTCAGTTTCCATAGCGATGCATTTTTCACCCCATTCAGACATAATCAAATGAGTCTCAATGTTTAATTTTTTGAGAGTCTCAAGCATTCTAATTCCATAAATGACACCAGTACTGCCAGTTATTCCAATTACAAGTTTCAATAGTTAATCTTGAACAGCAGAGTATTTTATGTATTAGATATTACGGCTGCCTTGGCACTAGAGATTTTGGGTTTCTTCATTTTCTGCTTTTTCTAATTCAAGTTTCTCCTTTCTTCGTTTTAGCCATAAGGAAATACCTCCAACTGCCATTGCTGTAAGAAGAACCACCCCCGCCATCTGAAGCTCAAAATGATAAAGCATGTTTTCTTTGAAACATCAATTGAAAAAAAGTCTATTGATTCGGCCCGATCTGTATATCAAAAATTAGCTATATAGGATCCCAATGTCTAGGCATAGTGTGATTAAGAATTCTGAGATCAAAAAGATTGTCAGTGACTATACTGATGTAAAAATTGGCGTTCTTGGAAGTCACTCAGCACTAGAAATTATGGATGGGGCAAAAGATGAAGATTTTCAAACCAGAGTATTTTGTCAAAAAGGACGAGAGGGGCCATACAAAAGATTTGGAAGAATTGCAGATGAAATTACAGTTTTAGATAAATTCAAAGATATGGCATCAGCCAAATATCAAAAAGAATTAAGGGATTCAAATACAATCATAGTTCCTCACAGATCACTTACAGTATACTTGGGTTACAAAACTATAGAAAATTCATTTAAGGTCCCAATCTTTGGAAATAGAAAATTGTTTCAAGCTGAAGAAAGAACAGCAAAGAAAGGACAATACTATCTTCTAGAAAAAGCCAGAATAAAATATCCTAAATTATTCAAGGATCCTAAAAGAATCAACAAACCATGTATAGTCAAAGTTCAAGAAAAAAAGAGACCTTTGGAGAGAGCATTCTTTACTGTATCATCTTACAAGGACTATCTAAAAAAATCAGAAGAAAAAATAAAGCAAGGAGTCATTGCCAGAAAAGATCTTCAAAAAGCAAGTATTGAAGAACTGGCAATAGGCACATACATGAATTTTAATTTCTTTCACACACCAATTTCAGACCAAGTTGATTTTATTGGAATAGAAAGGAGGCTTCAAACTAATATCCATGATTACAATGCACTTCCTGCAAGGGAACAAATGGAAATGGATATTGATTTACAAAATATTGAAGTTGGACATACTCCAGCTAGCATCAGAGAGTCATTGCTTGAAAAAGTTATCAAAATGGGAGACAAATTTGTTGCAGCAGTCAAAAAAGAATATGCACCAGGAATAATCGGACCATTCTCATTGCAAAGCGTAATCACAAAAGATTTGGAATTGATTGTATATGACGTATCATTGAGAGTTCCAGGAAATCCAATTGTAGCAACAACTAGCCCTTACACCAAATACCAATATGGACAGACATTTGGAGTGGGTAGAAGAATAGCTATGGAAATCAAACGAGCCCAAGAAGAAGACCGTTTAGATGAAATAGTCACATAGATAATTTATCAATCAAAATATCTCAAATTTCTAAAATTTTCTAGTTTTGATTTAAAAGAAAATGAAAAGGCGCAAACCCCTAACTGCAGAACTATGAGAGATTCCCTCTCGTGGTCAAGCGTCCAAGACGTTTGATTGCCTTTTTTGTTCTGCGGGGCAGCGCAATCTAATCGCCAGATTTTACAACTAACGACATCAATTACTATAAGACAAATAACTATTTAACACTTAGTATGAATTATTACATAAAATTATTAGTTTTATTGTAAATCTTGTTTTTCATGGATCTGGTAAAACTGCACACTAGAAACCAGAGTACAAAAACATATTTTCAAGAAATATCATATGATTTTGTTAATTGGTTAGATTGGAAATATACTGAATACCATTCGTTCTAATTTTGAATGATTAAAACGGTTTGACATTCAAAATGGATTGCTGATACCAATTAACAATACAATTCTTTAGTAGTAAAAAATCAATTCCCATATGGGAAAAACAATTTTCATCAAAGAAATCATCACAATTCTCAAAGAACCCAGACTCTGTCCTACATGTCAAAAAGAAGACAGATTAGAAAAGGATTTAGTTCGAGAAGAAAGATCAAATGGAAAAACAATTTTGTGTAATAGATGTGAAGCTTTGATTGTTATTACTAACCACAATCTTAAGGAAGTTGATTTGTCATCAACAAGAGATGACACAATAATGCTAAAAGAACCTCATTTGATTAGAAAAGTAGGTTACTGATTTTTTGATTTATCAAGTAATTCCTTGATAACATAAGTTCGAACGTTGGCAAATTCCCACTCTCTAAGATTTGCATTTCTGCATTCCTCTTTGATGATTAATCCTGCCAATCCATCACTCCAGATATGTCGTTTAGTATCAAAAACTTCAATAATTTTTCCATGTTTAGTAATTTTGATGGCTCCATGGCATCTCTGAATTACTTGCAATGCAGTTTTTTGATAGATTTTTTCAAAATTTACCATGACATAATCAAATCTAATCATCTCAAAAAGGTTCTGATTTTTAGATTGAATAATAATATAGCACAGAAATTACAACAAAAACTGCTGATGATTAATCAACCTTCTAAGCTATAACTGATAGATGATGAGTTTGCCGAATTATGAAGCATGTTTCAAATTATGTTAGCCGTTCACTGACATTAATTATCATTGATAACGGAGGAGATATTGCAGAAGGATTGTCAATACTTTCCCAAACAAATACCTGAACATGATACTTTCCAGATTCAGCAGGAATCCAAGACTGTGCAGGAGAAAATGATTGTCTAGGGGATAAAGAGCCCGTAAGCCAGGATAAAGAAATCACTACATCATCAGAATTTCTAACTTGTGTGATATATGCAAAATCTTGTTGTCTATCTTGATTATTAGAAATATCAGCCATGATCATAATTTGTTCATCAACAAAATGTATCTTCTCATCAGATATGGTTTCAGCAGTTATAGGATTTGCAAATGCAAAACCTACTCCTGAAGATAGTATAATCAAGGAAAAAAAGAGAATTTTCATAACCAGTATTAGTAGGATGTGTATTTAATCTAGCTATGACAGAATTACCTAAAAATTTTCCAGAATTCTCAATAATGTACAAAACATTATCCAATCAAATTAAAACACTTGAAAATACGATAAATGATGTAGATGAAAAACAAAGAGCAGAAAATATACTAAAAATTAAAAATTACAAAACAGAAATTACCAAAATCAAAAAGATGTTTCCAGAAAACTTTTTTGAAGAATTAAGCTAGTTATTCATGTGCGTGGTCATGGCCACAATCACAAGAATGGTTATCACCTTTTAGAGACATCAGTTTTTGGACCATTTCATCACGAATTTTAAGCAAATCACCTACTTGTTCTTTGAGTGATTGTGAATCCCAATGTCCTTGGTGTAGCTCCCTAACAACATCAATTATTTCAAGGTCCACATTCAAGAGATTGTCCATTAGTTGCTCTTGATCATTCATAGTAGGAGTCTACTCTACTAGGAGAAAAACCATTCTACTCAATAGGAGCCTAAAATAGAACTATTCTGCTTCCATGCTTTCTTTCAGCAAATTCTTTCTTACCAAAATAGGAATATTGTAAAATGCGCCCAGGGCCATAGCATCCGATGCACGATAATTTCTCAAAACCAAGTCTTTCTTTCCAGTAAAATACAGATTTGCCCGCAAGACGTCTCCACTTTCATAGATTTTGACTTTGACCAATATCAGTTCGTTTTGCTCACAAATTTCTTCAATCATTTTGTAGATAGATGGAGCTCCCTCACCTTCAGTTTCGCCAAAACTCGAAATATGTTTTGCAACCTCACCTGAAAAAGCCCTCATGTGAAATTCTTTTCCATTGTCAGCTTTTAGAACAACCATTCCTTCTACAGCATAAGGGTCTACAAAGCCAACATAATCAATTTTTACAGAGTCATAATCAGGCTCTTGTGCTTGATCAATTTCCATGGTATTACGCATAAACTTCCTTGTTTGGGCTTATAAAGATAGCAACAATTACGGATCAAATTAAAGAATGAGAGAAGGTAAATTTTTTTTAAACGATCAAGACGCATGCGTAACCCCAAATTATTTAAAATCCCCAACTAAGGTAGCTTAATGTCAACGAACCCTGAAAAAGCGGTTTCATATGTTCTTAGCAAGTATGTCACTGAATACATGGACAATGATGTCCTAATTCTCAGTGAAAATACACAGACAAGAGAAGCTGCTAGAATGCTACGTCACTATGAAACAGATGACATTATTGTTACAGACAAAGATAATTTACCAGTTGGAATTGTTACAGACGAAGATATTCTAAGTAAAGTTAGTGATGTAACAGTCTACGCAGAAGCTACTAGACTAAAAGACATCATGAGTGCGCCACTAATTACAATTAATGAAAAATCAACATTACAAGATGCATTACACAAAATGAGAGATAACAACATTAGAAAACTTCCAGTTCTATCAAAGAAAAATCAAGTTGTTGGGATGATTTTTCAATCAGTTATTGCAAATGTAATAAGAGATGCTACTGCTATTGCGCCTCGTCTTTTGAGTCCACCTGTAAAAGCAGTATTAGGTAATCTGGGTTTTGTTTTACAATTTGCAGGGGTACTACTCTTAGTTCCAGCAATTGTAGCCACAATTTTAGAAGATACCACATCAGCCACTGGAATTTACCTTACAACTGTACTTTTACTGGTTACAGGATTTTTCTTAAATTCGTATGGTGAAAAATCCAGCTTAAATCTGCAACAAGCGTCAATTCTTGTATTTGCAAGCCTGTTTTTGCTGTCCCTGTTTGGCACAGTCCCGTACCTGTATGTTTTACCAAGTGAGGAAACAGACATTGAGCGATTCAGTAATGCATTCTTTTCTAGTGCTGCAGGATTTACAACTGGAGGAATTTCTCTTTTTGATGAACCAGAAAAACTATCTCAAAGTTTCACATTCTTTAGAAGTTATACCCAGCTTGTAGGAGGAATGAGTTTCATTTATCTGGTAATTACTGCGTTTTATCCAGAATCAAAATTACAATCAATGCGTGGTTTTATTTCAGGAAGAACACTCCACATGAAGGAATTATTTTTAACAATTACTGTTATCTTTTCGATTTACATCGTAATTGTTGCAATGTTGCTGTACATCTTTGGAGAAAATAACATAATTGATAATTTTGCATTAGCGATGAGTACACTTGCAACAGGGGGATTTACTCCAACGTCTACAATTCTTGAGGGGCTAGTGTGGCAAGAACACATCATCCTAATGGGTGGAATGATATTAGGTGCATTGCCATTTACCTTCCACTATGCATTTGTAAGAAAAAAATTCCTATCGCCAAAACTTGGAAAAGAGGTTTTGACATATTTTGCAATACTAGGTAGTGCAACTATATTGTTTTTAGCAATTAGTGGATTGGATCCGATGCTAAGTGCATTTTATTCAGTTTCAGCAAGTACTACGGCAGGATTACAAATGGATAGTCTAGCAGGATTAAGTAGTGCAGCACAATCTATTCTAATAATTTTGATGTTTATTGGAGGATGTGGATTTTCAACTGCAGGAGGTTTGAAAATTTTCAGACTGTTCCATTTGAGAGACGTTAAGGCATTACTTGTTAAAGCAAAAAGAGCAGAACTATCAAGTCAAGCAAAAAAAGAGGTGACATCAACCATCATCATCGTTGCATTATTTCCGATCATTGCTTCAATTACAGGCCTCCACCTAGCAAATATCGAAGATGTTCCATTTGAAGATGCATTTTTTGAGGCAGCTGGAGTCATTACAACTGGCGGTCTTTCTGCAGGAGTAATTGATATTGATTCAGATTCAGCAACAAAGATAGTTTTGGCATTTTTGATGATCTTTGGTAGATTGGAAATTATTGCAATAATCTACATTTTTGTTCCCAGACTAAGCTAAAAATCATAGATGTATCTGATCAGATTTGGATAGAATTTAATGTCATAGTAAAAAATTTGACATATGGACTCACATATAGAAAAGAGTACAAACCAAGGAAAAAAATTAATCATTTTAGGATTTGTTACAATTGGGATTTTATTTTTAATTTATGGTAGATACCAAGACCCGGAACTCTTGACACCAAGTGCAATTGATACAATACAAAGAATTGCTTATGGATTTTATGTTATTTTACTAGTATCTTTTGGTGCAATTGGCTTTGGGATATATCGATATCATAGAGAAAAAGTAGAGAATAAAAGAAATGATCTTTCAACAATAATTGCCATTACAACATGGAATCAAAAGTCTAGAAAAATATTTGTTGCCACATTTATCGGATATGGAATATTTTTCTCATTGGTTTCAGGAACTTTGGTCTATCAACCAGAGGTTGATTTTTCTTATCACTATGGAGCAGAGATACCATCAGGATTTGTTGCACCATGTTGTGACAAACCAGGATACATGCCACAGGTGATTATCTACCTAACTGAACATATAGGACTAAACATCATTCCAATAAATTTAGTTTTACAAATTACTGTTTCATATCTAGTTGGATTAAACGCTGCAATTGCAGTGAATGCTTATGCAATTTCTAAAAAAGGCAGAGGGGCAAGTTCTATTGGAGCCATAGCAGGACTATTCATTGCATGCCCAACATGTGCAGGGTCATTTTTGTCAGTCTTTATTGGCACAGCAAGTGGAATTGCTCTATCAATTGCATTGACACAGATGCAGACATTTTTTATTGCAATTTCAATACCGGTCCTTCTTGTGACGCCATATATCATGGCTAAAAAATTACGAAATAGTGACGGAAGCTGTAAAATTAGTTCAAGTTAGAATTTTTTTACTTCAGGAATTTTGTGATTTCCAATATCATAACCGTCACGTCTTAAAAATTTCAAAGTAAGTTTGTAAATAATCTCATCATGATCAACTTTTTCCAAAATTTCACTCCACAAAACTTTTCCTTTATCTTCAATGTGTTTTTTGAAATCAGGATTCATGGATTCAGCAATATCTCTGCATTGATCAAAAGTTTTTCCATTTTTGTATGCTCTAACACGCCTATCACAGCTATCCATAGACATATTTCGCTAAATTCGTAAATAAACCTAGTTTGTATGTCTTCAAACAAATACTAGAATGGTGACTATCCAATATGGCAATAAAATCAACCAAAGAATATATCGATTTTTTCATAAATTTGAATATGGGAGAGAATGTTCCTTTATTGAGTTTTGTAAATAATGAAAAAATGGTTCTCAAGCAAAAATTAGAGTATAAGAATTTAGAAAAAGAACCAATTAAGAATGGCATAAAAATTCTAGAGGATTTAGTAACAGAAATTAACGAGGTGGGCCAAGCCGCAGTAATAGAGAAGTATAAAAAAACCTAGGAGAAAGGAATGGATAAAAATTCAGAGATAATTAAAACAGAAATAATCAGAATACTAAATGAGAATGGTAAAATCAGAGGTACTGAACTTGCCAAAAGAGTGATTGAAAAAGTAGGTAATGAAAAAATAGTATACCGCGAGATAAGCTCTCTAGTAGAATCAGGAGAGATAGATAAGAAAGTTCACAGTAGGTCGCATATTGAATATGAACTGATTAATTTATCGGATTCTGTAAACAGTCAACTAAAAAATTTGCATAAAGAAGTAGAAATGATTTATGAGGAAATCTCAAATTTTGAAATAATATCTAAAAATGAAAATTTTTCTTTTCATGAGAGACTACGTTCAATAATTCATCAAATTCAGATAGTTCAATCCACAAATGGTATAATGAAGTTACTCTCTTACTATCCTGCATTCAAAAAGGACAAAATGTATTCGCAGATTACCAGAAAAATAAACGACTGTTGGGAGTCAATAATGAATAGTATTACTCACCAACCAGAAAATGACTTTCTAAACGAAGTTCTTGCTAACCTGAGAATTTCACATTTAGATTCAAAGAATGTTAACTAGTCAACAATTTTTACAAGGTATATTGGCCTGTCGGCTTTATCCTCATAGATGAATTCAGATAATTGAACACTCTGAATTTTTTTCTCACTAAAAAAATGAATGTATGCTCTATTATCTGCAGTTAACAATTCGCAGTCATTTTCTTTACAAAAGGTAGCCAAAGTTTCATCATAATCACGTTGTTTCAAATCTACCCCAACAACAAACACTTTATCATAATTTTTAAGGTATTTTTTACTGTCTTCATTTACTAACCATTTACAATTCTGATCAATGAGTACATTTTTCATCGATTTCATTAAATTTTAGAAGTAACTTAAGCATTTTTCTTGTTTCTGATAAAGGATCAAGTACTTATTTTCAAATAATTATGATACCATATGGATGTAAAAAAAGAAGATACATCAGAAGAATCTAAAAAAAACCATATTTCATATTATAAATCACTGACAAAAGTAATTTCAGAAATTCAAGAAGAAAAAAAGCAAGAGGCTGAGCCAGCAATAATTAGTCATTTGGATAATCGAATTGACGCAATGGAGAAAGACAAAAAACGAATAAGAGATATGTTTCCAGACATAGGAGAGGAAGAGTGGAATGCCAACACCGACTGAGAAAAACCATAACAAGCATCTAGATTTACTCCATGAGTACAAAATTCATCTTGTAAAATACATAGAGGCTTTAGAAAAATTGGATAAACAATCAGAATTTGCTAAAGAATGGAATCAAACGACAATTAAGGAAAGAAAGCAGGAAATTCAAGTGATTGATAAAATTTTAAAAAATTTGATACGATTTTAATTCAGATTTTTATGAGTTAAATCATAAAGAGATATACAAAAAGAGTCAGCGTGTTCAGAAGACACCCCATCTACCCAAACTAGTTCTTTATCTATGCTGAATCCTTGAAAGTCATGATTTGAGTTTGATTTAACATACTCAATTTCAGATTGGATTAATTTTTCAAGTTTTTCTTGATCATTTTTTGATAATTCGTAATTACAAGTCATCATATCCATCTGAATGAAATAGTTATTGTGAAGAGGATTGGTTTTGGCTTTGATAAAAGGTCTATTTTCCTGTTGACATTCTCTATAGTGTTTATCATATTCAAACATCTTAGAATCTCCAAGATATTTATGAAAGGCCATATAGTGTGAAAAGAATCGATGTTAAATAATCTTAAAGGCCGGCAGTTATTTTTTTAATTTTTGTAATTAGTCTGATTTTGGTATTAATTGGCATTTCAGGTTCCATTGTAAAGTATACAATATTCCTTCTAGTGTAAATTACCATTTGAGAAACACTTTCTCTTTCAACATGAACATATCTGACTTTACCCAATGATCTATCAAATTCTTTTCTCATTGAACGTCTCTGAGCTACTTGTTTACAGAAATGTTCTTCTTCTTTTTGAGATTTAAGATTGGTTTTCCCTGCTTTCATTATTGCTTCTCGGATATTACCCTTGGAATCAATGATTGCTGCAAATCTCATTTTAGCATCTAATTTTAAAATTTTTTGAACTGTCTCAAGTAAATCAATTTTTTTCGTAGCCATATCTAAATTAAAAAATTATTTGGCAAATATAAGCTATCAAATTTTCAAAAACCCATAATTCAAGACAGAAATAAATTTCATTATTAAAACAAGTAATTAATGAATGCAGATATTTCAAATGTCCTTGATGAATTAGAAAATCAATCTAGATTAGAAAAAGCAAGAAAAGTTGATGTGGCCCCACAAGACAGAATGTTGGCAATAACAAAAGAAACAGGGGAATTTTTGAACATGATTTTGCGCCTGAAAAATGCTAAAAACGTACTTGAGGTAGGTATGTCAGTAGGGTACTCTACAATATGGATTGCAGAGGCCATTATTGAAAAATCCGGTAAAATATTTACAATTGAAAAGAACCCAGACAAAATAAAAAGAGCAATGGATAATTTTGCAAAAGCAAAGATCGAGAAAGTAATTGAGATTAAAGAAGGAATTGCAATGACAATACTAAAAGAATTATCGGCTCAGGAAAAAAATCAGAATTTTTTTGATATGGTACTAATAGATGCCGATAAAGAAAACATTATTGAATATTTTGATTTGATACTACCCATGGTAATGCCAGGAGGAGTGATAATAACAGATAACATGCTGCATCCTGAAAAATATAGGCAGGATATGAAAAAATTCTCAGACTATCTAAAATCAAATCCAGATCTCAGAACAACCACATCTAATATCGGAAATGGGGAAGAGATTACAATTAAAATAAAATAATTATTTCTTTTTAGTTGATTTTTTTGGCGCTTTCTTTTTAGATTTTTTTGGGGTACTTTTTGCAGTAGGTTTTTTTGAGATTGATTTTAATTTTTTATTTTTTTCATCTAATTGTTTTTTC
>JAHELP010000057.1 GCA_024644105.1 Candidatus Nitrosopumilus sp. | reverse complement strand
AGAACTAGAGTTCAAATTTTCGAATCAACTCTATAGCATTATCATTTAATTTTATTGAATAGCATGCAGAGTTTTCATTATTGATTGCAGCCAAGTTGTTGGCAAATACTTTTTTGCTGTGACCTCCATCAGTGGCCTTGTCTGATTCATCAAAGCAAATTGTCATTTGTTTCATGTTTAGATTATTTTTCAAAAGAAAAGCAATGAATTTTTGATAAGACTCTGGGTTAACCCAGTCAATGTTTTTTTCTTTGCTGATTCCAATCCATATCTCAATTGAGTTTTGATATAGGACTTTTTTTCTTAATTCTTCTAATGCCATTATTCATCAACTAAAAATCTGCTCTTTGCATTTTTGAGCCACATCTAGGGCAAGAACCACCTTTGTGTTTGTTGTTACAAACAAGGCACACATACCTTACACCACCAGAGTTTCCTTGTGAACCCATTCCAAAGAATCCACCTCCACCTGAACCGGAACCAGAATCTCCACGATAGCTTCCCATACTACTCATTTGTCTTCTTCTCATGATCATTGGAAGTAAAATGAAGATTGCCATAACTAATCCAATGCTGATATACCATGGAACGCCAAGATATCCTAAACCGATTTGCAATCCAATACTGAATATTAAGGATGCACCAAGAAAAACATAATATTTCTTTAGTTGAGGATTCAATTCACTAAAAGTATCTTTAAAACCGATATAAAGTTTCTTCAGTTTTCTTCAGGCTGGTCAGCAGGATTTAGAAAAATTACTCTATTACAAGTGGGATTGAATTGCCATTACTATCCCATGCAAAAATAGAATCATCATCATATGGAGATTTTACAATCATGGATACTAGACCAAAGAAATTATGCAGATCAGTTACAGATGGTTCTGCTGAACCACTAGGATGAGAATGCACAATTCCCACATAGCTCATATCAAAGGGTAAAAACGAATGTGGAAATCCAGCAAAAGTAGGGCCGGTTTCACTAAAAGGTGGAATCACAAGACCGTCTATTTTTATTTCACCATTCTTTGATTTTCCTTTTAGAATCAAAATCCCTTCGTTGGGATGTTTCATCTGGCAAAATGACAAAATGCTATCAAGGACATCTTTTTTCAATAGAACTTTGCGTTCGTACTTTTTCTTTTTGAATAACACATCAAGTATCCAGTTTAGAACTAATTTAATTTTAAGATGCTAAAATGGTATATCTCGTATTAGAAAATTGTCTCAGTTTTTGTTCAATTTCAGAGACTAATTCAGGGATTTTCGAATCAATCTCATCAATCTCACCTTGAAAAGTTTCAGATTTTAGTTGTAAATCATCCAGCTCAGAGACATTTTTTGCAAGATCTTTTTCCAGAGAAATCAAATCTTTGGGTAAAAGTGAGTTTAATTCGTTTTTCATCTCCTGGTGCTTTTTATCATATTCTGAAACTTGGCGGATAAATCCTTCCAAGGATTCTTCAGTCTCAGTTATTTGAGCATCCATTTTATCCACATCCTTTACAGATATGGAACCAGATGCAATTCCTTTGCGGACATTCTCAAGTATTATAATAATTGAATCCTTGTTTTCACTAGTCATCACACCAATTGGTTCGGAAACTAAATTAGATAAAATATTTTTTTGATCCTTATCCAATGATGATGCATATTCATATCTGCTTAGAGGACGGGAAATCTTTGTAAATTGTGTATTAATTTGATCTTTGATTTTTGATTTTTGATTAACATAATCATCCAAAGTCTTTTTCAAAGTTTGGTATTTTTTGTATTTGTCTGATGACTTTATTTCATCAATATTATTTTGAATTTTTGATATCTTTTCATTAACGCTCGTTGTATTTTTTGTTATATTTTCAATTTTTTTAGATTTTTCTTTTCTTAATTCAGTCTGATTTTTTATTTGTTTGATTGTATCTAGTGTTTCTTCAGAAAGGGATTTTGTAGATTCATAGTTTTTTAGTAAACTACGTATTTCAGAATGGTTAGAATTCATTACTTCAAGATTATCTTTTAGTTGGGAGGCATATTTTTTGGCAAAAATGTGAATTACTCGGGTTTGACGTCCCAAGACATCACCCACTTTTTTAAGAATTAGATTTAGCACAGAATTTAGTTTTTCAGCATCCTCAATAGATGATATTTTTGGTAATGATACTACATCTTTTTTTATCATATCAATTACTTGCTTTTTTCCTCTAACTACAATTATGGCAAGATGCTTGTCTACATCATCCATTTTTAGATCATCTTTTTCTAAAACATTACCTATTTTCATCAGTTCGTCAATCAAGGGAGCAGTTTTGTTTCTCAGACTATTAATTTCAGCCAAAGTTTGAGATCTTCTTAATTTTGATAGGTCAGATATAATATTAGGAACATCCTCTAATGAAATTTCCTTGTTTTGAGGTATTTCCTCAATAGGTTTTTCTTCTTGTTTCTTTTTG
This sequence comes from Candidatus Nitrosopumilus sp., assembly GCA_024644105.1. Classification (GTDB taxonomy): domain Archaea; phylum Thermoproteota; class Nitrososphaeria; order Nitrososphaerales; family Nitrosopumilaceae; genus Nitrosopumilus. Next base: position 2,724 of record JAHELP010000057.1, on the reverse strand, counting down.
CCCCATCCAAAGACCATTTGATATCTTTCTGTGCAGGATATTAAAAATGGTTGTTCAACTAAAATTTAAAATTCAGCAATATTCTGAGTGGAGCATGGCAAAAAAGTCATTTCATACTGGAACTGTTAAAAAAACAATCAGAATTAAAGCACCAAAAGACAAAGTTTGGAGAAAGATTAGCAATATTGCAGGATTACCTACTTGGGTAGTGGATGTCAAAAAAACAGTATACCTATCAAAGAAAAAAACAGATGTTGGTGCTGTAAGGCTCATTACGTTTGAGGATGGAAATCAAATTGAAGAGCATGTTGTTGCATGGAAAAAAGGTGAATATTTTACATACATTGCAACTGAAGGTTTACCATTAAGGGCATATGTTGCAACAATTTCAATAAAACCAAAATCTAAAAATCTTGTAGAGCTGACGTGGCAATCATATCTGAATAGTCAAAAAATGACTGAAAAAGAATTTTTGGACTTTATTGTGTTTATGGGAGCATTTTATGAGGCATCACTTGAGAATCTAAAAGCATCTCTTGAAAAATGACACTAGTGTGAAAAAAGGTCAAAATGTAAATACGATAAATCAGGAAAAAAATTATGAGTGATATGAGATTCATCATTTTAGGTGTCGCCCTAGTATTTGTAGGGGTTATTGTCCTTGGAGCATTTGGACATGAATACCAGGCCGCTACTTTTGAATCAAATGAATTTGGAACATGTTACGAGTATTCAGATGATTCCCCTCCAGTAGAAATCAATTGTTCATTTAAGATATTTGATCAGACCCTATTCTTTGCACTAGTTGTTGGATTCATTGCAGGTGGAGTGATATCTCTAATCAAGGGTACAAGAGGAGACTGGGATAACAAGGTAAAACCTGAAGATGTGGTAGGACCTGGTAAAAATAACGATTCAGATACTAAATAAATTATTTTTTAGATTTTAATTTCTTGTAATCTTCTGGGGACTCTTCTTCCATTCTTTGAAAATAAACTTCTTCATATGGCATTTTTTGTTCAGTATTTTATTACAAAATTTGCATTTAACCTTGAAGAATGATTTGTACTGATTTAGGCTTGAAAAAAATGCTAGGCTTCAGACTCTATGATATTTTTCATAGAATCAAACATCACACTGAGTTCATCCATTCTTTTATCAAATTGCTCATCAGTTATTTCATTAGGTTTGTTCAGTGTAATTACAACTTCAGAGACATCGCCATTTGATACCACGCGCATTGGGACATCCCAGGAAGACTCTTCATCAATATATTGATGGTCTAAAATTCCAAGGGATTTATTTTCATTAAATTTCAGTTTAGACTTTCCATAAGGACCGGTAAATGACCACCAACCAGATTCATTAATTTTTGCATCAGGCATCATTTTTGGAGGGACTTGTAAAATGGCATCAAAAGCATCTCCTGTCTTCTTTTCAACAGTAAAGGTAATGGTTCTAGATCTTCCCATAAGTGAGATCTCAAATAATGATTAAAAAAGATATAGTATCTATGATAGGAAGCATGGATACTAGAGTCATTTGTTTAAAAATTCTTTAATTTTCTTTAGATTTGCAACATTTGATTCATGAAACATTACCATTGATTCAGACAAGGAATTCGGCAATACAGATTTGAGATTATCAACTAATTCATCTCCACTAGTAATCATATTATCAATTAGTTTGTCGATTTCATTTTTCTCATCAACCATTAAAACTAGTATAGAGTTTATTCTTAATTATCTTTTTTTATTAGAGTAGCAGTTGAACGTACGTTTTTTAGTTTTTGAATATTCCAAGAAACAATCTCACGAACTTTTTCAAAGTTTTCTGCTTGTAATTTTACCATCATATCATGAGTTCCAATTGTTTCAAAAACATCAACGACTTGTTCTATATCTTTTAGTTGCTCAATGATGTCAGTTTCAGCGCCAAGCTCACAATTAAGCATCACATAAGCATCTGTCATGAACTAGACAATAATCTATGAATATTTAAAGATGAATAATTTTAGGCAAAGCTTACCACTTTACATGAACCAAATCTTTCAGGTTTCTTCTGGGTTTAGCAAATTTTGTTTGCTCGGGATACCCAATGCAAAGTACAGAGGACGGAACTAGGTCAGTCTCTATTGCTGCCATCACTTTTTTCTCATCAAACATTCCTATCCAAATAGAACTCAACCCCAAAGCTTGGGCTGCTAACTGAGAATATCCAGCTGCAAGAGTAGCATCTTGAATAGCAAATTTTTTCAAAATATAATCTGGAAAATCAAATTTGACCCTAGCTGGATTTTTACAGAAAACCAAAACAACTGGAGCATCAACGTATGGTTGCTTATTGCACGCCTCAACTAGTAGCTTTTTCATTTTTGGGCTTTTGATGTAAAAAATTTCAAATCCTTGAAAGTTTCCTGCAGTAGGAGCAGTGTCTGCTGCTGCAATTATTTTATCAACCTTTGTGGTTTCAACAGGCTTGTCTGAGAATTTTCTAGTTGATCTTCTCTTAGCCATTACAGCAAACAAGTCAGTATCAACAACTTCTGCAGGTCCTGAAGTTAGGATAAAATCAAGTAATTGGTTTCTTATGTTTGGATTATCTGAAACAGGAATATCTTCAGGTTCATATCCCAAAGGAAAAATTTTCTCTCCCTGTTTTTTTGAATCCATAATGTATTTGTAAAAAATATCCTATTAAAGAATTGTAAGTTTCAAATGGCAA
>JAHELP010000017.1:5967-22557 GCA_024644105.1 Candidatus Nitrosopumilus sp. | reverse complement strand
AATTTTTCAGATAGTAATGGTTGAAGTATTTTTACTCCAAATTCAGATGCAACTAGATTAACAGCTTTCATCATTTTTAGTTCGTTATCTAATTTTGCAAGCATTACTTCAGTGATTTGTGATTCACCTCCTGAAAATGCTTCTCGGTATGCATTATAACCACAAAATAATTCATCAATCCCATTTGCAGTAACTACAATATCAAGACCTAAGCTGTTTGCCAGTTTAGAAACATAGTAAAATGCAATACAATTTTCATTCCAAGAGAGATTATCAGTCTTTATTGTTTGGTTAATTTTTAATGAAAGTTCAGGGAATGTATCTGGATCAATTTCTAGAACATGATGTGTATATTTTAGATATTCATTGACTTCTTTTGCAAATAAAATATCATGAGATTCCGGAAATCCAATTGTCAGTAATGTAATATCATAGTTCATGTCTGAGCAAATTTTTGAAATTAATGTGCTATCAACACCACCAGAAAAAGCAATTCCAATTTTCTTGTCTGTAACAGTTTCAGAAATAGAATTTTTGATATTCGAAAATAATTTTTGATTCATCTCATCCATTTTCTTACTCACAATAGATTCTCCAAAAGGGTAATGAATCAATCTTTTAATTTAACGTTATTTTTAAGACATTATGATGCGATTATCACAAATAGATATTGATGAACATCTAAAAAATTTACCAGGCTGGAGTGTTGAAAATGAAAAACTTCACAAAGAGTTTCAGTTTGAGAGCTTCAACCAAGCATTCGGTTTTATGACTAGAGCTGCTATGGAAATTGAAAAAATGAATCATCATCCTGAATGGTTTAATGTATACAATAGAATCACCATAGAACTAACAACTCATGATGCAGGAGGTATCACAAAAAATGATGTCAATCTGGCTAAAATTCTAAACTCTTTGATATAGTCCAAATGAAGAATTTGAGGCATAATTATTACAGAATTTATATTATATCCAAGGTTAGTTGACTTCACATGGCCTCAAGTCCTACAATACTAGATTCAGATTTTCGATATATTGACAAGAAAGGAAACTTGCTCAAAACTAGAACTGAGTTAACAGTAGCACAGATGCTTACATTTCTGGAACAAGATTACGAATACAATCACAAAGTCACACTAAAAAATGGAGGAGAAGTTGCAATTGATTTCAAAACTGAAAAGGGATTGATCGAGGTTATTGATACAGATGAAGATATTGAAAAATATAAACAAGTCAAAGAAGACTTTCCTCAAGAAAAAGTGATGGCAATAGGTCATGCAAAATATGTTGCCCAGATAAAAGAATTACAAGATGTTGTATTTTATGATAAAACACCACAAACTGGATCTATATTTTTAGAAGATGCATCATTCTCATTTGATTATGCACATATTCTTCCGTTAGTTGAAAAATGTTCTATCCTACACGGACATACATCATCTGTAATGGTTGAACTTGTTGGACAAATGAAAGATAATCTTCTTTTAGATTTTGGAGAAGCAAAAAGGATTATTAAAGAAGTAGTAAATGTATTTGATCATAAATTTTTCATCAACAGAAAATATCTTAAAAAAGAAGATGATTCACATTATCAAATTCAATTTGAAGGTCCTAAAGGAATGTTTGAGTTACAAGTTCCTAAAAATACAACATATCTCCTAGAAGGGGAGGCAACAGTGGAGAATCTTTCAAGTGAAATAATCAAATTATTAGTTCCAAAAATGCCATCAAATGTAGAAGCAGTAGGTGTTTACATCTATGAAGGATACAATAAAGGATCTCATATTATTTCAAACATAGAAAGATAGTTAGAAAATGGAACCTAAAATATCAGAGAAAGCATGGAATCCAGAGTTAGAAAAGAAGATTCTAAGGCAATGGGAAGAAGAAAAAATTTATGATTTTACACCACAGGAAGACAACTATACCATAGATACTCCTCCACCATATCCATCAGGTAGGCCTTGGCATATTGGTGCTGCAGCACATTATTCACAGATTGATATGATTGCCAGAACTGCAAGGATGTCAGGGAAAAATGTCTATTTTCCAATAGGAATTGACAGGAATGGGCTTCCAGTTGAACTCTACACCGAGAAAAAACACAAGATAAGAATGAGAGAAACAGAAAGAGGGGAATTTCTGAAACTGTGTAGAGAAGCATTGGATGACTTGGAAGCTGAAATGATTCTCATCATGAAAAGCTTGGGTATTAGTGGAGATTTTGCAAATTATTACAGAACAGATTCAGAAGAATACAGATCACTTACTCAATCAACATTCATTGATTTGTGGAAAAAAGGAGAAGTATATCTTGCAAATAGACCAAACAATTATGATTGGGTATCAGGTACAACAATAGCAGATGCTGAAATAATCTATGAAGATTTATCGACAAAACTAGTTTACATGAAATTTAAAATTAAAGATACAAATCAAGAAATTATCATTGCAAGTACAAGGCCTGAACTACTCTGTGCATGTAGAACAATTATTGTAAATCCTGAAGATGAAAGATATACACAATACATTGGAAAGAAAATTATTGTTCCAATTACTAATGCAGAAGTAGAATTAAGAACACATCATTCTGCTCAACAAGAATTTGGTTCAGGAGCTGTAATGGTATGTAGTTATGGTGATCAAAATGATGTTGCATTATTTAGAGAATTAGAGTTAGAAGAAATTGTTGCAATTGGATTAGATGGTAGAATGACAAAAGTTGCAGGTGAATATACTGGATTAAAACCAAAGCAGGCAAGAACCAAAATCATTGAAGATTTAGAGACAAATGGGTTTTTGGAAAAAGTTGAAGACATTGTACATAGGACACCAGTATCAGAGAGAAGTAAGACACCAATTGAAATTATTCCAATGGAAGAATATTATTTAAAACAAAAAGAGGCAGTCCCAAAAATCAAAACCTTAGGTCAAGAAATAGAATTCCATCCACCAATGCATAAACAAATTCTCATGAATTGGTTAGAATCTATCAATATTGACTGGCCAATTTCAAGGAGAAGATACTATGGAACAGAAATCCCAATATGGTACTGTAAAAAATGTTCAGAACCTCATGTTCCTGAGCCTGGAAAATACTATAAGCCCTGGAATGAAAAATGCCCAATCAGCAATTGTGCAAAATGTGATTCTAGTGAATTTGTAGGGGAAGAAAGGACATTTGATACATGGATGGATTCAAGTGTATCACCACTTTTCATTAGTAAATTCAACAGAGATGAAGAATTTTTCAAAAAAGTATATCCCACATCGATTAGACCTCAAGCAAAAGATATTGTCCGAACTTGGTTATACTATACCCTACTTCGATGTGAACAGATTACTGGAGAAAAACCATGGAGTGAAGCATGGGTAATGGGATATGGTCTTGATGAAAAAGGAATGAAGATGAGTAAAAGTAAAGGAAATGCAATAGATCCTTTACCTGTAATTGAAAAATTAGGTGCAGATACTTTTAGGTTTTGGAGTGCAAGTGAGATCAATCACGGATATGATTTTAGATGTAATGAACAAAAAATTGAATCAACAAAAAAATTCCTCAGTAAGTTATGGAATGTATCAAGATTTTTGTCTAGTTTTCCTGTAATTGAATCAGGTAAACTTTCTGCATCAGATGAATGGATTTTATCCGAATTAGATAAATTAGTAAAAGAATGTAAAAAAGGATATTCAGAATACAACTTTTTTATTCCTGCAATTGCAATAAGGGAATTTACATGGAATGTATTTGCAGCACACTATATTGAAATGGTAAAAGCAAGAGCATATGGAATTGATTTTTCTGATGAAGAAAGAGATGGTGCAATATTTACTTTACACAAAACATTATCAACAATTTTAAAATTATTAGCGCCAATTACTCCTTTTATTACTGAACATCTTTGGAAAGAATTGTATTCAAAAGATAGTATTCATAAAGAAAAACATGTTGAACCTGAAAATATAGAAGATCAGAGCGGTATAACAAAAGAAATTTCAGAATTTAATTCTAAAGTATGGAACGAGAAAAAATCTCAAAATCTTTCATTAAAAGATTCAATCAAAATAGAAATTCCTAAATCATTAGAACTGTTTAGAAAAGATTTGAAATCTATGCATAATTTATTGGATTGAGCCTAGTAATTATCTAAATAATTTACTAAAAATTAATTCTTGAAAGAATTAACAAGGTTTATGAAATATTTGTGTATAGCGACGTCATCAGTTAGTTCAGGATGAAAAGCAGTACCAATTACATTATCTTTTTTGATTGCAACAATTCGATCATTGAATTTTGCTAGAACTTGCACATCAGAACCAACTTCAGTAACCGAAGGTGCTCTAATAAAAACACCATTGAATTTTTGAATATTAATTGGCTCTAAAGAGATATCAGATTCAAAAGAATCTTTTTGCCTTCCAAATGAATTTCTCTCCAACTTGATATCAAATATGCCCAATAGTGGTTGATCAGTTTTTCCAACCACACGATCATTTGCTGTATTTGATAGCATTATCATTCCAGCACAAATACCAAGTACTGGCATTCCATTTTTGATTTTTTCTTTTAGAACTTTAAGTGAGCCATTTACTAAAGATAATTGGCCAATAGTGGTACTTTCCCCCCCTGGAATAATTATTCCATCTAGTTGAGAAATTTCTTCAGGAGTCCTTACATCTGAAACATTGCCATCTATACCTAATTCAGCTAATGCAGCTTTTGTAGATAGAATATTTTCTTGAACATCCCCTTGTATTGATAAAACACCAACAGAAATACTCATGCTGAACCACCACGATCTTGCATACGTACTTCCAAAGTATTGACATCTAATCCAATCATAGATTGCCTTTCATCAATCATTTTTTGTGCCTCTTTGACTTTATCAGATTCATTCCAAAATGTAGTAGCTAAAACGATTGCTCTTGCTCTCTCTTTAGCATCATCTGAATTAAAAATTCCAGATCCAACAAATATTCCATCACAACCAAGTGACATCAAATATGCCGCATCAGCAGGTGTTGCAATTCCACCAGCTGCAAAATTAACAACTGGTAATCTTCCTAGTTTTGCAGTTTGTTCAACAATATCATATGATACTTTGAACTCTCTTGCCATTCTAACCAAGTCTTGATTATCTCCAGAATCATAAATTGATTTTATTGTTCTTAATTCATCATTTACTTTCTTGATGTGTTTGATAGCTTCTGCAACATTACCCGTTCCAGGTTCTCCTTTTGTTCTAATCATTGATGCACCCTCTTCAATTCTTCTTAAAGCTTCAGCTAAAGATCTTGCACCATTAACAACAGGTGTAGTAAAATCCCACTTCCAAATATGTCGCAGTTCATCTGCAGGGGTTAAAACTTCTGATTCGTCAATCATGTCAACATCAGTTTCTTGTAAAACTAATGCTTCATTGACATGTCCAATTCTACATTTAGCCATAACTGGAATTGTAACAGAGTCCATAATTTCTTCAATAATTCTAATGCTTGCAGTTCTTGCAACTCCGCCAGCTTTTCTAACTTCTGATGGTAATTTATCTAAGACCATTACAGAAACTGCACCAGCTTCTTCAGCTATTTGAGCTTGCTCTACAGTTGTAACATCCATTACAACTCCATTTTTTAACATATGAGCAAATCCTCGTTTAACAGTTGATGAACCATGTAAAGTATCAATAGAATTAATTTTTCTAGAGACTATGCCTTTAGCATCTAAACGTTCACCAGATAATGGGAGCATGTCTTAATTTTTCCTAGAGACTATTTGTATCTATTCACTAAATTCAGACATAATTTGATCAAGTTCAGATTCAACCATAGTAATAATTGGAGGAATAAAATCTTCGGTTACATTTTGTTCTGGCCAATGTATTTGATTAACACGACCATTCAATGTAACTTTGACATTTGATTTTTGATACTCAGTTGCGTTGTCCATTACTGCAAAAGATTCAGAAGGAATTGCAATAAAGCCTGTTTCTTTAATCAAGGCTTTAATTTTGTTAAGCTTTCCTTCATCTAATTTTGAACGAACGTCAGGTTTCAAATAGCCTTGATCAGTAACAGAATATTTGATATCACCATTATTTTTGATGTAAAGAATTTCAGTTTTTTGTGCTCCGACTCTTTCAGTCACCCCATAGGAGATTTTCTTTAACTGATGCTTAGTATATTCAATTTCAAGGTTATCGGTATAATTTGCTGCAGAGGTTGGAATTTCATTTTTTAGCAATAATGGTGTAACAAGTAAAAGAGCTGCAATTACTGGGATTGCACCCAATATTATGTAAATTGGTTTTACCATAATCTATTAACAATTACAAATTGATGATTATTGCAAATAAATCTTGGTTAAAAATAACTTAAAATTCAAGTCTTTTTCATTCTTGTTTGTGGGGTCGTAGCCTAGCCTGGTAGGGCGACAGTGTCTACGAAAAAGATCACCGCTAAGGGCTCCAAAGGTTAACTAAGCTAAACTGACTCACGGATGATGTAAGTTTGGAGCTGTAGTGACCCGTAGGTCGCCGGTTCGATTCCGGTCGGCCCCACGTTAAAAAATTCTACTGATTTCTCAAAACATTAAGAGCTGAACCAGCTTTGAACCATTCAATTTGAGCTTTATTGTAAGAGTGATTTAACATAATTTCTTCTTTGTTTCCATTTGAATGTGACAATATACACTTGACTTGTTTGTCAGGTTGAAATTCATTTAGACCAACTAAACTAACTTTATCATCTTCAAGAATTTTTTCATAATCATCTGGATTACTAAATGTTAATGCTAAGATACCTTGTTTTTTCAAATTTGTTTCATGAATCCTAGCTAAACTTTTTGTAATTACAGCTGCACATCCCAAATAGCGTGGAGACATAGCTGCATGTTCTCTACTACTACCTTCACCATAGTTATTATCACCAATTATGACCCATCTCATTTGTTTTTCTTTGTATTCTCTAGCAATTTTTGAAAAAGATTCGATATTATTATTTAAAAAGTTCTTACCCTCACCTACTTTATCATTAAACGCATTTACGGCACCCAAAAGCATGTTATCACTAAGATTATCCAAATGACCTCTTAGAGACAGCCATGCTCCTGCAGGAGAAATATGATCAGTTGTGCATTTACCCTTGGCTTTTACCATAATTGTAATATCTTCAAAATCTTTACCATCCCATTTTGAAAATGGTTCTAATTTTTGGAGTCGTTTACTATTAGGATCAATAATTACTTCAACATCATCTGAGTTTTCTGGAGGTGCAATAAAAATTCCTTCAGGTCTCATAAAACCTTCTTGCGGAACTTCTGGTGCAGGTTTAGGAGGTTCAAGTTTGAACTTTGTTCCATCAGATGCAATCAAATCATCTTTAAGTGGATTAAACGAAAGTTTCCCACCTAATGCTAAAGCAATTATCATTTCAGGACTGCCAATAAAATTTAGAGTGTTTCTACGTCCATCGTTTCTTCCTGGGAAATTTCTGTTAAACGTTGTTACAATAGTATTAGTTTGATCTTTATCTAATTCAGGTCTATTCCATTGACCAATACAAGGTCCACAGGCATTTGCTAGAACAGTTGCACCAATATCTTTAAGCGAATCCATTTGGCCATCTCGTTCTATTGTTCCACGAATTTGTTCTGAACCAGGAGTTACCAATAATGGAATTTTTGCTTTAATTCCTTTAGCTTTTGCTTGTTCAGCTAAACTTGCAGCTCTTGACATGTCTTCGTAGGATGAATTTGTACAGCTTCCAATTAATGCAACGGAAATTGGATCAGTGTAATCATTAGATGCTACATCATCAGATAATTCTGAAATAGTTCTTGCTAGATCAGGAGTATGAGGTCCTACAATATGTGGTTCTAAGGTTGAAAGATCAATTTCAATTACTCTATCAAAGAATTTTTCTGGATTTGTTTCTACTTCAGAATCTGCAATTAGCGATTCTTTGTTTTTATTTGCCAAATCAGCAATCTCACCTCTGTTTGTATATTTTAGATAAGTTTCCATTCTTTCATCATATGGGAAAATAGAACAAGTTGCTCCAATTTCTGCTCCCATGTTTGTAATGGTAGCCTTTCCTGTACAACTGATAGATTTTGTTCCAGGTCCAAAATATTCAACAATTGCATTTGTACCACCAGATACTGTTAATTCTTCAGCTACTTTCAAAATAATATCTTTAGGTGCGGTCCATCCATTAAGCTCACCAGTAAGTTTGACACCAATTTTTTTGGGAAATAATAATTCCCATGGTAAACCAGCCATAGTTTCAGCAGCATCTAATCCACCAACACCGATAGCAATCATACCAAGACCTCCAGCATTTGGAGTATGAGAGTCTGTACCAATCATTAATCCACCTGGAAATGCATAATTTTCAAGAACTACCTGATGAATAATACCTGCACCAGGTTTCCAAAAACCACATCCATATTTTGCAGATGCTGATTGTAAAAATTTGAAAACTTCACTATTTTCACCAAGAGAAACTTTCATGTCTACATCTCCTTGAACTTCAGCCCTAATGAGATGATCACAATGTACGGTAGTTGGTAAAGATGTCTGTTTTAATCCTGCTTGCATAAATTGAAGCATTACCATTTGCCCTGTAACATCTTGTAAGGCAACTCTATCAGGTTTTAAAAAGACATAATCTTTCCCGCCAGTAAAAACAGTTTCATCAATTTTGTTGAAATGCCCTGACAAAATTTTCTCTGTAAGAGTTAATGGTCTTCCAACAACATTTCTGTATTTTACAATATTTTCTTTCAATTTCAAATAAACATTAGAAACAAGTTCTGTAGTAGTATCAGTTTCCACAAAATATGAGAAATCAATCCCGAATTTAATATTTACAATTAAAAAATAAAGGAAATTCTTTCAATAGGCATGTAAATTCTTAACAATTATAAGCCAAAAGCAGCTTTTTAATACAATGTTGGAGTGTTGCAAATTTTCTAAAATGAGGTGCAAACATGGTCAATAAAGGATTCCCTAAATTTGGTATGTCACAAGCAGGAGCTTTTGTTGCTGCCCTTAAAAATTATAATTTACCAGATTTCATTCTAGTTTTAGTTGCAAAAGAATGTAAATCAGAACTACTTGAAAGAGGAAGAATTGATGATAGATTACAGAGTATGAATGATGATGCTTTAGAATTACTTCACAAAGTGTTTGTAGGTTGTGAGGAAGATTCTGCAGGAAAATATGCCCAGTACAGATTTTTTGCATATGTATCAAGTATGTATCATAAATGCGAAGTAATAGTTAATGATACAATTCCAGGGGCTTCAGGTAAAAACCACAAAGTTCCTGTTGCAGTAAAAAATAATGGAATGTACATAGCAATTGCATACAACAAAGCAACTGGAAATCCAGTAAACAAAAAAGAAACAACAAGATTTTACGATATGGTTGATGATATTAAAAAAGGAGATCATGGAACAATGTTAACTGATGGAATTTATGGTTCTTCTGTAGGATTTAGAGGTGATGCATTAGTAGAACTTGAAACATTAAGTAAATCAAGAACTGATGATCCTGAAAATAAATTAGATTTTAAAACTGCAAATTTTGAAAATAATATTTATTCAGTAACTAAATGTTAAAGCTGAAAATCTTATTTTAAATTAAATTGGCTAGTATCCATTGTCAAAAACATTGGTTTGTCATCAGTTTTTTTAAAATCTTCACCATACTGTTCAAACTCTAATTGTTCAAACAAATGTTTTGTCCACACATCATGTACTTCTTGTATGAATTTTTTATGTCCATTCATTCGAAGCATTTCGTGTATTATTTCATGAGATACAGTTGTACAATTTTTTTCTGCTAGAAATAAGGTGTCATTAGATTCTTTTGGTGATTGCCAAAAAATCATTCCAAAATTTTCAGCATGATATCCTTCACAAGTACAATCAGTCCACCAAGGTTTGAAATGTGTGAGATAGAAATGGTAAATGTCTTTTCCTCTTTGCTCATGATCACGAACTAATGTATGTGTATCAAGACGCTGAAGAATACTTCTAGGAGTGGTAATCATCTCATCACATTGAATTTCATATGATTTTCCAAATTTTTCTTTTAGCCAAATCTGATAAAATTTACTCATTTTTTTAACATATTCAAACTCAAATTTGCGTTTTTCACGGTCTTCCTCAGGTACTACAAAAATAAAATGTAGAATCATAATAAGAAAAAAGGGTGTTTATGTTTGACCTTCAATACCCATTAAGGTTAGAGTTGAACGAATCTTTTCAATTTTTCTGATTTTCCAGGTAATTGTTTCTCTAAGTTTTTCAACAGTATCAGATTCGATCTTGGCCAAAATATCGTATGCACCAAAAGTTCCATGAACTTCCTTAACACCTTCCAAGCCCTTTAGTTGCTGAATAATAGCTTCTTCAGAACCCAGTTCACAGTTTATTAAAACATAAGCTGTTGCCATACAGAAATTAAATAAATCGACTATATCAATAAACCGATTATTCTTAGGTTTGGGATATTTTTAGAATTGTATCCCAAATTGGCTTTGGTACAGGCATCATTGATAATCTTGAAATTCTTATCAATTCCCAATCTTTGAATTTTTTCTCTTTTTTCATTTCGTCAAGAGTTACAGGACGTTTCAATGATTTTTTGTATTTTACATCAACAACGATAAAACGTTCATTGTCTTCTTTTGGATTTGGATATGGCTTTGATGTAACCTGCATTATTCCTACTGCTTGTCGTTCATCCCCTGTATGATAAAATAAAACAAGATCACCAGATTTCATTTCTCTCATGTGTTTTAATGCAAGATTGTTATGAATGCCATCCCAAACTGTAGTTTTTTCTTTTTTGAGTTGTTCAAAATTATAGCCTCTTGGACCACTAGGTTCTTGTTTAGCTAACCAATAATTTACCATTTCATTTTCTGTATTATTATCGATGTTTAATGGTTTATGAAAAAAGATATGTTCCCCGGTTCTGACTCGCACAAAATCATAGGTACATAGCCATACGCCTCCTCGCGTTCTGAAACCGGGGTTGCCCATAATGTAGCACACCTGGGTGAATTAGAAATCACTGGTATCATTACGATCGACTCATCCTAATCCGTCTGCATGCCTGCTCTTGGGCGATTAATCGTTGGAACTACTCCTACTAAAAACCATTGAAGGGATAATGGATATAGAAACTAGATTGGAGAAATTATTTTTGATTTTTAAGGATTGATTCAGATAATGATATTTCAAACCCTACAACGGGTACACGGATTTTATAATTTTCAATTATCTTTGAATCAATTTTTCCGATTATTCCTATCGGAATCTTATCTAGAATAACTGATGCACAATGACCTTCTTCAAAAGTAGGATTTGTGATAGTTTTAGTTTCAATATTAATTCCAAACCCAATTTTTAATGCAGATTGTAATACTGATTTAATTTCAGTAAAGTTGGCATCTTTATGAGCACTAATTCCTGAAAAATTAATTTTTTCAGATATTGGATTCTCAAGAGTGAAAACAGTTCCAGTTTCGAACATTTTTTGAGGGTATGTTTCATGAATGTTTCTGGAAAGATTTTCTAACAATCCAGGAAGTATAGAGTCTCTTAGAATTGTGTGTTCTTGACTTTTTGAATCAAGCACAGAGATAATTTTTGAGGAATCTCTATTTGTCATTTCATATAGTACTCGTTTGCTAGTCAAGCTTGAATTTAGTGATTCAAGAAATCCGAGACCAATCATAGTTTGATCTAAAGATTTTAGTTGAATTGATATTGGATTTATTTGTCCTATAGTTTGAGATGGAGAAATTGTTGGTTCAAGATTTTGAATACCATATCCTAAAGCAACTTCTTCTACCAAATCCATAGGCCCAAAAATATCAAAGCGATATGGTGGGATAGTACAAACAATGTTTGCTCCTTTTGATGATGCATCTAATCTAGATTTTTTCAAAGATGAAATAATTTTTGAAGTTGTTAAGTTCAAACCAAGTATCTGATTAATCAATGAAGAATTAACAGAAATTTTCTTTTGTTCCAATTTTGGGGCAGAATTTTTTGCTCCAGATATTTTTACTGATTCCAAGGAAAAACCAGCGGTTTGTAAAATAGTCGCTACTACTGAAAGCATATCTTCAGCATCTTCTTTGTTGATTCCAGTTACCTCAACAAAGAGATTCTTTGTTTTTGTAGTAACAGTTGTGACTGCAGCATTAATTATTGGTGGAAAAGAGACAGTTTTTTCATTTTCATCTAAAATCAAAGGGACTTTGGAGGATTGACCAAGTAATGATCCATAATCTTTTCCAACATCTGTATTAGTAAGAATTTCAGAGATAGTAAGTTCCTTTTCAGAGTTTAATGGGATAAATTTATGATCTCTGCTAGTTGTTGTGTAAATTAAAGGAAATGAAATTTTGTCTAAATCATGTATACCAATTGATGATTTTTTTCTTTTTCTTCCAATACCAAAATGAAGATCTTCTTGCATTGTCATTAACTGTTTGATTGTTTTATCATCAATTTTTCCATTTTTAGCAACAATACCAGTGACAAAAGGTCTAATCTTAGATACAGTAGATTTTACACCAATTGGGTATTTGTTAGATTTTTTCACATTAAGTTTTACTAGACCAGTTTTAATCCCAAGCAATCCTTGTAAACCAAGTGCAATACCAAAATCAGTTGAATAATCAGGTCTATTTGGACTGTATTCAATTCTGACTAGATCTTTATTTTCAGATTCTATATCTAATCCTAAAAAGGGTAAAGTATCAGCAATTTGTTTTTTTGTTACTTTACCGACTAATTTTTGAAGTCTGGAATAAGATAATTCAACTACTGGCATTTTGTAGTACTCCTTAACCAATCAAGATTGTTATTGTAAAATTCCCTAACATCATCTAGATCATATTTTAACATAGCAATTCTTTCAATACCTCCACCCCAAGCTAAAACAGGTTTATTGATTCCTAACGGTTTGGTTACTTCAGGTCTGAAAATCCCCATTCCAAATAATTCAATCCATTTTCCCAACTTTTCATTATACACCATTGTTTGAAGAGATGGTTCAGTATATGGGAAAAATGTGGGCCAGAATTTTATTTTAGTAATTCCAATTCTTTTGTAAAACTCTCTTTGTATTCCCATTAAGTTTCGTAAAGATGCATCTTTTCCAACAACAACACCTTCAATTTGATTAAATTCTACTAGGTGTTTGTAACTGACCTTTTCATTTCGAAATACACGTCCTAAAGAGAAAATTCGTGCCTCATCTGGTTTAGTTTCAGCTAAATGCTTGATTGTTACACAAGTTGTGTGAGTTCTCAAAACCATTTTTCTTGCTTCATTAATATCCCATTGGTATCGCCAATTTTTTTTGTGTGATTCTGAAACTTTTCTAATTTGTTCGGGGGTCCCAATTTTTTTGGCATTAATTTTTTCAAGATAGAATGTATCTTGTAATTCTCTTGCAGGATGATCTTGTGGAGTAAACAAAGAATCAAAATTCCAAAAGCTTGATTGTGTCATATTTCCAAGGATTTCTGAAAAACCAAGTGTTACAAAAATTTCACGAATTTCATCTATAGTATCTTTTAGAGGGTGAGTTCTTGCAACAAAAATCTCTGGAACTTTTGCTTCAACATCAATTTCTCCACTTGAATCTGAAAGTATAATTGATTTTGCTGAATCAGATAAGCTAATCTCTTTAGATTTTATAATATCCTCAATAATAAAATCAGGTCTTTTTAATAGAGAAGATAAATCATTAAGGTCAACTTTATCTTTTGATATTTTATTTTCGCCAATAAGATTGAGAGTTTTTTCTCCTGGCAGTTCTGAAGGTGGATTTTTGATAGAAACTTGATCTGATATTGCTTCAACCCAATTATTTTTTCTGGCTAAACCCATTGAAGGTCCAAAAACAAATCCTAATTCTTTTTGTAAATCAGATAATTTTTTTGGACCACTCTTAAGTAAATCTAATAATTTTCTTTCAGGTAATCCTTTTTGAAAGGATTCAATCCCATTTTTTCCTAAACTAATAGTACTTGATTTTGATTCAGTAACAACCGCTAGATCTTTTAATCTGAGCCATTCAATTCCTCTTCTAATTTGATCTGGGGAAAGTTGTGTAGATTTTTCTAGGGTTTCAGGAGATTGTTTAGGGTTATCTCTTAATGAGGTGATAATTTTTTTTTCAATTTCATGAAAAACTTGCGACAACAGCAAAGAATTCGAAAAAGACTTTTTAAACCTTAACCTAAGTCAAGATGAATGTCAGCTGATGACTTTATTGTAACTCCTTGGCATGTTGAAGGTGATATTGACTATGATAAACTAGTCAAGCAATTTGGTACTGAAAAGATTTCAACAGAACTACTAGAGCGAATTAAGAAGATTACAGGTGAGGACCATTTTATGCTCAGACGAGGAATATTCTTCTCTCATAGAGAAATGGGTAGAATTCTTGATGAATATGAAAAAGATAACAAATTCTTTCTTTATACAGGAAGAGGTCCATCTGGACATACCCATATTGGGCATTTGGTGCCATGGATATTTGCTAAATGGTTACAAGAAAAATTTGATGTTAACATGTACTTTCAGCTTACAGATGATGAAAAATTTTTCTCAAAACCAAATCTGACCTTAGAGGAAACAAGTAAATTTGCATATGAGAATGCACTGGATTTTATTGCTTTAGGTTTTAAACCAGAAAAAACAAAAATTATCATAAACACAAAAAATATTCAAACATTGTATCCTATTGCAGCTCAAGTTGCAAAGAAAATTAATTTTTCAAACACTAAAGCAACGTTTGGATTTACAAACGAGACAAATATTGGAATGATTTTTTATACATCATTACAATCTGCGCCATGTTTTATTGAAGACAAACCAGTCTTAATTCCATTGGGAGTTGATCAAGATCCTCACTTTAGACTAACCCGGGATATAGCACAAAAAATTGGAAAACAAAAACCTGCATTAATTCACAACATAATGATTCCAGCTTTGGAAGGTCCAGGTGGAAAAATGTCAGCATCTGATGATAAAGGTACAGTTTACACAACAGATTCTCCAGATGTGGTAAAAAAGAAAATTAACAAATATGCATTTTCAGGCGGACAGCAAGATATTGAGCAACATAGAAAACTTGGTGGAAATCCAGACATTGATGTATCTTATCAATATCTCAGAATATTTTTTGAACCAGATGATAACAAATTAAAAACAATTTATGAAGATTACAAATCTGGGAAATTACTTTCAGGAGAACTAAAAGCAATTTTGATTGAAAAAATTAATGCTTTTCTTGCAGTTCATCAAGAAAATAGAGAAAAAGCCAAAAACCAGATAGACAAATTTTTGTTTGAGAATAAATGAAAATCGAAATTATTTGTGATGACAAATATGAGGCTCAAAAATTAGCTAGTCTTATTTTCATCAAAGATGGAAAAGAGACATACATTACAGGAATTCTAAATGTTGTAAATAATGAATTAGTGATTTCATTGAAAGACAAATCAGCACATAGCGTGTTACTTAAAGATGAAGAAAATGTTGAAAATTTTGCAGATTTTATTCAATCAGTGATGGACAAAGAGCATACATTAATTTCGACTAGAATTATTGAACATGTTGTAGAAATAGTCAAAGAGTAAATCTATAGACGAAATACGGTATATGCAATTACAATTCCAACAACCGCAATTAGAGAAATACCTAATGCTTTTTGATCACTATCCATGTATTAATTTTGAAATAATTATAATTAAAGTGTTAACAAATTCTCATTGATGATTCTAGCATCTATCTAGGAAAATATTTACTCTTTTTTGATTTTGTTCTTGATCTGTCTTGGGAACGTTTTTGGACAGGTTCTCGAATCTGATTACAATTTAAGCAAAATACCTTTAATTCCTCTCTAGCGAGATCTGGTGCTGAAATATATTTTCCCCAAGATGCAACATCCCCTCCACGTCCTGAATTATCGGAAGTCACATTTTCAGAAATTGGACTAATTCCTAATGCTCTTTCATCATTAAAGCCACAATTAGAACAAGTTTTGCCACCTAAAATTTCATATAATTTTTCTTTGATAGTTTCAAAAAATTTGTCTGAACCACCTGAAAAGAAACTCTCTTGTTTTCTCAAATATTTATCATTTCGAGGTTTTCTAGATTTAGAATTATCTCTATTAGATTCTCGTCTAGATGAGGAGCGAGAACCTCTATCATCTCTGGAATATCTGTCATTACCTGAATCCTGTGGTTTGTTTTGTCTGAAACAATCACTACAGTAAACAGGTTTGCTAGTTCTTGGAACAAATGGAACTGTACATTCAGTACCACAATCAGAACAGGTTACAGTAGTAGATTCATCTCTACTATCATTTCTTGAACTTCTATCATCTCTGGAATATCTTGAACCTCTATCATCTCTGGAATATCTTGAACCTCTATCATCTCTGGAATATCTGTCATTACCTGAATCCTGTGGTTTGTTTTGTCTGAAACAATCACTACAGTAAACAGGTTTGCTAGTTCTTGGAACAAATGGAACTGTACATTCAG
>JAHELP010000017.1:4433-5867 GCA_024644105.1 Candidatus Nitrosopumilus sp. | reverse complement strand
GAACCTCTATCATCTCTGGAATATCTGTCATTACCTGAATCCTGTGGTTTGTTTTGTCTGAAACAATCACTACAGTAAACAGGTTTGCTAGTTCTTGGAACAAATGGAACTGTACATTCAGTACCACAATCAGAACAAGTTACAGTAGTAGATTCATCTCTACTATCATTTCTTGAACTTCTATCATCTCTGGAATTTCTAAATGAACGATATGATTTGTTATCACGTCGTGAATTTCGACCATCTGTTTTTCCATCAGAATATTTTGATTTGTATAGTTCCATTAATAGAGAATTTTAGTTCAATTGGTTATAGATACTTAGAGCTTTAATTTGTGCCTAGAAAAAAATAATTGCATCAAACCAGGGATTTATCCATTTCAGTGGCCATTATTTCTTGCACTTTTAGAAAATAGAGTTTTGTAGAATAAGGCATCTCATCTAAATTATTTTCAACTACAATCATAAAATATCTAACAGCTCGTTTTGAAATATCTAGATTAAATTTCATAGGCAGAACAGGATCTTGATGGACTTTTATTTTGTCCTGAAGCCATGGAGGAGCCATTTCAATTGTTTCCTTGATAATTTTATCATACCAGAATGAAAGATTCTGAGGATGTAGGCCCTGCTTGAGATTAGCGACATCAGTATCAATTTTTTTCATCATGTGATTGATGATTGCCATGAGGCTGAATCCAGAAATTTTGTTTTATTCCAATTACTCAAAGTTAGACAAGCTATTTGTCAATTGATAGCAAGTTTCCATCAATGTCAATTTCTGAATTTTTAATTCTAGTAGTTGAAATTCTTGTACCATCTTTTGCTAAAAACATTGGAACTACTACAATTTGTACTGGTGGAAGACTCTTTTTTGCTCTTAAATCATTTAGATTTTGACCTTGATTACTTGTTTCATCACTAACTATCAGAGCTTGGACTTTTTTTTCTAAAACAGCTGGTCCAAAATCATTTTCTAATTTACTGATTTCAAAAATAGAATTTGGGAATTCTTTTGTAATTGCAGATATTAAATTTTCAACTCGTTTAGCATAATTGTTTAAAGGGATTTTGCCCTTTTTTGCAGCTAGTTCATCACTAGTTACTCCGATGATTACTTTATCGGAAATAGCAAAAGCATTTGAAAGTAAAGTTAGATGGCCTCTATGAATAATATCAAAGGTGCCTCCCATTGCAACTAGAGTATATTCAGACATACAAGTTGATAATTTTCTTTGAAGATAAATCTACTAGTTTTTTTGCAGATTAGAATCTAAATTATTCAAAAATTTTGGTTTATTTTGATAATTTCATGAATCCTTCTTTGATTAAGAATTGAATTCCTTCGACAAATGAATTATCATCAATTTGACCATCTGCCCACCATCCAGCATTATTCTTAATCCAATCAGGAATTTTATTATCTTGAGAAACT
>JAHELP010000017.1:0-4333 GCA_024644105.1 Candidatus Nitrosopumilus sp. | reverse complement strand
AATCCTTCTTTGATTAAGAATTGAATTCCTTCGACAAATGAATTATCATCAATTTGACCATCTGCCCACCATCCAGCATTATTCTTAATCCAATCAGGAATTTTATTATCTTGAGAAACTAATTCTGCAGCATCAGTGTTTACTTGAAATGAAATAATTGCAATTGTTGCTTTTGAATTTCCATATTGGGCCTTGACAGTAAATTTACCTTCGGTGAATTTTTCATTTAATTCTACACTATGAGAAAAAGTACCATCATCAGCAACTGGGGTTTTTTGGGTAACAACTAGATTATTACCAGAACCAAAAATAGAAATTCGTAGATTTCTTTCTTCATCATATTTGTTAACACTTCCAGAAAATGTAACTGATTCTCCAAGTGTATATGATTCATGATCAGATTTTATATCTACAGTGAAATTGTTAGCACTGGTTTGTTCTGGTGGTCCACCATAACCCAAAGCAATTTGTCCGGCTGAGAATACAACTAGAAGGGAAACTAGAGGAATGATGAAAAATTTAGAAAATACCATGATAAACATAACAGAATTTATTCGGCATTTAAACGGTTAGAAAGTTCTGAAATTAATTAGCTAATCTAATTTACAATAATGAGTGTATATGGTCCCTGATCAGCAATAGGAATGTTATTTCTATCCCAAACAAATGTTTCAATAAAGAAAAATCCAGTTTCTTCAGGAATCCAATCAATTGTTTGAGATTCCATTTCTGTTCCAATAAATCTACCATCAAATTTTCCTAAATATTCCACTGTTGGAGGAGAATCACGATTATCTGGAGATTTTTTTATTTGAACATAATATGTGTATGCAGTTTCATCATCTGGTTCTGATGCAAATTCGATTTGTGTTTGACTTTTAATATAATATGTTGAATCAACATCAAGTTCTGATGTTTTCATTCCATTTGTATCCTCTACAGATACATTGGAAATTGTAATTAATCTGTCAGGGGCCTGAGATAGAGGCATTGTAATATCTACAAAATCAGAAATAAAAACATCAGATTCAGCAAATAAGAAAAAACCTTTTGTATTAAATTTCAATACATCATTAAAATCAAAAGAAACTTCCATGTTTGATTCTACATCACCTAATTCAATGGTAGATACTTCTAAAATTCGTGGAGGCTCAAAATGATCATAAAATGCAAGATAGACATTAGTATCAGAATTTGGAGCCCCACCATTTTGAAGAACTCCTGAAAAACTAAATGAAGAATCTAAAATAACGTTAGTTGAATATAGTGATAGGCCTTTTTGTTTAGCTATAGAAGAGTCAAATCCCAACAGAGAAACGGAAGCTTCTGAAATCTCAGGATTTGGAGTTTCTGAGCGAATTGAAAATGGCGACATTCCGTTTGGAGTGATTACTTGGAGAGTTGTTTTTCCTTGAGTTACTTCTAAAGGTGCAACTCCATATTGATCAAAAAAGCTTGCTTGAATTTTTACATTATTTACATAATCTAGCGGACTAGTATTTTCTACCATTCCAACGACAACAGTATATCCTTCAGAGTCCTTGTAAACATGGATATTTTCTTTGTTTAATTTAACAGCCAAGGTAGGTGCATTATCAGTTTTTTCTGCTGAAAAAGCCTGAGAAAGTGGGAGCATCATTACAACCAGTAATGAAAATAAAATCACCTTCATCATAATTTTCCTTAAGATTAGGGATTAATTTCAGGTAGCATATCAAATAGTGAACAAGAAAGGTAACAACGTTAAACCCAGTTTACACTGACTAAAAGTTTGAATAAAAAGAAATTAAAAATAGATGTAAATTTTATTTTCTCTTTGCGGTAATTGCCAACCAGTAAATTAAACCTGGAGCTAAACCAACAATGAGTGGAATCCATACCGGCCATCCATCTACTGCGCTTGCCATAGAATAAAACGAAAACTTATCCTATTTAAATCCATCCTGAAGTCTGAATTTCAACATAGATCGGAGTAGCTAAAAGTGGACCGGACGGAATTTGAATCCGTGACCCCCCGCGTGCAAGGCGGGTATACTACCAGGCTATACTACCGGCCCACAAGATGAATCAATAATCTGTGGATTTTAATTGTTGCTTCTTGGCAAGAATTTTATTTGAAAACACGAAAGTGTTATCATGGTACTTTTAGAATCACAAATCAAGTTAAGAGCAGGAGACATTGCACCAGATTTTGAATTAATGGGAATTGATGATAAAAAACATTCATTGAATGATTATGAAAACTATAAAGGAATTTTAGTAATCTTCATGTGTAATCACTGTCCATATGTTAAAGCTAAAGTTGATGCACTCAATGAGTTGTATGAAAAATGTGGAAAAGATATTGCAATAATTGGGATTAACAGTAATGATTCAACTGATTATCCAGAAGATAGTTTTGATGCTATGAAAGAGACTGCAAAAGAGAAAGGATTTCAATTTGATTATCTAGTAGATGAAACCCAAGAAGTGGCAAAGAAGTATGGTGCAATGTGTACTCCAGATCCCTTCTTGTTTAATGCACAAAAACAACTAGTTTTCCATGGAAAAATAGACAATGCTATGAAGCCTGATGATGAGGCAACTGAAAAAACAATGATTGTCAATATGGAGAAATTAATAGCTGGAGAAAAAATTGAAAAAGATTTTGACCCTTCAATTGGCTGTTCAATCAAGTGGAAGGAAAATTAAACTTAAATGACTCTAGCCTAGAGATTTGTTCGTGGGCTCGTAGCTCAGCTTGGCTGGAGCGTTCGACTGATAATCGAAAGGTCATGTGTTCGAATCACATCGGGCCCATTTTTTGTTATTTTAGATTTTGAGATACAGTTTGAGACCATTGTAAGATATCCTCAATTTTTTCTGATGTTAAATCTGAACGAATTTTAGTTTTTTTAGATACTTTGCCATAAAGTGCCAATTTCATTTGTTTTCCAGATTTTTCCTTAATTGGATTAATAGAATCTGCAAAAAAGTTTAGACCTTGATCAGTTTGAGAAAATACTACAACTACCAAAATTCCAGGTTTTTGTTTCCATATTTTTCCTATCAATTTTTGAAAATCAAGATCAAATAATACATTGATTGAAGATGACATATCTCCTAAATGAGAAACTTTCCAACCGTCAGAATGATAAACTGCAGATGCTGCTTCAGAATATAATCTACTTTGGGCATCAGCAGCAATTACAACAATATTCTTTTTTGTATCAGAGACTATCTGCATTTGATTAAATATTTGAAGAGATTTAGATATTGTAGTCATTAGAAGATTTTGTTCAGATGTTCCTATTTTGCCATCATCAAATAATTTTTTTACATGATCAATTGAAGGAATAATTACTTCCAATATCAAGCGATTAACAGTTCCCCCAGAATGCAAACAATTTCGAATTAGAGAATAGACTTGGTCTTCAGTACCTTTTACCAAGTATTCAAGATATTGAGGCCCTACTTTGAAATAATCATCAGGAAAGTTGAATGACTCTTGTCCTGGTTCTAAAAACCACAAAGTAACATTTCCAATATTTTTCTGCCGAAGCAGTCCCTCAGCTGCAAAAACTTTAAGATATTTTGACATGGTGATTCTGTTGACCCCTATTTTTTCAGCAATCTCAACTCCAGACATTCCAGAAACGGTATCATCCAAAATGGTGATTAGTTTTTCCCTTATCTCCTCAGTTGAGTATCCTTTTCCCATGCTGCTCTTTGAGTATGGTATTCTATAAAGACTAATTTTGATTTAGAGAGTAGATGTATGAATTCATAATAAAACATTATATACTTCCGTACTGTATAGTACGGTAAGGAAAAGTAAATTGCCAAAAGCCGGATTCAAATCAATCACTGTCTCAGAAACTGTTTATGATAAATTCCACGAAGTTTATCAAAAGAGTAAAGACGACCTAACAATGAAAGGCGTCAACAGTTTTGCCGGCTATGTAACTTACATGTTAGAGGAGATGATGCAAAAGGACAAGACCTTTGCAAGATATGCTCCAAAGATAGAAAAAATATCAGTTGATGATGATCGTGTTATTCTAAAAGATAATATCAAAAATAGAATTGCAGAGGTTGCAATTCAAAAAGGTGAATTATTTTGTCAGCTCTGTGATGAGAAAGATTGTGTTCATGTTGGATTTGTTTTCTCATTGCCAGATGTTTACGAAGTTCTAAACGCTAGAGGAATTAAAAATCCAAGATAGAGTGGAGGAGGTGGGATTTGAACCCACGAACTCCTGAGAGACAGGATCACCCATTATTTGATCTTAAGTCCTGCATGTCCAAAAGCACATAGTGCTTACTTTGGCCAGGCTTGATTACTCCTCCAAAA
>JAHELP010000056.1 GCA_024644105.1 Candidatus Nitrosopumilus sp. | reverse complement strand
CACCATTTTCTAAATTACCGGATAACTGTCTCTTTGTATGAGTACCTGCAAATGTAATACATGTATTATTTTTTAAATTTGGGATAGAATTTATTTTTTCAATTATACTTGTTGCCAAAACGTCTCCACCCATTTGAGGCAAACCACCTATGAAAAATACTGGTTTTTTTAATTTCAGTTGAGAGTAATCAAATTCTAATGCATCAAAGCATTTTGGATTAAAATTTTGATTTGTGGTTTTACATATTTTTTCTTGTAACCCAACTAACACATCATCTATCTCAATACTAAATGATGTCAATCCCAAAATATTTCCACAGTATGCAATTCTACCATCCCCAGAACCAATATCAACTAATTCTGAATACCCTAAATCTTTTGCAATACTTGTCATTAAATATGCAGATACTATCCAAGTTGGATAAAATGGTTGACAGCTAGAACCATGTTTGATACTATTAAGCCAGTATTCATTAATGTCACCTTCATATACAATACAAGAAATATCATTAATTTTTTCTTCATAATGATTTAGATAAATTGGATTTTTTACTGCAAAATTATGAAGGGACTCTAAATGTTGAGAGGGTAAAGTGAATTTTTCTGAAACATTTGATGGGATTACCTCTTGAATATGGGCATTTCCAGAATAATTTTTTGCAAAGGTTTGTTTAATTTGAACTAGGTTTGATACAAGTTCTGATAGCATAATTTTTGTACAAATCGAGGGTTTGATAAACTCATTGTATATCATCAGAGTTTTTAGATGTCAAAAAAGAAATTTCTTGTTCAATTTTTTTAATTTGATCAATTGTGGCGGATTGTAGTTTTTCAATATTTTCAACTTCGTTCTTTGTAGGTTCCATAACTAGTCCAAAATCTAAATGTTTGAGGGTGTTTAGATAAAAATCTCGTTTCTCGAGTAATTTTTCTATTATTAGTTCAGACTCTGACAATCCAAATTGTAATATTTTTTCTATTTTAAAAGGTTAAGTTGAAAATGACTTAAACATGATATTTTGTTGAGTTATTGTATAATACCCTACTTTACTAAACATAAAAAGCAAATAATATGCCAATGAGACAAAAATTTAACACATTTACAGTAACAAAACAAAAAGAGATTAAAAAACCATTTTCTAACAACCAAAAAGCTGCAAAAACACGTAGACAGCGGGGATATCAATGGGAAGATACCATTGTAAAACGTTTTAACAGTGCTGAAAACTGGAAGGCATTTAGATTAGGATCTCCAAGCATAGCCTTACCCGATGTTCTTGCTGTAAATACTGATAACAGTACAATATTCACAATAGAAGCAAAATCTGGAACCAGTACTTCATTAACAGTTCCCTCTGATCAAATTGAACGATGCCTAGAATGGATTAAAACTTTTGACATTTACAAAAAAAGAAGCGTGTTATTAGCATTCAAATTTTTATCTAAAAAAAGAATCGATATTGGAAAATATGAAAACCGAGAACTGCGAGAATATTTTAAAATTTGGGATGAATCTCGAGAAATCACTGACTGTGTATGTACTTATGAAGGGAAATTTTTTGCAAGAATTGATGGAACTCGAGAAGAAGTGCCCCTTAAAGAATGCAAAATGCCATTTAAAACAAAACAACGAACTAGTGCCTAACTAAATAAATTCTTCAAATCGTTTTTAAGGATAAGATAACAAGTAGTATTATGTCTGAAGATAATTCTGAAGCAATGGATAAAACTACAGAATCTTTACTAGAAACAGTCTCAGATGCAGAAGTAAATTCAAGAATTAGTTTTGAAGAATTTACAGATGAAAGAGTTTTGATAAGCCATGATGCATTTGGAAAAAAACAGATGAAGATCAAAGTATTAGAAGTCTCAGATGAAAATCCTGTATTAAAATGGAAATTTGGAGATCGTGTTAAAGTAACAAAAATTCTTGTCACAATAAAACACCTCACTACCCAACAAGTAGAAGAAGCAGAATTTGACATTGAAGCAATAGAAAGAGAATTAGCTGAAAAGAGGCATTACTCATCAACGAACAGATGGATACCAGCAGAAGATATCAAAAATGGGTATGTTGTAGGTTCAAAGCATACTAGATTAATCAGTGATGCTTCTGCATTAGATTACATAGTATTTTGAACACTAGTTACATGCAGCTGATTAATTTTTACCTGAAAACATTATAAACAAAAGAACTTGAAAAAACATTATGAGTTCAAAGGAATTTGATGTAAACGGTACTGATTACAAAATAGTACTTACAGAACAAGTAATTGGTCATGTTAATAATCTAAAAAACCTCTACAATGCAGCATATGAAGATCCAGAAAGCTTTGAGGATGTAAGTTCAGAGATTTCAACTACAATAAATGAAATAGCTAGCACAGTAGAACCAGAAGCAGAAGATAGTGATTTAGATGGAATTATTCAGGAGATTATCAAGGCAGTAGACAGTAAAGCAGAAGAAATTAAAAAAGAATTAGAAGGCAAACCTGCAAAAAAGTCAAAATCTAAAAAATAATCTCATTTTTGACACTCAACTCATAAAAAATTGGGGGATAAATTATATGCTAAATAAAATAATACATATCATGTCAAAAAGCTGTGAATGTGGTATTTGTGGACATCATAGTGAATCAGAATGTTTGCAGAAAGAGTGTAAATGCTGTCTAAATTTTCATGAAAGATCTGGACCTAAAAGAAAATAATAATTATAAATTAATTCTATTTGTCGTAACAACTACATTTTTTTGAGATATGTTTGTTACATCCTAATAATTTATGATCACGGCATCCACATAGTACACATTTTTTTCCATCAGTCATAATTTTTCTATTAAATCCTCTATACTTTCAATCATTTTTTTATCCTCCAATGCTTCAATTATTTTAAACCTCATATTCTTTACTCTTTGTATATCATTAGAGTATAGGGGAGCCATTGTATCAATCTCTTTTTCAAAGAAATAGTTATCTAAATAATGATTAAATTTAGATTTTAATTTTTTAAAATCAGAAATAGAAATTTTATATTCATCTATATTGTTTGTAGATACTTTAATGAATCCATTAATTTTTAACATCTCTATCCTAATATTTTCAAGATCTCCTGGTTTCACTTCCATCTCTTTAAGAATATTGTATGAATCAAGAATTTGAGAAAGGATTTTCTTTAAATGATCATTATAAGATACCATAAATTCAGTTAGGATGCATCTAATCTAAAGTTTAGCAAAAATAGCTAATCATGAACAACTTTTACAGGATTTCCTTTAAATTATCACGGATTATCTTGAATTATGATGCAAGGCGATGCTTATCTAAAATGCATAGATCCTAATTGTGGATTAGAATATCCTATCGAGAGTACAAACGTCCAATGTGAAAAGAACCACTTGTTAGATGTAAAATATAAAAATAAACCATCAACAGCGCTTAAAGAAGTCTTTTACAAAAGGAGAAATTCTGAAGGGAGTATTTTTAATGAAAGTGGAGTATGGAGATTCAGAGAATTACTAAATTTTTGTCAAATTGACACTGAAAATATTGATGAATGCTCAAAATACTTGGTATCACTTGACGGGGCAGAAGGAAGACAATCAAAACCATATCAAATGTCCAAAGCTGCAGATTTTATAGGAATTTCAAATAATAATTTATGGCTACAGCCAGAAGGATACAATCCAAGTGGTTCATTCAAAGACAATGGTATGGCAACTGCAGTAACACATGCAAAAATGGTGGGTGCAAAAAAAATTGTTTGTGCATCTACGGGTAATACATCTGCATCAGCAGGAATGTTTGCAGCAAATGAAGGAATAAACTGTGACGTGTACATTCCTGCAGGTCAAATAGCACCTGGAAAACTCAGTCAGGCATATCAGTTTGGAGCTCAAATAGTGGAAGTTGATGGAAATTTTGATGATGCACTAAAACAATCTTTAGATGATGCACAAAATCATGATGGTTACACAGTAAACTCTGTTAATCCATTTAGAATTGAAGGACAAAAAACAATTCCATTTAGAGCATTAGAATATTTGAATTGGAATGTTCCAGATTGGATAGTCTATCCTGGCGGAGCATTAGGAAATACATCAAGCTGTGGTAAAGCTCTAATGGAATTATATGAATGGGGATGGATTAAAAAAATTCCTAGAATAGCAGTAATTAATTCAGAAGGTGCAAGTACGTTGTCTGATTTGTACAATGGTAAATTTGAAGGGGAAGAACTTAGATGGAATAAAGGCAACCCCAACGCCGAGCTAATAAGTAGATATTATGATCATTTAGATAAAGAAGGATTACGACCAAAAACAAAGGCCACTGCTATCCAAATTGGTAGACCTGCAAATATTATGAAAGGATTGCGTGCTCTGGAATTCACTAATGGAGTTGCAACGACTGTTTCAGATTCAGAAATGCTGGATGGCATGTCAGTTGTGGGACTAAACGGGTTTGATTGTGAAATGGCATCAGGTGCAACTGTAGTGGGAATTAAAAAATTGATAAATGAAGGAGTGATTAAAAAAGATGAAATTGTTGTAGGTATTCTTACAGGAAGACAAAAAGATGCAATGATACCCGTAGATTATCATAGGAATTCTGAAAATAGATTTGCAAATCCTCCAAAAAATTAGCCTTAGTTTTAATTTAGTATAGTTTTCAAATCTCAAGCCTTAAATTCATGCTTTACAAATACAATATAGCCAAAAGATGGTGCAAAATAACTAAATGAGTAATACGCATATTTCTAAGAACTTTGTGGGGATAGTATCTTGGTAGAACTTTGGGTTGAGCTTGCCGCATTAGCAGGGTTAATTGGATTATCAGGTTTTTTTAGTGGTTTAGAAGTTTCATTGGTTGGAACAACCCAAGCAACTGTGGAACAATTAGTTAAAGAGAAACGAAGAGGAGCCAAAGCTCTCCAAAAACTGAAATCAAATCCAGGATGGATGATGTCAGCAGTTAATCTTGGAAATAATTTAGTGAATATTGGTTCATCAGCTTTAGCTACAGTAGTTGCAATAAAATTATTTGGAGATAGTGGATTAGGTATTGCAGTAGGAATTATGACATTTTTAATTATAATTTTTGGTGAAGTTACACCAAAAACATATTGTAATGCAAACGCTACAAAAGTTGCACTCCGTTCCAGTGGAATTTTGATGATGTTTAGTTATGCCATGTATCCAATTGTTTGGGTATTGGAGAGAATTACTCGTGTAATGATCAGGATTACTGGTAGTGATTATCATCCTCCAGCATTGACTGAAAGTGAAATTAAAGGAATCATAGATCAAGGGCATAGGGATGAAGCATTTGAGTTACATGAACGAGATTTAATTCATAGAGCAATAGAGTTTGATGATACTGTAATTAGATCCATAATGACGCCCAGACTCAAAGTCCAAATGCTTCCAGCTAAAATGCTTTTGTTTGAAGCTCTACCGTTAATTAACCAAAATCCACATTCAAGGATTCCAATTTTTGGTGAAAATCATGACGATATTGTAGGATTTATTCATGTCAGAGATGTTCTCAAAGAACTAGAATCTGAAAATAAAATGAAAACATTACAAGAAATTTCTAGAAAACCTGTGTTTGCATCTCAAGAAAAAATGGTTAGCTCATTACTTAGAGAAATGAAAGGAAGAAAAACACACATGGCAATTGTTATAGATGAACATGGTGGTGTAGAGGGATTAGTTACTCTAGAAGATTTGATAGAAGAAATCATAGGGGATATTGAGGATGAAACAGATTCACCATCATCTGATGAGTATGAACGCATAGATAATGATACTATAATAACAAATGGTGAAATTGAAATTGAAAAAATTAATGAAATTTTTAAATCAAATTTACCTGAAGGAGACGATTACAGTACATTGAATGGATTATTACACGAAAAATTACAAGACATAC
>JAHELP010000055.1 GCA_024644105.1 Candidatus Nitrosopumilus sp. | reverse complement strand
GGTAAAAAAGAAGACGAGGTAAACAAAATCAAAAAATCAGGCGAGGCAATAATTGATAAAATTAATAATGAAATAACAACAAGTCAAATCAGCACTGTACCTACATTTAGAGTAGTTCAGGGAAGACAAAACATCTATGCAGACATTGCTCATTTAATTGAAAACTCAACTGGAATTACATACATTGCAACAACATTAGATGATGTTTCAAGAATGTATCATAGTACAATTCCAGAAAAGATTAGCATTTGTGAAAAGAACGGTGGCAAGGTTAGATTGCTTGTAGATATGACTGATCCAAAATTAGCACCATTTGTTAAGAGATTTAATGCAACTGAAACAAAAATTGGTAAACTTCCATCAAAGGGAAGAATGGTTGTTCAGATGGATAAAAAAATGATAATGTCTGATTCTGCTGCATCATCTCAAAATTCAAGTGCAGATTCAGACTTTTCCCTATGTACAAATTCATCAGAAATGGTAGACAATATCTTTACATTGTGTTCATTTCTTTGGGATTCTTCAAAACCTCTCAAAACCATTGATGTCAAAAACTTTGTTAGAAAATCAAAAAATTAGAAAACATAAGAATATCAAAAAGTAAGATATTCATAATTTTTGAGCCTGTTCAATTAGAAATCGTTAAAAAGCTTCAATTCCCAGAAGTGGAAATGGCAATTGAAGTATATGATGAGAATAAATTAAGAGACCTACCAGAAAATGATAGAATTCTTGCATGTGAGTATATTTTAAAAAATGACAGTGATGAATCAAAACGATGGGATGCTGTATGGCTAGTAGGAGAGCTAGTTGAAAATAAAGAAGAAGGAGATCCAATTTTTGATAAAGTCGCAGATCTAATTGAATGGGTTCTCAAAAATGATGACAATGGTGTTGTAAAACATGAAGCATGTTATCAGATTGCTGGAAGAAATATGAAATCAAAAATTCCAGTTCTTGTAGAAGCTGCATTAACTGATAAAAGCATTCTAACAAAACATGAAGCAATTGAATCATTGGGACTAATGCGCGCTTTTGATTCAATAGATTTGATCAGAGACGCAGAAACAGATCCTAGCATAGACGTTAGAGAGACAGCAAGATTTGTCATCAAAAGATTAGAGAGATTAAAAAATCAAGGCGATTACAAACCATCTAGTGTAATGTAACATTTTAAAAATACTCTAAAAATATTAACAAAATCAATTGTTGGCAAGTGTTTTTTTTTTGACCCGATAAAGATTTAACCATTCAGAATATCCAAGATTATGGAAGACAAGGAATTGGATCCTAATGAGATCCCAGAAGTCGTTCCAGAAAAAATCACAAGTTCATTTAATTACAAAGCTTTTGTAGGAATTGCAATTCTAGTAATTTCATTTCATATAGGAATTAATTATTTCATACCTGAGGATTACTCAGATACTGCAGTCTCAATTTTCTCAATGTTTGTTCCATTGGCACTTGCAATTATTGGGTTCACAGTAGTTAGAAATTATCACGGAACCGCAGTATTTGGAAGGGCATACCTAGCACTGTCAATAGGATATCTAAGCATATTTTTTGCAGAAGTAACATATGCAGTATACGATATTGTGTATAACATTGAACCATACCCATCGATCGCAGATATCTT
Source organism: Candidatus Nitrosopumilus sp. (assembly GCA_024644105.1). Taxonomy (GTDB): domain Archaea; phylum Thermoproteota; class Nitrososphaeria; order Nitrososphaerales; family Nitrosopumilaceae; genus Nitrosopumilus. The sequence goes on along the minus strand of JAHELP010000055.1, from coordinate 4,310 downwards.
CTTTTTCTTATTGTACCCGCTATTACTCACATATCTTTTTATGAATATCAGGTTTTTTTCTCCAAAATTAGGCAATAAATCAAAAATTTGGATAATCCTAATGCCCATTCTAGTTTTAATCGGATACTCCCTAGTATCTATCAGCCAAGATGTTGGTGTCCTTGAATTTGATTTCTACTATGGAGTAATCTTTGTTTATACTGCAACACTTACACTGGCCGTAGCAGTAGTAGGTGCATCCATATTCAAACAAGGAGTGATTGGAAAAGCATGGTTAATTTTGGTAATTGGTATTTTGCTTAACAATATTGGAGATATTTGGTATTATAATTTAGAATTATTTGGAGAGTATGACTTGGTACACCCAGTAAACATGTTTTGGTATTCAGGATACCTGGTAGTAATGTATGCATTACTCAAACACAAGAAAACGCTATAGAGTTAAGACAATAGAAACAAAAAAATTGTTTTAACACTGAATTTGAACAGTTTGTAGTATTGAACTGTCTGCAACCAAACATTTCTTAAGTTGCACTTTAACTGCAACATCATTTTTAATTATGTCTACTTTGACATTATCAAAAATTGTCTCATATTTCTTGACTTTCTTGCCATCATGTGCTAATTCAAATCCATTTGAAACGAGCAATCCGTTGTTAATTAGATAATTTATTTTTCGATATCCAGAAGTTTGTGGGATTTCACAAGTTTCCAAAATATTTGCAATGATTAATGGTTCATCCATCACAGAACCTAAGATTGCTTTTTTATCTTGGTCTGCAAATGATTCTAAAAAGACTCTTGATAGTTCAGGATCTTTTATTTGAATCCAATTAGACTGTGAAGATTTTGATTTTTCTACATTAACAATCTCTTGTAAGAACTTTTGTTCAAGACCATCAGCTCCTGCGCCAAAAAATTCTCTCAAAACACTATCAAATTTACTGAAATTTTTAATTGCTTGCACTAGACCTAAACCGTGTCTTTCCATTAGTCTTTGTTCAATTTTATTTAAAGTATCTTTACCTAAATTCTCTTCAATAGAGTTTCGCAATGAAGGTACCAATAGATTGTCTAGTCCATTTTCCATTACCAGTTTAGAGAATCATTAGATTATAAAGAATATGTCAAAACAATTATGACAAACACTTCTTTTAATACTAATTTTGGATTTTAGTAATTTCATATTCTAATATTGATCGATCACAATTCAATACAATGTATTTAGTTGTACAGTCCTGTATGTATGGAAAATAACATACTAATCCATATGTCCAAAATTGGAAATAAGAGAATAGTAAAATGAATACAATTGGAATTAGCGATCAGGAGAGCCAGGCTTGACATTACAGGAAAAACAAATTCTGAGAAAAACAGATAATGTTTCCATTAGAATTGACTCAGAACTAAGTAGCAAGCTTCATCAAAAATGTACTGAGCAGAAAATTAGTCTAAACACTTTGATCAACCATCTTTTGGAAAACCAGGTGAACTGGCACGAATTAACAACAGAAATGGGATGGGTATCAATGTTCAGAACTACATTTAGAGAGATATCAGATTCAATTTCTAAAGAAAAAATTCAAAAAATAGCTAAAACAACAGGCACATCTGATTTTAAAAATGCTCTAAACTACATTTATGGTTACATTGAATTGGATTCTATCTTAGATTTATTCAAAAAAAGATGTCTAAACATGAATGTTCAGTATAGAGAGATGAAAGTAAATGGAAAACACAAAATCATTATTCAACATGACTTGGGAGAAAATTGGCCATTTTTCATAGTGAGTCAAATGAATACAATTCTAAACGAAATAGGTTATAGAATTATGAATGAGGAGTGCAATAAGCAAGGATTTTCATTCGAAATCGCAAAAACGGAGGATCTGTAAAAAGTAATATTTTACGCACAAAATTCCCAAAAACCCATGGATCCATATATTACAGATGGTGTTATTCCCAAATATGGGAATGAACGTTACTGAAAGGCTAACTGCCAATAAATCCAGATATGGGTATTATTTGATCATACTAGCGTCAGCATTAACTGCGCTTATTCATGTATTTTCTAAACCAATGTTGGAAAATTCAGACAACATCATGCAAATTAATCCAATTGTTCTAGCTTTTCTGGTTTATTTTATTGGTGGAATTTTCTTTACGCCGATTGCAAAGAAAACAGATTCTATTTCCAAATTTGGAAGAAAGGATTGGATGTTTATGGGAGCAATCGGAATTGCAGAAGTTGGAGCACTAATTGCGTATTTTTACGGATTGTCAACATCTACAGCTGTAAATGCATCAATTTTTAGTAACAGCGAAATGATTTTTGCACTTGTTATTGGGATGATGGTGTTTAGAGAAAAACTTCGAATCAAAGAATGCATACCATTTTCAATGATAGTAATTGGAATGATGGTAATTCCAATTGGAAATGATCTAGTACAAAATAATTTCAGCATGGGAGAAATGCTTACAGGTGATTTACTAATTATATTATCAGGAGTACTATACGGAATAGACATTACCCTTTGCAAATTCGTAGGTGACAAATTTGATGCTAGAAGAGTTACGCAAATAGTCTCTTTCATTTGTGCTGCAGTAGCAATTTCATTAATTATTGTGTTCCAAATTCCAATGGATGTAGATATTGCACAAATTCCAAGTATTTTGGCTCTATCAATTCTAGGAACAGGAATGTCAACATTATTTTTCTTAATGGCATTGAAAATCATCGGAACAATGAGAACTGTTTTACTTTATTCAACAACATCCGTTTTTGGAGTAATCTTTTCAGGATTGTTTCTTGCAGAAACAATTACAACAGTCGATATTGTTTCATTATCTTTAGTTATGGCAGGAATTTTCTTCTTAAGAAACAGACTAGCTGGAAATGAAGATGGACAAGAGGAAAAAGAGATAATTTGTTCAAACAGCAATATCAAAATAAAATCTGGGCGTAAAAATCGTACATTCAGAACCTCCAGAAGAGATAAAATTCAAGATGAGTTTATTTCCAGAATATGGATTGGGGCTGGATAGGCTCAATGCCAGTATTAAAAAAAGAAAATGAGTAAAAACAAAAATTATAATTGAAAAATAAGCAAATTTTATAAAATTAGAGAATTTTTTCAGGCATGAAATTTAGAACAAATTATCAAATGTAGTAATTTGTATTGAATTGTATACGATTGAACGATCAGGCTTTTAATGTATTTCCGATCATTTCCAATAATGGCAATCATAGCTAATACGATGCAACTAGGTACTTTTCCTGTTGATAAAGCAAACTATGAGGAAATCAGAGATGCTTTAGTGTCATTTGGACTAACGCCAAACCAAAGTAAGGTATTTTTCTACTTGGGAAAAATAGGAGCAAAAACTGCATCAGATATTGCAAAAGCAGTAAATGTCCCTAGAAGTGAAACATATCATCTTCTTACAGCACTACAAAACAAAGGAATTGTCGAAGCAACGTTTCAGCATCCAATTCAATTTACAGCATTGCCAATAAAAAAAGCAGTTAACTTATTGATTAGTACAGAGACTGCACGTCTAAACAAACTAAAAAAATCGGGTCCAATTTTAGAAGAGATCTGGACAAAAATCCCAGGAGCAGAACCTACCGAGGAATCAAGTGAAGAAGAAAAATTCAAAGTTCTACAAGGAGGAAATCAAGTCAATAGTAAAATATTTGATATGATACTAAATGCCAAAAAAGAGTGTAGAATTTTAGGATCAGAGAAAGACTTTATGAAATTTTATCATGCAAATTTCCTAGATGCATTAGAAGAACATAAAATTGATTACAAATTATTAGCTCCAATTTCAAAAAAATCCAAGTATATTTTTGAAGATATAGATCAATCAAAAATAAAACAATTATGTTCATCTGTTAAAGAAAATCTCTGTTTTTTGATCAAAGATGATGATGAAGTATTATTTTTTATCAAAAATGAAGGAAATAATAAAGAGATGAGAGCCATTTGGACTAACTCTGAAACTATAATTTATTCAAAAGCATTACTCTTCAACAATATTTGGTCAAAAGCAGATACATCCGAGGCCGATACCTAATGAGTAGATGTAGTTGTGGTTATAGTACTAGATGCAGAGATGAATTTTGTGAACACTTAGCAAACACATGGAATGATTTTAGAGCAATACACAATCTTAAACTAGAGAATCATCACTAACTTCAAGAGGCTTTCTGCCCATAAAACCAGAATCTTTTTCATGCCAAAATTTTATTTCGGTTTCACCATATTTCCAACATAACCAAATTTCTTCATCAAATCTTTTTGAGG
>JAHELP010000054.1 GCA_024644105.1 Candidatus Nitrosopumilus sp. | reverse complement strand
CTATAATTACTATTGACTTTATTTCTGGAGACACTATTGATCTAGATAAAAACCCACAAATGATTCGAGCTAATATTCAAATTCAAAATTATGATCCACAACATGGTTATCATTTTATGGAGATATCTAGAATTAGTGATGGAGAAATTCTAAAAACTACTGAAATTTTACCTAAAGTAATTGACGATAATTTATTTGGAGTGCAAATTTTACATTATCTTCAACCTGATGACGTAGAAGCAAATGTTGTAGGTGATTATGTATTGAGAATATTTTCTGAATATGGTCCCAGTGAAGCTGTTTCAACATTTTCTATTATAGAATCTAGTAAGCCTTTAGTTATCACACAGAATCATCAAGAATTGGAAATATCTGAAGAAGAAATAGATAACGATGAAGAAATTGAACTACTTGAAATTGAAAATTTAGAACCAACTGAATCGAAAATACCTGCCTGGGTTCATGATATTTTCGTATGGTATGCAGAAGAAACTATTTCAGAAAATGAACTATTATCTGCAATAGAATATTTAATTTCTCAGAAAATTCTTAATGTAAATTAAAATTAATTGGGACATCCTTCCATCTTTGAAATAGAATATCCATTTGTCATAATTTCAATTTCCATATCTTCTGGGACAGTTTGTGTATGACAAAATTTACATTCATTTGTAGTAACTGTAGATGATTCCTCACCAATGATTTTCAGCCATTCTTTAGCAAAAGAAATTGCTTTTTCTATATCATTACTGTCAGTTACTACATCAAAATGCATGGTATGACCATCTTTTGCTTTTACATATGTATCAAAAACATGAAAATCCATCTCAATCACAAATTATGAAGAATATTGGTTTTTAATTGTTAAAATTTTTTCTATGATGTTATTTACATCTGAATCTAAATCAGCAGTAATCAAAATTAATCCTGCCCCTCCAATTGGAATAGTTACTCGATAGATCTTTTCATATTTTGCTAGTGCAAAAATTGGTTTTCCAATTTTATCTGCTGTTTTTTTACGAGTAGACCACCGATAAACAGCCTGAGATAATGACATCTCAGTTTCTTCTCTTGATAAATAACATTTTAATCCAGTTCTCATTTTTTCATAAAGTTCTCCATAATCATATATTCCAACATATCTAATACTACTATCACACTCTAAAATTTGATCACAAATTTTTTCATATTCCAATTTTATCACTACTGTGGTTCAATGGTTGCAGGAGGTTTACTTGATATTGTATATGTAACCCATGTAACATCTTCAATCTCATTTGTTATTCTATTACTCATTTTTTCTAATAATCCATGTGGTAATCTAGTCCAATCTGCAGTCATTGCATCTACTGAATCTACAACTCTAATCATTACAATATTACCATATCGACGTTCATCCCCAACAACACCCACTGCTCTATCATCACCCACTGCAGCATAAGCTTGCCACACGTTTTCATACAATCCCGCTTCCATCAATTCTTCTTCAACAATTTTACTTGCAATCTTACAAATCTCTAGTTTTGTTGGGGTTATTTCGCCAATAATTCTAACTGCCAAACCTGGACCTGGAAATGGATGTCTCATGAAAAGTTTTTCTGGAACTTGAAGGATTTTAGCAATTTTTCTAACTTCATCCTTGTACAAATCCCTCAGAGGTTCTAAAATCTCTAAATTGAGCCAATCAGGTAATCCCCCTACATTATGATGTGATTTAATTACTGAAGCAGGCCCTTTTGATACTCCACTTTCAATTACATCTGGATATAGAGTACCCTGAGCTAACCATTTGAAAGGACCATTCCCTTCAGCAAATTCAGTAAAAACATGAATAAATTCTTCTCCTACAATTTTTCTTTTTCTCTCTGGATCAGATATTCCTTGCAATTTCCCCAGAAATGCATCTGTTGCATTTATTGATGTAAAATCGACTTTAAAATTATCTCTAAACATTTCTTCGATTTCTTTTTCTTCATCTAGTCTTAACAATCCATTATTTACAAAAACGCACTTTAGTCTATCTCCTATTGCTTTGTGAATTAATAGTGCTACAACTGTAGAATCTATTCCTCCACTTACTCCACAAAGCACATTTCCTTCAATTTTTGAAATTTTTTCAACTGCTGTATCAATAAAGCCCTCCATAGTCCATTCTTGTTTTGCACCACAGACTTTCAAAACAAAATTTTTTAGAATTTCTGTACCCTGTTCTGTGTGAACTACTTCAGGATGAAATTGAATTCCATAAATTGATTTTTCTTCTGATGCAATAGCAGCTGCTTTTGCACTTTTAGTATGACCAATAACTTTGAAGCCTTCTGGAATTTGTTCTGCTTCATCACCATGACTCATCCAAGCCCTTACTGATTCACCTACTCCATTTAGTAGATCTTTATCGCTATCAATTGTCAGTAATGATGAGCCATATTCTTTGTTTGCTCTTTTTACTTTTCCTCCAAACTTGTTGACAATCAGTTGATGACCATAACAAATTCCAAGTAATGGCAAATTCATATCAAAAATTTTATTTTCAGGCATTGGTGCATCTGAATTATAAACACTTGATGGTCCCCCTGAAAAAATTATTCCTGTAGGATTTAGTTTTTGTAATTGATCATAACTAATATCATATGGGACAAGTTCTGCATAAACTGAAAATTCTCTTATTCTTCTACAAATTAAATGACTATACTGTGATCCAAAATCTAAAACTACAATTTTATCCATACAATCACTTGTTCACATTTTCGAGCATTCGGGTTAGTGACCAGCCTGCTGTATTAATTAACTCATTTACTCTTTCTTTTTGCCTATAATTTTTAATTATTATCTCTCTAATGTCTGCCCCATTTTTATTTACAATATAATCAATCACAGATTCTTTTTGGATTTTACCATTTTCTGCTTCTACAACATCTTTCTTTTTCATTTCTCCTATTATTCTATCTAAAAAGAATGATTTGAAAGGTGGAGTATCTGCATTAATTATTATTTCATTATCTAAAACTATGGAAACTTGATCTGGTGTAACAAATGCATTAGCAATGATTTTACCATCATTTCCTCTTTTGATTGGAATTGAATTTTCTACAGGCTTTTCAGTGATTTCTGGTTCTGTTTTAACCTCTTTCTTAATTTCTAACTGAGAAGCCTTTGTAAAACTGGAGTCTTTTAGGAACAAATCCAAAACAGTGATATTTTTTTCAAGCATTTCAATTCCTTCTTGATGTTTATCGATTTGCTCGATCAAATTCTCCTTTAGAGCAACAATTTCCTTTACTTGTTCCTCTGAAAATTTCATAATTTGTTAAATGAGGAATGGGTATTAAATGCATTCTAGGTAATTATAATATCCAGTTCCTTGTATGATATTTTTTTGAATCCTTTAATTGACTTTGATGTTGTAAATAATTCTAATTTAGTGAAGGTAGATAGCCATTTCAAAAGATCTTCCCCTTTCTTCAGTTTTTTTAATTTTATTTTTCTTTCTGATCCTTTAGTTTCTGAAAATTTTCCTATTTGTTTACCAAAGTCCATTCCAAATAAAATAACTTTTTTTGCATGAAAATGATTTGCTAGAAAAACCCCTCGATCCCCATCTGTAAATCCACCAAAATTATTAATTTTTCCAACTGGTATTGTTTGTGTTGTTCCAATACAGTTTTTAAACTTCTTAACCAATTCTAATTTTTCAACATTATCACCATGTGCATGTACCACAAAAATAGAATTTGTTTTTCCAATTTTTTTTAATGTATTTCTATCTCCATCTAAATCCGTAACAATAATTTCTGGAATTATGCCATTTTCTACAAGTGGTTTAACTGCACTGTCTGCAGCAATTTTTACTATTTTTTTATATTTTTTTAATATTGGAATAGCTGATGATAACGATGGTCCTGAACCAATAATTAAAACTGTTTTTCCTTTAACTATTTCGATAATTTTTTTCTCAATTCCTGATTTTTTTAAAATTGAATCTAAATGAATCGCTGCTGTTTTATCCATTTTTTCACTATACTTGAAATCTTTTAAAATCTCATAGTATCGTTTTTTCCAACCTAGAATCATCATATCACTCAAATTGTATTAGATTTGATAAACCATGTGGCAAAAATTGCAAATGTAGCAGTCGGCGGAAAAAATCCTGTGCGTATAATGGGAATTTTAAACACCAGTCCTGAATCATTTTACAAAAAGTCTGTTAGTACTAGTAAAACTTTGATAAAAAATACTGTAAAACAGATGGAAAGCGAAGGTGCTGACTTTATTGATGTTGGGGGTATGTCTACTGCTCCATACTTATCTACAACTATATCCGAAAAAACAGAATCAAAAAGAATCCTAAATGCAATAAAAATAATTCAAAATTTTACAAATCTTCCAATATCTGTTGACACTTGTAGAGCAAATGTTGCAAAAGATGCATTAGAAATTGGTGTTGAAATAGTTAATGATATTTCTGGATTAAAATATGACAAAAAAATGCAAGCAGTTATTTCAGAATTCACTCCGTCTCTAATTTTATGTGCATTTGACTCAAAAATATCCCTGGGAAATCCTATAACTACAACTAAAAAATTACTCAGAGAAAGCATAATGATTGCAAAAAAATCACATATTTCTCTTGAACAAATCGTCTTAGATCCTGCTATAGGATTTTTTAGAAAAACTGGTAAGGGATCGTTTTATACAAAAATTAAATCTGATTGGTTAGAAAGAGATCTTTTAATTTTAAAAAATCTAAATAAAATAAAACAAAATCACCCCCTTCTGATCTCAGTTTCAAACAAGTCATTTATAGGAAAAATTTTGGGAAAAGAAAATCCGACTGATCGATTATTTGGTTCAATTGCAGCAGAAACTGTTTCTGTTATGAATGGGGCTGATATCATTCGCACTCATAATGTAGAAGCAACAAAAGATGCTATCACGATCGCTTCCCAACTTAGCAAACAAAACAAAGGCTTATAATCGATATTTTACTTTCTTAACAAGGTTTCATTGGAATTCAAAGAAGGATTAACTTTTGACGACGTTCTTCTCGTACCCAAATATTCAGATATTACTAGTAGAACTCAGACAGATCTAACTACCAAATTATCTCGAAATATATCAATTAACATTCCTTTTGTGAGTGCAAATATGGATACTGTAACAGAGTCATCCATGGCAAGCGCTATGGCACGTGCAGGAGGAATAGGAATCATTCATAGATTTTTGACGATTGAAGAGCAAGCAAATGAAGTTCTCAAAGTAAAACGATCAGGAAGTGTAATGATTGAAAATCCATATTCTATATCTCAAGACAAATCTGTTGAAGAAGCAATAGACTATGCAGAAGATAAAGAGATTTCAGGATTATTAGTTGTTGATTCAAATTCAAAATTAATCGGTATTGTTACTGAGAGAGATTTACTATTTGCAAATAGAGCAAACAAAATTCAAGATGTAATGACTAAAGATGTTGTCACTGCAAAGCTTGGTGTTACATTAGATGAATCTAAAGAAATTTTACATAAACATAGAATTGAAAAATTACCAATTGTAGATGATTCTGGAATTGTCAAAGGCTTGATAACAAGTAAAGATATTACAAATAATGCTGATTTTCCAAATGCATCCAAAGATAAGAAAGGTAGACCTTTAGTTGGTGCAGCAGTTGGAGTCAAAGGTGACTTTTTAGAAAGAAGTGAATCTCTTTTAGAAGCAGGTGTTGATGTTTTAGTAGTTGATATTGCTCATGGGCATAGTGAAAATGCAATTAGTACAGTTCGTAATATCAAAAAAGCATTTCCTAATTGTGAATTAATAGCAGGAAATATTGCAACTGCTCAAGGAGCAGAAGATTTGATTAAAGCAGGAGTTGATGCAGTAAAGGTCGGAGTAGGTTCTGGCTCAATTTGTATTACTAGAGTGATTACTGGCTCTGGTGTTCCACAATTAACTGCAGTAATGGATTGTGCTAAAATTGGAAATGATCACGGAATTCCAATTATTTCTGATGGAGGAACTAGAACTTCTGGAGATGCAACAAAAGCATTAGCTTCTGGTGCTTC
>JAHELP010000016.1 GCA_024644105.1 Candidatus Nitrosopumilus sp. | reverse complement strand
GAATTAGCAGTAGCTGGACCAAATCCTTCAAAGTGGTTATTTGCAAATACCATGGCTTGTGGAATATTTTTTATCTCCTCAAGTTTTTTTGCCCACTTGGTAATTAATTCAGATTTATTTTTTGAAACTCTACCAAAATCTGAATCTGGAATGGAACGATCTCCAATCAATCTAACGTATAGATAGTCTGATGTTATTGGCATTGGGTTGCTTACTCCTTCAACTTCATTCCATACAAGGCAATGTTTTTTTTGTTTAAGATATGTGACCGCTTCTTCAGTAAACCATGATTCATGTCTACCTTCAATGGGATAAACAAAATCCTCTGGAAGCATCTCAAAGAGTTCTTCTAGTCTAGGTTTAGTCTCTTCAAATGACAAAGATGGTGGTAATTGCAAAACAAGTGCAGTTACTTTATCATGTATTGGAGCCAGTGATGCTAAAAATGAGAAAACTTCTGAATTTACTCGCTCTAGTCTTTTTTCATGTGTTATACTTGATGGAAATTTTGCTGTAAATCTGAAATGTATTGGAGTATCTGTATTCCATCGTCTTACAATTTCTTGTGCAGGAATTCTATAAAATGTTGAATTAATCTCAGTAATTTCAAATATCTGAGAATAATATTTTAGCCATTTTGAACTCTTTAGATTTTTAGGATAAAATGTACCCGACCATCCTTGATAACTCCATCCTGTACAGCCAATCTTGATATTCATAACATCAACTGAATAAACTCTGTTTTTAAAATTTGAAAGCTGACTCTCGCGGATTAACCTTTACACAGCCTTGCAGTATGCTTAGACCGGTAAACAATCACCAGCATTCAGACAATAGGATATTGTGTCAGCTTTCAATCGTAAATACACAATTATCAAATAAAAGGTAGATCCTAAATCTCAACTGCTGCTAACTGTTTAACATAGATGATGTAAATTTAATTTCTATTCTGCTGTGATTTATTTTAAAACGAAATAGGAAACGAGGTATAGTGGAAAACTAGACGAATTTTAGATACTTCTATCCTTTTCGTGTTTTCCTATTTCTATCTGTCCACTTCCTCAAAGTTTTTCCTTTGAATTTCAGCAGGTATGATAGTCCTCGTCAATTAAGATATGGTAAAATGAAATTTAAAGAGTTCTAGATAGATTCTTAAAATTTATTTAAAAAAATTATAAAATATTTACAAACATTCACTATCTTTCTAATCTAATTTATAATTCAGATTTACGTATAGATAATGAAGGCAGAATACGGATATCCTATCACAATATCCTATTGTCGTGTTACATGTCAACGCTTACCTGCTTGATATCGTAAAGGATTACTCCAGAAAATTTCTGTCTTCTATTCTGATATTGGTTCTATCTTTCTAGGAATTTCAATAATGAATCTAGTAGGGTTATTTTTCACTGATATGGTTCCATGATGCTGCTCTATTAGTGATTTACAACTTGCAAGACCCAACCCTGTCCCTTCTTGCTTTGTAGTGTATAATGGCTCAAAGATTTTTTCTAGTTTTTCTTGTGGAATGCCTGGTCCACTGTCCTGAATTTCAATTATTGCTTTATCCTCTCTAATTTTGGATGAAACTTTGATCTCACCTTCACCTTCAATTGCTTGCATTGCATTAACAACTAGATTTATCAGAACAACTTTCATTGCTTCAAAATCACAATCTATTTCTAAATTTTCAGATACCACCAATATTTTGATTTTATCTGTCTTTGGTATATCTTCTATAACAGAATCTATAATTTTTTCAATTGAAAATTTTTCAAATTGCAAAGGTTTTCCTTTGATAAAATCAAGGACATTGTCTATTTGATGCGTAATTCTATACATTGCTTCATTGACTCTCTGAAACTTTTCAAGTTCTTCCTCTGACAAATTTTTGTTCTTTGTCTTTATTACATCCAAAGTTACTTTGATTACAGTTAATGGATTTTTGATATCATGTGCAAGTCTAGATGCTAATTCCCCAATTGATGATAATTTCTCTTGCATTATTATTTTTGATTTGTAAATTTCAAGATCTTTTGACATTTTGTTTAATGCAATTGCAATCTCATTTACATCTGAATTCTTTGAATTTATAGGCATTTCTTTAAAATTTCCTTTTGAAATATTCTTTGTCATTAAAATTAACCTACTAATTGGAATTGAAACAAATTTTGATGTTAATATAATAACACCTACTGCAGTAGCTATTGCTAATATTGCAGATGTGAAAAAAATATTGGCCATGTTTTCTTCTATCAAAATAATTTGATTCTGCACCTTTTCCATTCCCCTAATTTCCATACTTGTATCGCTTTCGATAGTATTGTGAAACTCTTCTTCAATTGATGCTAAAAGTGGCAATGCATTAATCCCCAAAATCTCTTTATTTTCATATTGTTTTATCACTGCATCATTATTTTGTAATATTTGTTTCATGATGAAAATATAATCCTGCATCTGGTTTTGCATAACTGCAGATGCTAATAATTCGCCTCTTGAATTTTTAGCAAAAGTTAGATCTTCATATCTTTTAAGATCTTTTTCTATGGCAACTCTATCAATTTGATATCCCTCTTGAAGTTCGAAATATCTTTCATCTGTAACATCTGTTTGAATCATTTCTATGCTTAACATGTGAATCATCTGAAAATTGATTTTGATATCATTTAGAGTACTAATTGAAGGAATACTCATTCTTTTGTGATATTCTGAAACATTCTTAATTTCTTGAGAGTACTCCCATTGTAGATAGCTAGATATCCCAAAAATTAAAAAAAGTACCATAAATCCAAAAATCATAACTGTTCGTGTTTTCAATTTCTAATTCTTCATTTTTGATTCTAATAAAGAAATGTATGAAAATGTCTTACAACAATTAGATTTTTTTTGACAATTTCTTGGCTTTAGCAAATACTGCTGACCATTGAGCCCAGGTTAGTCTACCTGTCTGTGTATTTTGTTTTGATGGATGATATGATGTGAGTATACTAAATCCATCATAGGAGAATAATTTATTATGTCCAAATTTTTCTATCTTCACTCCATACAATTTACATGCAGTATCATATGCAATTTTTCCAAGACATAAAACTATTGTAATATTTTTTAGAATTTCTTTTTCTTGCTCCAAATATCTAAAACATGTATCCATTTCTTGTTTTGTTGGTTTGTTTTGAGGTGGTGCACATCTAACTGCTGCAGTAATGTATGCATTGTGTAAAACTAATCCATCATTAAGCGATTGACTAGTTGGAATTGATGCAAATCCATGTTTATGCATTACTTTGGCTACCCAATCCCCTGATGAATCCCCTGTAAACATTCTACCAGTTCTGTTTCCTCCATGTGCAGCTGGCGCTAACCCCACAATTAGTAAATTGGCCTTGATATCACCAAATCCTGACAGTGGTTTTCCATAGTATTTTTCATCTTTGAATCGTCTAACCTTATTTTTTGCAACATCTCTAATGTAGACTGCCAATCGAGGACATTTTTTACACCTTGTAATTTTCATATTAAGTGATTGAATAGTTTTCATTTTCAAACAATCTTTCTTAAAATATTCAATACAATATTGTGTTTTTCAAAAGTATCCATAATGATATTAACATTCAAATGTATTTATGATTTGTACATTTGATTTACTTGAAATTTTCTAATGAATTTTTTGCAATAAAACATGACTCTATGTTACCGCAACTATTTTGATAGTGCATTACAATTCCATGTTCTAGTTTGGTTGTTCCGATATATTTCATGTTGTTCCTTGTAATTTTTCTACTTAACAAAATGCGTGTTCAAAAACTACAACTGTTCAGGATCTCTATCTAGATTGATTCCGATAGATTCTGCCCATTCTGCTAATTGCTCTACAAATTCATTATCTTCTTGTGTAAGCATGCAAAAAATATAGGAAATTGAATAAAAGAAATTACTATACACTTATCTTTTGTCCAGAAAATATTTTGTGCCTGTTATGTATAAAATTGCCAAAAAATTGTCTCATTTGTAATAAATGATTCGTCACAATGTTCCGTCACAATGTTCCGATATGCTTTATATTCAATATTTTAAAAAAACCACAATGAAAAGTACACAACTTCTAAGCGTTGTTTTTTCACTGATTATGTTTACTGGCGTAACTGCTGGAAACACAGCATTTGCTGATTCAGATGAACTAGATGATATTCTAGAAAGCTTTTGTGAAATGACAGAAACTGAACGTAGCGATATTGTATCAAAATATGAATTAGATGAGTATGCCGAGAAACTTGCAATCATCTGTGATATTGAAGATGACATTGATCGTGAAAATTCACTAGATGATGTTATTGATGCAATTGAACTAGAAAGATTTGATGAAGTAGATGACGAATCTGATGATGTTATCGAAGATTTTGAAGACTGTGTTGAAGCTGGATATCCTGTAATGGAATCATTTCCAGAACAATGCATGACTGATGATGGTCAAGTCTTTACAAATACTGACGATGATGATTCAGACGATGACAATGATAAAGTTCTTGTTTGTCATAAAGGCAAAAAAACACTATCAATTTCAGATGATGCATTACGTGCACATTTAGCACATGGTGATTATAAAGGAAAATGTGATAGTGATACAAGACCTGATTACAATCTCGATGACAGACTAGCACATTTCTGTGACATGTCTGCTGAAGAGAAACGTCAATTCTTTGAAGACCATCCTAGACTAGCACAATTTTCAGAAAGATTACTAAAGTATTGTGAACTTTCTGACTATTCAAGAGATAGTAAACTCAAAGACTTTATCAGAAATAACATCACTGATGAAGATAGACATCAAGTCAGAGATAATATCAAAGATCATGTAAAAGATCATGTCAAAGACAAAGTTATGGATAAGATGCATGATAAAATGACAGACCACATGGACTATGATAGACTATGTAAATTGACAGAATCTGACCGTGCAGCAGAAATCACTGATGTTGCTAAACTTGATAGACTCTCAAAATGGTGTCAAATGACTCCTGAAGAGAGAGAGGAGTACAAGAAAGAACATCATGAAACCATGAAAGATAAAGTCAAAGATCATATGAAAGATAGATTCTCTCACATGGACTTTGATAGATATTGTAAAATGACTGATGCTGAATTATCTGTAGCAACCTTTGATGTAGAATTTGTAGATAGAGCTTCCAAATGGTGTCAAATGACTCCAGATGAAAGAAAAGACTATGCAAAAGATCACATGAAAGACAAAGTTATGGATAAAAAACATGATATGAAAATGAAATTATCTGACAAATCTGACCGACTTAAAGCAATGATCATGAACAAACATGACATTTCTGATGAAAGACGAGACGAAATTAAACAGAAATTCATTGAGAAACATGGTGATTTGACAGACAAGAAAAAGTCTGAACTTAAAATGAAGTTCAAAGATCACATGAAAAATATCAAACACAAATTCTCTGATGAACGAAAATCTGCAATTCATGATAGACTAGCTGAGATGAAAGCCTTCAAGGCAGAACTCCGCGAAAAGTCATCTGACTTAACAGACGAGGAAAAACAAGAACTTAGAGCCAAATTCATTGAAAAGGCAAAAGACATGCAATTAGCATGGATTTCTCCACGTATACAAATCACTGCCGGCGTTGATGCAGCAGAAGTTGAATGTCGTGAAGGATTTAGTCTTGTAATGAAAGCATCAAACGGTGTTCCAATGTGTCTCAAAGCAGATACAGCACTTAAGATGATAGATAGAGGATTTGTAGTTCCTGCTAACTAACTTTTTTTCTTTTTTTATTTTTTAAATGTAAATTGATTGTAATTTTAAAATTAATCGAATTCTCTAATCAGATAAATCCTTCCTGAATTAAATATTGAATTCCCGCAATAAACACTCCATCATCAATCTCTTCTTCTGCCCACAATCCAGCATTTGTTTTAATCCAAGTTGGAATCTCAGTTAATGAACTAGGATTTTTCACTGTTTGTGTAATACTTAGAATGTTGTGATCAATCAAATATTTTATTCCTGCCACAAACGTAGCATCATCTATTTGATCTTCAGACCACCACAATGCATTATTTCGAATCCATTCTGGAATTTCAAAATTTGATTCAAGTAAATAATCTGCATCAACTTGGGATTCAACTTCAGAAAAAAATCCGTTAGGATACATCTCAATTACCTTGTTTACATCATAGGGTGTTATCCTTCCTTTGTATGGTACCTGCTGATAAATTGCATTCATTAATGATGTTTCGGATTTATCATGTTGTAATCCTAAAGCATGACCAAATTCATGCTTGAATATTGAACCCAACTCATCAGTGGTAGCCAAATCTATTGAACTCCTACATGTACCGTAATAGATATACGAAGAATCTCTATGTGTTTCACATTTGTATGGTGTATAGTAATACAGGTTTATCAAATTTGTATCAGGGAAATATTGGCCTAACACATGTTCACTGTTGTCTGTTGTAGGCTCTGAAAGAAATTGTACATTGACACTACAACTACTAGATAGTGAAACTACATTTTGTACATCAAAATCCCATTTCCAGTTATCAGCCCTTGAGAATGTTGATTGCTCTTTTATCATGTTTACCCATTCAGTGATGCTTGCTCTGATAGCTTTGGTATACATTTTCTTTTTAATCTCAGATACTGTATCATCTGGTGGAAATTCTTGAATACAAATTATTGGTGGAGAGTAGCCTTCTGGAGGCTCTGCAAAAATATTTGATGGAATTAGCAGAACAAATGCTAATGCAATAATTATAGATTTCATTTCAAGCCTTTTTCCAATTTAATTTTCCTAATTACGTCTGCAACCAATTCTTCATCTTTTAGAACTAATTCTTCGAGTTTTGTCTTGTATTCCTCATCGCCCCATTTCTTTAAAGCAAACATCTCTTTGACTAGTTTTACAATTTCAGATTTGTTTCTCTGATGGTCACGTTTTGCTATTTCTGAGCCTTCCATTGCTTTAATTATAAAATAATGAAATTAAGCATTTTGCAGCTTTGTTCCCTTTATCTATGATGAACTGCCTATAACAACATGATTACAAAAGAACAAAAAATTGAAATCTTTGAGGATACAATTTCTAATCTTAGAAAAAAATTCATTCAAAAAAATGAATATTTATCTGAAAAGTACAGAAGACTACCACTAGAGTAGAGAATTTATGGTTTAGGGGGATTCAATCTCTGCTCTTGATCAATTCGATCATAGCATTCTTCTAATTCCTCTAATTGACCCATGTATTGTTCTCTGCATTCTTGTTCAAGGTATGTTTTTTGTAATAACTGCCATGCAATTTCATCACTTTGATTATCATCTTTGATTGTTTGTGGATTCAATGATGAAATAAGAGCAACTGCAAATATTCCTGCTACAATAATTGGAACTAATATTGCAATAATAATTACTGGTTTCACTTCGTCTCCAATTCAACTATTTTTAATTCAAGATCTTTGATTTTTTTTCTTAATTCTATATTTTCATCTCTAAGAGAGTCCCTTTCTCTTGTGAGAATCTCATTAAGATCCATGGTTTTTCTGTAAAAAATCCAAACTTAAGCGTATTGAAATTCCCTATTTTCAATTAAGATAAATGATTTGTAATATTTCCACTCAAAGCAATCTGTATGTCTTCTTCGTTTAATACTTCTACTTCATTAATGGCCAATTTGCAGTCTTTTTTTAGAATTTTTTCAGACATCCATTTTGCCACAGGATTAACATCTATTCCTGTACTCAATAATTTTTTTGAAATAAAAAGAATATAGTGATTATCCTTAAACTCTGGTTTTTCAACCATGTTTTCATTAAAAAATTGCTTTCTTCCATGTAGAAAAGTAATTCCTTCCATTATTGCTACACTACTGTTTACTGCACGGACATTTTTCAAATTATCATTATACAACATTAAAGTAGATTGAATTTTTTCACCTAATCCAAAAACATCTATTTCAAATTCATTATTGTCTCCTCTAAATGAAATTGTTATTGGAATTGTCAAATCTTCAAACTCAATATTTTCATGTTTTTCACTTACTTTTTTTAAAAATTTATGAGTGCTTAGTTTTAATTCCAGCATAAGCTCTTGCATGGTATCACGATATTCTTTTTCAGTATCTCCTGCCATCAAATCTCATCTTTTAATAGTTAATTTTACTAAATTGCTATAAAAATCGTGGAAATTAACATTACCACTGATTACCAAATTGGTCAAAAATCAAAATTGCACTAGACTCTGATACATAAATCAGGATCTTCATATTTTTCCCAAATACCCATCTTTAACCAACAGCTATTACAGACAGTTGGTTTGTCATTGATCTCTTCACTAGATATGGCATGATTTGAAGCACAAATCTTGCAGGTAAAGTATTCTGTAATTAATTCTGACATGAAAAAAGTTCGAAATAATCACCTAAAAGCATCACTACACATTGTGAACTATACTCCAAATGACTTGGAGTTTTTTTCACATTTTGGACAATTCATTCCTCTAGTTTCAAGACCACACTTTTTACAATACGTATCAATTCCTGCTACCTCACGTGGACTAGTTCTTGATATTTTTACAATCAATATTATTACAAGTAAAACCCCTATTGCAACTCCAATGTATGCTAATACCATACATTCTATGTCTTTTCATATGATAAAAGTCTCTTTTATACAGTCAAAACATACTGATTTGCTAAAATTTTCTTGATATCTTCTAAATATTGCCTTTTAGTACTTCCCACAAATCGCCAACGTGCTTCCATTTCATCTTCTAGTATTTCATAGACTAGATCAATCTCTTCGCCTGAATCAATCTCTCTTTTTGCAACAATCATTAATTCTTGAAGACGAAGTTTTTTCCTCCATGTGTGCGCACAATCTGCCATTTTATTTTTTAATTTATTCATAATCTAAAAGTATCACTATACATTCAAACTTTTTACAGACTCAAACAAGAAAATCTTTTCCAGGAACTAACTTGCTAATTTTTGGAACATCATGAATTTCTAGTTCTTCTAAATATTCTAATTGTTCTCCAACTAATTCTGTTTCACCAATTGAAATTAAAATTCTATCATTATGTCTGATTTCATATAGATTGATATTTGTCAAAGCTTTTCCATTCACTAAAAATACCATAGAGTTTTCAGAATCAGAACAATATTTGCTTGCATCTACAGTATATCTTAAGATAATACAATCAGATGTTATCTCTAAGCCAATTGATGAAAAAAGCATATCCATTGGAACATCAGTTGCATGTTTGTGAATCAAATATGGATTATCATTTTCAAAATGAATGTACTTGCTTTGAATCTGAAATTGTGGATGTGAAAAATCAATCATATCTCCATTTACAAATACTACTAACGCTGCATGTGCGTGCTCACTTCCAAACTGCCCAACTCCATAGTGTTTAGCCATTTTCTCCTCTAGTGTCTTGAAACTGGTATTATCCAAAATTTGTGAGTCAATTTCGGCTTGATTTACAAAATAATACGTAAAAACACCTGCAGCAACTAGAACAAACGCAATTCCAAATATTGCAAGTGATCTGCCTTTAGATTTTGATTCTATCTCAGGTTCTACTCTAGGTCCAAAAAATGCTGTGTTGCTCTCATCCATTCTACCTGGAAGGCTAAAATCAGAATCTTCTTTTGGTAAAACCTTCTCAGTCAAGCACTTTACTTTGGCATTTGATCGTATAAATTTCCATGTCTATTTTTCTATCTATATTCTCCACCACAATCTCCAATGACTTCAAACAGATCATTTGATTTTGATGTGATTTTACTAATTGCGGATAAATCAGAATCATCTAATTTAACATCAAAGACTTTACTATTGTCTTCTCTGTGATTTGCAATTCCTAATCTTGCACCAATAATTACGCCTGCAACTTGAGGCTTATTCAATACAAAACATGTTGCAACATTTGCTATACTGCAGTTATGTTTTGTTGCAATCTCACTTAACACTACAAGTAATTCTTGGAATAATTGCCATCCTCCCCACACATCAATCATGTTTTTGTATTTTTGTAGACTTGATGTGCTCAAATCACCTCTGTGAGGTTCATCAACTCCTAGATATTTTTCTGAAAAGAAACCACCTAGTAGAGTCCCATATCCTAGTATCTTTATTTTGTGCTTTTCAAAAAATGGTGCCATTATTTTATCTGGTCTTTGGTCTAAAATAGAATACTGAACTTGGTTTGATACTATTTTGTGCCCATGTTCTTTCATAATTTTTACTCTTTCTGTATCAAAGTTTGTCAGACCAATGTGCTTGATTTTATTTTCACTTTGTAATTTAGATAGAACATTTAGCGCATCAAGATAACTTGGATCATTATAATCCCACCAGTGAAACTGGAGTAAATCAATACAATCTGTATCCATTTTTTGCAATGACTGTTCAATATAGTAAGTCACGATACTGTT
Source organism: Candidatus Nitrosopumilus sp. (assembly GCA_024644105.1). Taxonomy (GTDB): domain Archaea; phylum Thermoproteota; class Nitrososphaeria; order Nitrososphaerales; family Nitrosopumilaceae; genus Nitrosopumilus. The sequence goes on along the minus strand of JAHELP010000016.1, from coordinate 13,636 downwards.
ACTCATTGGACCTGGATTTGGTACAAACTTTGTTAATGCTTGAAATTTTGAATTGACTTTTTTTCTAAATTTACCAATTAGTGATTCTGCTGGTCCGTAAATGTCTGCCAAATCCCATGTAGTAAATCCCTCATCTTGATATTTTTGCATATCAGAAATTGCCGATTCAGTTTCTATCTGACCGTGACCTCCAGCCACCTGCCACATTCCATTTAGAATTCTACAAATCTCTAGTTCATCGGCAAGAATGGTCTTAACTATTGGCATAATACAATACGATTTTACATTCAAAAAATAGTTTACTTGGCTAATATTGAAGAAAACCCTCCAATTGAATGGAATACTATTTTGGATTTGATTAAAAGTGCTGAATTATTTGCAAAGAACAAACATGCAGGATCTTTCAGAGCTGATGATTCTACTCCTTATTCTAAACATCTAGAAGATGTAGTAAATAGATTGAAAAGTTTGGGAGTAATTGAACCTCAAATTTTGTGTGCTGGATGGCTACATGATACAATAGAAAACACTGATACAACTTTTGATGATCTGTATGAACAGTTTGAAAGTGAAATCGTAGTACTGGTATCATCAATTTCCAAGGACATGACATTACCTAGGAAAAAAAGAGAGCAAGCGTATGTCATTCAACTAAAGGAAGCATCCTTTAGTGCAAAGTTGATCAAACTGTGTGATATTTCAGCAAACCTCAGTGAACTGAAAAACTATGAGGCATCAAAATCAAAGAAACTACGCCAAGTAAAACAAAAACGACATTATCTAAACATCATCAAAAATGATCTATTAGGCAATCCCCATTATCCTTATGTACAATCACTTATGGAGAGCGCAAATTTGATCTTTAGAAATTATGGTCAGAGGCCAATATCTATCAAACTCAAACACCTCTAGCCTCAAAATATTTCAATAATCTTAAATCCATTAATTTTTTAGAAAAACAATGTCTGAAAATATTGATTCAAAAAATTTTGATGTACTAGATCAGCTAAACAACAAGTACTTTTTAGAATTAGAACATTCCGTTCCACATATACAACAGACACTATTTGATTTACAAAATGAATTTTACAAGACATGGAAAAATGCAGTTACTGCAAATACATCTCTGTACAAAGAATTCATGAGCAATTCTGGATATGACTATACTTTTTCAAAATCTACTAAAGATATTTTAGAAAATATGAGTGAAGAAGGTCTCAAATTTCGCTCAATATGTAACAAGCTTACCATCTCAAATATTGAAACTCTAAAAAATTCTGCAAAGACTTGGAATGATAATGCAGAATCTTTTATCGATTTAAATCGAAAAATAATGCATTACTGGCTAGAAGCATTTTCCCCAAAAAGAAAATAATCTAACCATTATACCAATAATTTCCAGTCATCACAGAAATATCTAAATCACAATCCATTGAGAACTAGTTATCTTGGAACTACCGCGTGGAATGAAAGACTTTGAAGGTGAAGAAAATGCAAACATTGAACACATAAGGAATCATTTCAAGAAATTATCAAATTTATACGGATTTTCATTCATGGATCCCTCTCCGATTGAGTTACTATCAACACTAGAGACTAAATCAGGCCCTGGTATTCGTGATGAGATTTATTATTTTAAAGATAAGGGCGATAGAGAAGTTGCATTACGTTTTGATTTTACAATGGGACTCACAAGATATGCAGCCTCTCAAAAATCTATGAAGCTTCCAGCAAAAATCTCCGCTTTTGGAGGAGTTTTCCGATATGATGAGCCACAGAAAGGACGATATCGATATTTTCACCAATGGGATATTGAAGTTTATGGTAAAGCTAGCCTCGAATCTGAAGCTGAAATAATAGAAATCACATCTAGACTATTTGATTCATTATTACTCAAAGATATCACTATTGATATCAATCACAGAAATCTTGTAGAATCTTATATCAACAAAGTGTTTGATTCAAAAGATCCAGAACTTGTTGCAGATATTTTAAGAGCAGTTGATAAAATTGCAAAAAAATCTAAAGAAAAAATTCTAGCTGAATTTCAAGAAAAGGGATATGAAACAGAAAAGCTAGAAAAAATTCTAGAATTCTCACAAATCAAGGGCTCAATTGATCAAGTGGAAAAAGCATTTGACACAACTCAACTAGAATCATGGAATGAACTCAAAGAGTTAATTGATTCTCTAGAGAACAGAGGTGTTTCAAATGTTAGAATTAATTTTGGTATTGTACGAGGCCTGGATTACTATTCTGGAATTGTTTTTGAAGTTTTTGATAAGAATTCAACCTTGGGTGCCCTAGCTGGTGGAGGACGATATGATACCCTAACTAAAGCATTCAACAGAGAAGACATTGGTGCAACAGGAGTTGCAGGTGGTGTTGAACGAATTATTCTAACAATGCAAGAACAAAAAATAATCCAAGAGATTTCACAAAAACGAGTTGCAGTATTATACATTAATGATGAGATGCAAAAAGTTGCTCATTCTATTACATCACTATTAAGACTAAACAACATTCCAACTGACATTGATTTGGCAGGACGTAACATGAAAAAACAAATGGATATTGCAACAAATGCCAGCCTTGCAATTATAGTTGGTCCACAAGAGCTAGAAAATGGCAATGTGGTACTCAAAGATATGGTTAATGGAACGGAAGGAACTATATCATTAGAAAAACTAACTGAAGATCCAAAATCTATTCTTAATTTAGAAAAGCCCTAGTCAACATCATTATCTCCGGACCGCTAGTCAAAGATCCTACAACCATACAATGATTATTCACTAATATGCCTGAAGAGACATAAGGAATTCCATTGTTAATGGAACTCTGCTCAATTTTTACGCCTAGAAGATTCGCTATGGTTTTCATATCTTCTTGATCAGCTTCTGGATGAATTGCTGCACCTGAATTGTTTGCTACAAGAACAACACCTGTCTGATTGAATCCAGATATCTTTTTTTGAATTACCTCAACTCCCATAACATCAGAGATTACCTGACAGTCTTGTTTTGATAACCATGGAGATACAACTGCTCCTTTATCATTAGCACAAATTACATTTCCAAGTGCATTAAATTTAGTATCTAAAACTCCGACTTCTAAATCTGTTTCAGCCTTGAGATAATCATATTCATTTTGATAAGCAGTATTTGGTAACAATATTCCTTTGTTGTTCATTACAGATAAAGCTCCAATTAATCTCGTATTTGCAATTGCAGTATGATGAATTTCAATATCTAAAATTTTTGCTAATCTGTCAGCTTTGGTTTGAGCAAATCCCATTGGAACTAATCCAATAGTATCATTTACTGTAATGTACACTCCAAGGTTTGGTCCTTTGTACACATCATACTTGATAATATCCATATCCGGAAAATTGATCGTTGATCGTTATGAACGTAAGGAAATTATCCCTTCCTAATTGATCGAATTTTCACTTGTATGTTCACTGCAAGGCTATCTAGCTTTAAATAATAACTCTTAGAAAATTGTAACATGCCAATAGCAGAAAATTTTCCTGAAGGCCTAAAGCCACTTGGAAAAATCAGCCTTGATGATGGAAATTTCCATATCATGTGGGGTCCAGGTAAAACCACAAACACTGATGGTTCAAAAACTGAAACATTAGCAGATGCAGATGTTGTTGCAGCTTATGCAGCAAGAGGAGAAGAACAAGTTCCTCTTGGTGTAAGCGGTACGATGGTTGCAGTTGACTGGGATTCCTGTGTTGCAGATGGTGCTTGCATTGAGGCTTGTCCTGTACAAGTCTTTCAATGGTACAGAACCGAAAAAGATATTCCAGCAAAAGATGTTGTTGGTCAAACCTTTGCAGGTACTGGTAGTGATGTAAAAGATGAACGCAAAGATCTTACAGATAAAGCAGATCCAATCCGAGAACATGATTGTATCTGGTGTATGGCATGTGTTTCAGTTTGTCCGCCAGCAGCTATCAAAGTGGATCAATCAAATGTTGAAAAACACGAAAGTGCAGCAAAAACTTTGTAGTATCTGCAATCTAAAACCTAGAAATTTTTGATTTTTATATTATTTTTAATTTAGTCCCAACTAATTTTGTCTAGCTTTAAATATTATTCTAGAATAATAGTACCATGGTAGATCTACAAATTCCCGAAGACTTTTGTCATAATGACGTAGAGCCAAAAGGAAAAACAAGTCATTCAGATGGTGAAAATATGCACTTTATCTGGGGTGACGGAAGATCAGATGGTGCAGCATTCTCAAACGACGATGTAAAAGCAGCCTATGAAGCTAGAGGCGAAGAGCAAGTTCCTCTAGGAATTCATGGTACTACTGTTGCAGTCGATTGGGATTCATGTGTTGCAGCTGGTTCATGCATGAGTGTATGTCCCGTACAAACCTTCCAATGGTACAGAACCGAAAAAGATATTCCAGCAGACAAATGCTTGGGAGAAACTTTTGATGGTACTGGTAAAACAGAACAAGATGAAAGATTAGATTATACAGACAAATCACAACCAATCAGAGAACATGATTGTACTGTTTGTATGGCATGTCAAGAAATCTGTCCTGAAGGAGCTATTCGAATTGAAGCATCAAATCAAGAATGGCATGAGAAGGCAGCAGGAACATATGTTAAAATGCCATCAAGTGGTGGCGGACCTCACGCACACGATTAAAAAGAATTTTTTTCTTTTTTCTTATTTTTCTATTTTACCTCAACAGATTTTAACGGCTATTATGCAAGATTTTTTGCAGAGGTCGCCTAGCTCGGTAGGGCGCGGGCCTTGAGAGCCTGTGTGCGCAAGCATACGGGGGTTCAAATCCCTCTCTCTGCGTTTTAATTTTCTATTTTTGCAAGTTCTGCCAACATTGCAGAAAGTTGAATTTCGGAATTTGCGCCAACTAGAATTCTATAATCATATTTTGCAATTACCTCTAGAATATCTGCCAATTTATCATGTTTTGATTTGAATACTGCAGAGTTTAGATATTTCAGAAAATCTGATTCAGACATTCCATAAACTTTGATCAACTCTATCATTTTTTCTCTAGCATCTGGTACTTTTCCTGCTAGTGCAATTTTTAAAACTTCATCAACATCTGTAGTTTTTGTTAATCCAGCAGATGACTTTACATTCTCTTCTGTTATTGCACCCAGACTTGCAGTTGCTTGCATTAGATTAATTGCATGTCTCAAATCCCCTTCTGAATAATCATAAATTGCTTTGAGTCCTTTTTTATCGGCCTTTACCTTCTCTTTTTTTGCAATTTCTTCTAGTCTTTCTATGACATCTTTTTCTGGTACTGATGTGAATTTGAAGGTGGCACATCTACTCTGAATTGGGTCGATAATTTTTGAAATATTATTTGCGATGAAAATAAATCTACAAATTTTTGCAGTATCTTCTATAATTCGTCTTAGAGCAGTTTGAGCATCACTAGTCATCTCGTCGGCTTCATCTAAAATGATAATCTTGAATGGGACCTCTGCCATTCCAGCAAATCTGGAGAATTTCTTCACTTTTTCTCTGACCATCCCAATACCTCTCTCATCTGATGCGTTTAGCTCAAGTGTGTAATCCTTGGCATATTCTCCTAAAATTTGCCTTGCAATACAGAGTGCTGTTGTAGTTTTCCCAACTCCCGCAGAACCTGAAAACATCAGATGTGGCATATCTGTTGGATCTTTGATTAATGCTTCTAAACTTCCAATAATTTCAGTTTGATTTACAACTTCAGATAATTTCATTGGACGATATTTTTCTACCCACATACCTGTTGCAGACATGAGTATCAAGGGCTGATTCCCATTAATAAATCCGAATTGGTTATTGTGTTATGCTACATGTTAAAATGATTATTTAGCATAAACTGTGCGCGATCAGCCTGTGATTAATTAGGATCAATTGATCTCACTAAATTGTTAACAGAATTGATCGATCCGATACTTGAGGGTCGAAATAAGGATAAGTGATCTCAAATGGAAATTGACAAAATAGAAAAAGTGCATTCAATTGGATATCGCCTAAAGGATGCTAAGGTTACAGTTAATCATGATTTCAAGTATAATGTGGCAGGTATGAAAATTGAAGGTACTCAAGGTGATACCAATAACATGCCTCAGTGGGTAGGTAAAATCCTTGATGATAATAAAATTGGAACTTTAGATTCACCTGATATGATTACACAACTCAAACAAGCATTATCAAAAGAAAAGATGGTTGGCGAATATCAAATCTCTACACTTGATCCTCATTTTTACATCAAACTAAAAGAATCAATGAATGCATTGAATCGTGATGATTTTGACAAAGTTGAAAGTATGATGTTAGAATTATTCAGAATGCGTAGAGGTAAACTAGTAAAGATTGCAGATTCAATCAAACTAAATTCAGAATTATACAATAAACTCACAGTTGAGGAAAATGTTTTCTATAAAACCATCTATGAAAATAGTGTAGAGTTTGAAAAACAAATAAGAGGAGAAAGAGATGAGCACAGCTCAAGCTAGTACATTTACAGATTCTGCATTATCTGACAAGGTAAAAGAATTCCTAACCCGATTCAAGGATAGGGATGGCAGCTACAAGTATGTAGATGCAATCGACGAGATGATGCCAAAGAATGCAAAATTCATCATTGTTGATTATAATGATTTGGTAATAGAGCCACAAATCGAAGTAATGTTCTCTCAAAACCCTGATAGAATTTTTGATGCGTTCTCAAGGGCAATCAAAGAAGCATTACAGACTAGATTCCCTGAATATGCAGAAAAAATAAAAGATGAAGTTCGTGTAAGACTAATTAATTTTCCATTAGAGAGAAGTTTAAGACAAATTAACGCTGAAACAATTGGAAAAATTACTAGTGTCTCAGGAATGGTAGTACGTGCATCTGAAGTAAAACCACTTGCAAAAGAACTAGTCTTTGTATGCCCTGATGAGCACCCAACTAAAGTAATTCAACTAAAAGGAATGGATGTAAAAATTCCAATTGTTTGTGATAACCCAGCTTGTAAACATAGAGATTTTGAACTAAAACCAGAAGCAAGTAAATTTATCGATTTTCAAATTCTTAGATTACAAGAATTACCTGAAGATCTTCCTCCTGGACAACTTCCTCACTATATTGATGTCACAATTAGGCAGGATTTAGTAGATAATTCAAGGCCTGGTGATAGAATTATCCTAACTGGTGTGGTAAGAGTAGAGCAAGAATCAGTTGCAGGAATTCAGAGAGGACATAGCGGATTATATCGATTAAGAATTGAAGGAAATAATATTGAATTTTTGAGTGGACGTGGTTCAAAAACTGATAGAAAGATTGGCAGAGAAGAAATTTCACCGGAAGAAGAAAAATTAATCAAATCACTAGGTCAAAGCTCTGATGTCTATCAAAGATTAATTGATTCATTTGCTCCCCATATTCAAGGTCAAGCATTAATCAAAGAAGCTATTTTGTTACTAATTGTCGGCTCAAATCAAAGATTACTTGGTGATGGAAGTAAGATTAGGGGAGACATTAACGTATTTTTAGTTGGTGACCCTGGTACTGCAAAATCTGAAATGCTAAAGTTTTGTGCAAGAATTGCACCAAGAGGTTTGTATACTTCTGGTAGAGGTTCTACAGCTGCAGGTCTTACAGCAGCTGTTGTACGAGATAAAACAGGAATTATGATGTTAGAAGCGGGTGCAGTAGTACTAGGTGATCAAGGTTTAGTAAGTATAGACGAATTTGATAAAATGAAACCTGAAGACAGAAGTGCATTGCACGAAGTTATGGAACAGCAATCTGCAAGTATTGCAAAAGGTGGTATTGTAGCTACACTAAATGCAAGAACTTCAATTTTGGCCGCTGCAAACCCAATGTACGGAAAATATGATCCTTTCAAAAATATTACAGAAAATGTTAATCTGCCAATTCCATTGCTTACAAGGTTTGACTTGATCTTTGTAGTCAGAGATATTCCAACTAAAGAGCGAGATATGAAAATTGCAAAACACATTATCCAAAGAAATACTACTCAGGGTACTGACAAAAAATCAGTCATTGAAGTTGATTTACTAACAAAATATCTGTCATATGCAAAACGTGGTGAGCCAGAACTAACACAAGAGGCAGAAGCCAAAATCCTTGATTACTATCTCCAAATGAGAAATGTGGAATCTGAAGAAATGATTACAGTCACTCCTAGGCAACTAGAGGGAATTATTAGACTCTCTACAGCAAGAGCAAGATTGCTCATGAAAGATAAGGTAGAAGAAGAAGATGCTGAGCGTGCAATATTCCTAATTCAGAGCATGCTCCAGGATGCTGGAGTTGATGTCAATACTGGCAAAGTCGATCTTGGTGTATTACAAGGAAAACCAAGAAGTGAAGTATCAAAGATGCAATTATTCATGGATATCCTCAAAGGCCTTGAAGGTGATAACAAAGTTCCAGTAGAAGAGAAGACATTTGTAAAAGAACTAGAAAAGAGTGAGAAATTCACTGAAGAAGAGGCAAGAAACTATATCCGAAGAATGCTCAGAGAAGCATCTATTTATGAATCAAAACCCGGTCACTATAACCGAGTATGAACATAGAGAAACTTAAACTTCCAAAACCTGCAATTGAATTTCTAAAATCACAGGGTTTTAAAAAATTATATCCACCACAAGCTGACAGTGTAAAAGCTGGATTACTGGATGGAAAAAGTATTCTTGTTTCCGCACCTACTGCAAGTGGAAAGACTCTGATTGCAATGCTTGCAATGCTAAGTTATATTTCAAATAACAAGGGTAAGGTAATCTATCTTAGCCCTTTACGAGCTTTGGCTGCTGAAAAATTTACTGAATTTAAAAAATTAGAAAAAGTTGATTTGGGCAATAAAGTAAAAGTTGCAATCTCAACAGGAGATTTTGAAAACATTGAAAAAAATCTTGAGAAAAGTAATTTGTTAATTTTAACAAATGAAAAAATGGATTCTATTATTAGACATGGAGCAGAATGGGTAGATGATATTGGTCTAGTCATTTCAGATGAAGTTCATTTGATAGGAGATGAGAGTAGAGGTCCAACACTTGAAATGATTCTCACACAGCTCAAACTATTAGAGACAAACCCTCAGATTGTAGGTCTAAGTGCAACAATTACAAATTCCGATGAGATTGCAGATTGGCTTGAATGTAAACTTGTAAAAAACGACTGGAGACCTGTTCCACTCTCTGAAGGAGTATGTGATGAAGGCCAAGTCACCATGAGTGATGGAAAAACCTTTGAAGTTGAGCGTAGTTTGAGGGGAACTCCTATTGATTTAGGCGTGCAATCAGTGCAAGAGGGTGGTCAATCTTTAGTCTTTGCAGAAACTAGAACTCGCTCAAAATCTTTAGCAACAAAGGCAGCCGATGTAATCTCACAAATTTTAGAAAAAAAAGAAATTGCAGAATTGGAAAAAATATCAAAAAAAATACTGTCTGAAAATGAACATACAGAAATTGTGAAAACTTTGGCCATACTAGTAAAGAAAGGAGTTGCCTTTCATCATGCAGGCCTTAACCAAAAATGTAGAGAAGCAGTAGAGCAGGAATTTCGTAAAGGGGTAATCAAACTATTATCCTCAACTCCAACTCTAGCTGCAGGTGTTAATCTTCCTGCAAGACGAGTTGTAATTTCTAACATCAACAGGTATAACGCTAAAGTTGGAGCAAACAGACCGATTAGTATTTTAGAATACAAACAACTCTGTGGAAGAGCAGGACGTCCGCAATACGATGATTATGGAGAGGCAATAATAGTTGGAAATGGTAATACTGAGGATCTAATTGAATACTACATCAATGGGGAACCTGAACCAATTGAATCAAAAATTACTGATGACAAATCATTACGCACTCATATTCTGAGTGTTATAGTTACTCATCCCGGAATTAAAAAAGAAGAGATACTTGAATTCTTTTTACAAACACTTGGTGGTTTACAATCAAGAAAGCCTACAATAAAATTTGCAATTGATATCTCTCTGCGTTTTCTTTCAAGCAAGTTTCTAATTATTAAAAAAGGTGAAAGATATGCTGCTACTGAATTTGGAAAAAAGACATCGATGTTGTATATCGATCCATTAACTGCTACATATTTTAGAGATTCAATAGAAAATGTTTCAGAAGAAGGAAAACATACGTTTGGATTTTTACATCTTATAACAAACTGTGAAGAATTTTTCCCAAAATTCTCCCTTCGACAAAAAGACTATGAAACTGCCAGTCTGATGATAGAGAATAATAAATCACAATTACTTGAACCCATTTCAGAGTATGATTGCTCAAGGAGTCTTTTGGCTCTACAATCTTGGATTACTGAATCTACAGAATTATCCCTCTCTGATAGCCTTGGAATAGAGTCCGGAGACATGCACAGAATGACTGAGAATGCCAATTGGCTTTCCTACTGTCTGAGGGAGATTTCAAAACACGTTGACAGGGCAGATTTACTTGAGGAATTAGGCGACCTGAGAAATAGAGTGGTTTATGGAATTCGAGAGGAATTGCTTGATTTGGTAAGAGTCAAAGGAATTGGAAGAGTTAGAGCCAGAATTCTCTTCAAGCATGGAATAAAGAATCTAGATGATTTGAGGAAGATTCCTGTAAATAAATTAGGAGAGATTGATAAAATTGGTTCAACCATTGCGGATAACATAAAGGCAGAGTTACGAAGGGTTAGATAATTGATTGATTTACTAATTCCAGCTATAATTTCTTGCATTATTGCATTCCTTGTTGTATATGTAATGACTCCGCCACTAATCAAAATTTTAGAAAAAAGAAATTTTGCAGTTAAAGATATGAATAAAAAAGAAGATGTAATGGTTGTAAGGCCCGGCGGTCCTGCTATCATTGCAGGAATTATTGCATCTGAAATTGTTCTTTATGTATTTTTACAAATGAATGAAATTCTTGCAATTATTATTACAACAACTGCAGCATTTCTAATTGGATATGTAGATGATAGAAAAGTAATGGGTGGATGGTTCAAGCCAGTTGCATTGGCTGTAGCTGCAATACCCATTATTGCATTGGGTGCATATGATTCTGATCTTGCATTTCCATTATTTGGAACAGTACAGATTCCTGCACTATATCTTGCATTGATAATTTTTATGATTCCAATTACTGGAAATACAATCAACTCTATTGATGTTCTAAATGGTGTGGCAAGCGGTTTTATGGTGATTGCTAGTTTTTCATTATCGATTTGTTTGTTTATTATACAAAATTATGAAATTGCAATAGTTAGTTTACCGCTTGGATTTGTTTCATTGGCATTTTACAAATACCATAAAATTCCTAGTAAAATATTCCCTGGAGATTCTGGTGCTCTAACATTAGGTGCAATGTATGGCTCTATTGCAATTGTAGGTGGAGTAGAAATTATTGCTGCAGTAGCCCTTTTGCCCGCTGTAATCAACTCATTTTTGTTCCTATCAAGCGTAAAACGAATTGTAGAGCATAGGGAAATCAAGGGAAAACCAGTTGATCATACTGATGATTTTAGATTAAAGGCAACAAATGATAGAAAAGCTCCTGTCACTTTGGTTAGATTAATTCTTGCTGGTGGCCCAATGTCTGAAAAGCAAGTGGGATTTGCGATTTTTAAATTGGCAATATTTTCTGGAGTCTTGGCAGTAATTACTGCATTTATGATGGGAGTAACACTATGAAGTCTGGTCTATTTGGATTTTTGTTTGCAATGTGGGGCTTGATTATTGTTGGAGGTGGAATTATTGTTACTCTCCTTGGACCAATATCAATATCTGGATTTGGAGATTTAGATTGGTTCATTGCATCTGTAATTAAAGCAATAATTGCTGTAATACTAGTTGTTGTTTGGATATTAATTTTATCAAAACTGAAAAACTTTATCTTCAAAAAAGAAATTAATCTTTAACTTTCTATCCACTGTTTTCTCTTCTTGTCGTATTCTTCTCTGCTATATCTAATTGAAGCTGGAGAGCCCATCACTACAGAATTTTCTGGAACATCTCTTGTTACAATTGCACCCATTGCAACTACACTATTTTTTCCAATTGTAACTCCTGCTTTAATCACTGCACGGGCACCAACTATTGCATTATCTTCAATTGTAACTCCTATCATTTTATCACACATTGGATAAGGATCGTTTGTCAAAACTGCAGCTGGTCCGATGAAAACATTTTTTCCAATTCTTGAAAGAGGTGGAATGTATGCTTGACCCTCAATCTTTGTATTTTCACCAATCTTTACATCATAATCAATATGTGCAAGAGAACCAATTTTTACATTATCTCCAATTTCTACATTATCGCCAACATATGAAAAATGCCAAATCTGTACATTTTTGCCAATCTTTGCTTTTTCTGAAATATGATTAATTGCCATTATCTCACAAATGCCATGGATTTGCCTTTGTAATAATTTTTTCAGGTAATTTATCCTTGAAGTTTTTCAGAAATTCAATCTCTTGTTTTTTATCGCGTAGCTCATCAGGGAGCATAATTGGAATCTCTTCAATAATTGGATAAAATCTAGAACATTTTGGGCAAAAAATTGCTCCTTCTGAAACAATTCCCTCTTTCTCCTTTATCTCAAATAATTCTAAGGGATGATTCTTGTCTATTGGACATGCCAAAATATCCATCATTGTTTTATTCATTTTAGATCCAGATAGATAGGAATTCCCTTTTGACTAGATAAAAGTGCTGCCTCAGCAATCTTTGTTACATTAACTGCTTGTTGTGCTTTTACCACTTGTTCATTTTCTCCTTTAATTGCACCAAGAAAACTTTGAATTTCTAATAATAATGGTTCTTGTTTTTCGTTTTGAACAGTTTCAGTATCTTCATTTTTTTCTACAGTGATTTCTTGACTGATAAAATCTGATGATATTATTGCATCAGTGCATACTGCACTAAACTTTCTAACTTTTTTTGGTGTAATCCAATTTGATGAAATAATTGCAACTTTATCATTTTTGTATCCTAACATTATACTTGCAAAATCTTCATGTTCATGTTTTATCTTTCCTGCTCTTGCAAATACAACCTGAGGCATGTCATCAAATAACCAATTTGCAGTATCAATATCGTGAACTGACGTATCATAAATTATTCCAACATCTTTGATGTGTAGAGGCATTCTATTTTCTCTGTGAAATTCAAGCATTACCAAATCCCCATACGTTTTATCCTTGACCATTTTCTTTACAACATCAACTGCAGGATTGAATCGCTCAATATATCCACATGTAAGAATTACTTTGTTTTTTTCTGCAAGTTTTGCAAGAGTTTCCCCATCTTCAGATTTGTATGTCATTGGTTTTTCTACAAATACATGTTTTTTTGCCTCTAACAATTTTTTTGCAATTGTAGTATGTGTTGATGTAGGTGTTACAACAAAAGCCCCATCAAATTCTTCAGAGTCTAATAATTTATCTAGAGAATCGTAATGGTTTACTGAATATTTTTCTCCATATTCTTTACTTTTTTGAGAATCTGCATCGCAAACCGCAACAAGAACTCCTAGTTGTGATAAAATTCTAGTATGATTTTTCCCCCATCCTCCAGTACCAATTTGGACAATTTTCATCTAATATACCTCAGTTAACCAATGAGAATAGTCATCATTTT
>JAHELP010000015.1 GCA_024644105.1 Candidatus Nitrosopumilus sp. | reverse complement strand
CCCCAACAGTAGTAGTAGGAAATAATTTTGAAGAAATCAAAGTCACATACACTGAATATGACTCTGAAGGTAATAAAGGCGGTAACGCAGAAACAACTTGGAAAGTTGAAAAAGGAGAAAAATAATCTCCATCATTTTTATTTTTTAAAATTTACACTCTAAACATATTGTCAAATCATTGAATCTAATCATATATTATTAGTTTAAAACAATCTAGCAACCTACTGGTTTCTATCTCCAAATGTTTAAGTTCACTTTTACCAGAAAATAAGGGTTGGAAGAAGAATATCGTGAAAAAATGATTAAACAAAAAAAAGAGTATGAGAAATGGAAAAAAGAACAGGGAGATTCAGATCTTGTGTTTAATAAGAAAGACAACAAGAAGAAAGAAACTAGTTCATAATCTCCAATATGTTTAAGTTCAGAATTAATGAAGAAAAATTATGAATGAGATTTACGTTTATTGTAAAACATGTAAGAAGAAAGTCAAGGCAGTAATTTTAACAAAACATGATAAAGAATATGATAAATCTACTGACAGTTACAAGCGATATGGTATGGTCAGAATCATGCAACACAATATAGGATTTAGAAAAAACTGTGAGGATACATCCCAAATAAAGGCAATAGTCGAATCAGAGTCAAAAGATAGCAATGGTGTGATGGTTTAGAGATAAATTCTCTATCACCAGACATTCAAAGTATTATTTACCCCAAAAATCCAATTTACTTGCTGATGATTATTTCAACGGGTTCTATCTGATTTCCTCAATTTGATGAATATTGCCGAATTATGAAGCAGAAGTTATTCATGTAAAATGTAACAAATCAATTTTTCAGGAATAAACCTAAAGAGACATTTGTGATTTCTAGAACAGGTTATTTTTGACAACCTAAAAGAGTGAATTCAAATGAAGGCAGACCTGCATCAGAAGGGAATTGGCAGCTGTCTTATCACGAATTCACTTGTACCATATTGTATAATCGATGAGATAAACCATCATTGTTTTGATTTGATTCAGAATCAAATCAACTTGGAATTGCTTTAATTATGAAATTTCCATTTATATCATTCAGGTGAAAAGTATGATAGAATGGATATATTTTGCAGATTATCTGTTTGCAGTTCTCAAAGATAAAATACAATTCAAACTCGACACATGTTTTGAGAAACCAACAAGCAACCTGCTCATGATAAAATGACAAGTAAAGGTCACAACTAATCCCCAAAATAGGCAAAAGGGTTCTTTAGCCTATTTTAGGCTCAATTTTAAGAAGATCCAACATTTTAGATTATATTTTAATCCCATTTAGATAATCTAGAGTATGATACAAAAATTATTCTTGATATTTTTTGCAGTTCTAATCGCAGTAGCAGTATCTCCGGCATATGCACAACACCATTCAGGTGCTCTTGCCCCTCCAATTGATTTTGACGGGATGAAATTAGCTATTATCACATTACTCACTCCAGAAGATTTTACTTTTAGTGATTCAAAAAATGGAAACCTCTCAATTAGGTTATTTGATGCAGATACCAACAGTAACGTAAAGAGTGTTACATATCGTATTCAAATTTTCCATGAAGATAGTCTTGTTGCAAATGAATATTTTTTTGATGAAGACGGAAAATTAGATGTCGAGGTTAAACCAAAATCAGACTGTTTACAACAAGAACTTTGGAAATGTACAAAGTACTATGGTGAAAAACATCCAATTGCAGGTGCACTATATGCTAGAGGGGATTCAATTCCAGTTATCCAAGGACCAGTTTTTGACAAGAGTGGCCAGTACAACATCAAAGTATCAATTGTGGGTGCAACAAATCCAAAAACCATGACAACTAAAGATTTACTTTTTGAAACATTCGTACATATTCCTCAAAAAGAAACGTTCTTGATTAAAGCAGCAAATGCTCAAGAATATCCTGTTTCAATAAAATCATACAGCAGTGAAACATCTAATTTCAAACTCGATGAACAACTAGGAAAGATTTCATATGAATTAATTCTCAATCAAGAACAAGGCCAGCAACATGATTCAAACTATGAACAAGTAATGATTTTAGAAAAAGACTTTTTGTCTTTCAAAGCAGGATATGATGTTAATGTATTTTTAGATGGTGCTGAGTTGGATAATGAATATGTAGAGTTTGATTCATCCTCATCTTCTGAGAATATAATCAGGATAAAAATTCCACATGATCAACCCTTATTATCAGAAAAGATAGGCCAGGGCAATCCAGTTAAAATCGAAGTACTGTCAGGTGAAAAAATTGATCTTAGCGTATTAGATTTAACATTTGATAATGGAATTACTTCAAAGGTATCATGGGATTCAAAGTATGAAACAGGAAAAAACATACCATTCACATTTTCGTTCTTTGACAAAAATAACAATCCTGTAAAAGATATTTTATTTGCATACAGCATTTCAGATTCTTCAGGGAAAGAAATATGGTCCAACATTGGAATGGCTGACTCATACATTGGAATTATGGCTAATAATGGAGTTGCAAAGGAATCTATTTTTGTGCCAAAAGATGGAAAGTATCAATTAAAATTAATTTTAACTGGTCAAAATTCTCAGAATTTTAAAGAATTTTTCACATCAATAATTGACTTTGAAATGTCTCAATCAAATTCAGTTGAGAAAAAAACTACTGTTCCCTCATGGATTAAAAATAATGCAGGTTGGTGGTCAGATGGCATTGTAGGGGATCAAGAATTTGTTCAATCAATTCAATTTTTGATTAAAGAAGGAATAATCAATATTCCATCTACTTCTTCAGCATCATCAGAAACACAAGAAATTCCAGACTGGGTAAAAAAGAATGCAGGTTGGTGGTCAGAGGGATTACTAAGTGACTCAGATTTTGTTAGCGGGATTCAATTTTTGATTTCAAGTGGAGTTTTGAAAATTTAGTCTTTAAAAACAGAGAATTTTCTAAATAAAACTAAAATCAAATGTGAATAATAGAGTCGAATACTTTATCAGTTATGATTCAAGTTTGAATACGTGCGCATACAATTTTTAGTACTTTCTCTTGCGGTATTTGGTTTGTTTATTCCAGCATTTGCTCAAACCACACCTCAAACCCAGACATATTCAGAGGTAGTAGATGAGGCAAAAATTTGCAAAAAACTAATTCAAGACGACACTACTCTGACAGATGCAGAAAAAACAGTTGCAAAACGATTGTGTGCCAACCAGGCAGCAAGTAAGATGGTTGGAGATGTAGAAATTAAAAATAAAAGGCTACATGAATTGCGTGTAAAGAATTTAGTGCAATGTGAAACTTGGCATGATAATTACAAAGTAACCACTGAAGAGACATTCAAAATTTTAAAACCACGTCAATTAGCTGATGACTGTATTACTCTGTACAATGACAGTATTTGGAGCTATAAAGGAAAAGATCGTAGTCAAAAACTATTAGAGCGTGCAGATGAATTAATGATTTTTCAAATTGTGAAAATCAAAGCTAAATTTGTTGAAGCAAGTCTCCCCCCATTAAAACAAGTAGAGAAAGGCATTCCAAAGACACATGTTGATTGTAAAGGAGATTTGGTATTAATTTACAAAGTTCTTACAAAAAAGCCATCCTGTGTCAAATCAGATACTGCTAATTTACTAATAGAACGTGGATGGGGCTCATTAAGATACGGAAATTAATAGATTCTTCAGATTATACATATGACAATCTTTGAATTCAAAATTTAATTATGTGATTTAAACTAAAAATAGAATGTATAAGAAAATTCTTGTTCCTCATGCAGGAACAGAAGCTGGTGATGACGCACTAAAACATGCAATAAATATATCAAAACATGATTCTGCAAAAATCATTCTATTACATGTAATAGAGCCATGGCCTGATCCAAGTTTTGGGATAATGCCAGAAGTATCAAAAAAAGATCAAATTGAAATAATCTTTTCAAATCTAGAGGAGAATACAAGAAAATTTCTAGCAGAACGTACTGCACAATGTAGGAATGAGAATATTGAATCTGAGGGGATTTTTAGAGTTGGAAAAGCATCAGAGGCCATAATAAAATATGCTAATGAAAACAAAATTGATCTCATAGTAATGGGTAAAAAGAAAAAACTACCAAATTACAAATCTTTGTTTAAAATAGGAAGTGTTGTCAAAAAGGTTCAAGAGAAGGTAGATTGTTCAATTCTACTAGTTGATACAGATGATGAATAAAAAATTAGAAATTATCTCTAAAAAATTATTTTTTAAGAAACAAAAATGGAAAAAACCACTATGGTTTAGTTGTTAACAGATGACAATGGGACTCGTGATGAATCGTGTTAATAATGTCATCATATAGAGTCATCTCCACCATGGATAATTTAGGATAATCCACAATTAGCATGTCAATGTCATTTGCTTTAATATAGTCAGTAACCCAATGGGTAATAGAATCAGTTAAAGCAAATTTTGTTTTAATGTGAACCCCTTGAGATAATGCTATTTTTTTCCAATTTGCCAACTCTGCTTTTAGTTTAGAGATTTGTTCCTGAGCTGCTTTTTTGTCAGATTTTGTTTCAAAAAAATACAGTTTTGGCTGAATTTTATACATACATTCAATGACAGTTAGTTCAGAGCCCATTTTTTTAGCTAACTCTAATCCAACTTTAAATGATTTTTTGGTGTGTGTAGGAGTAATGATTGCTACGGCAATATTTTTGAATATTTTGGACATGTTATTTTATCTATTTTCTACATCAATTAAAAGGAATTCCATGCCGATAATTGCAGTCAAGATCATCAAAAAGGGATTGTTTCACAATACAGATCTTTTTCTCTGTAAATAATCCCCAAGATCAATTCTCATGTTGATAATCAGTTTGACTCTTAATATTGGATAATTGAGAGTTATTTTTTATGGATCTTAACAAAATTTTAGTCCCAGTAGATGGTTCAAAAAAGTCCTTTGAAGCCTTAGATAGAGCAATCACTCTTGCAGGATTTACACATGGTCAAGTTACATGCATTCATGTAATCCCACATGTGATTGATGGAGGTCCAAGAACAAAGGCGTTTGATAAAATATTAGAAGAAGATGGAAAAGCCGTTCTAAAGAAAGCCGCAAAACGTGCTGGAAACAAGAATGTGAAATTTACTTCAAAAATTCTTAGAGGCTCTCCAGGTTATGTGACATTACATACTGCAAAAACAGGCAAGTTTGATCATATTGTTATGAGTACCACAGGTTCTGGCTCTGCTTCTAAAGATATGATTGGAAGTGTTTCAAATCATATTCTCCAAAAATCCAAAATTCCTGTATATCTAATAAAATAATTTAGGTAATAGACGTGGAGTTGAAGCATAATAATTGCAAAAAAGATCGCAATATGTTTAGATTCAAGTTTTTTTTAACCTAAAAGTAATTATTTTTGATTCTGGTTTTTTAACAGAAAGATCATCCTAAAGGGTACATTGAGTCAGAGACATCTCGCGGTGTTAGCTGGAAGAGCCCAATGCTCACATAAACTAGTTAATACATTTCAGAGTCTCCATAGTAAAGGGGACTGACTTTTTTTCCGAAAGGAGTACTATAGTATTTTAATGCCAAATAATACAATAAATCAAATTGACTGAAATTCAACTAGCAGGATCTGGCGGATGGATTAATGCAGATGTAACTGACGAACAAGTTACAAAATCAAAGCTTGTTCCAAATATGGATAAACACTTTTTGGCACCAATTGGAAAACTTGACACAGCAAAAATGCTCAAACATTTTTGTAAACAATGTGATTCAGAATTTGACGGACCAACTAAAATACAAATTGAAGAGCAGCCAAATGAGGCAGTTGCAGACGGATTAATACTCATTGAAAGAGGGCAATACACATGTCACAAATGCAATTCAATCATTGGAGAATACAGAGTTTTTCAAAAAAAGGATGAATAGTAATTCCTAAAACATCTAGTAATTCCTAAAATTTATTATTTTTACAAGCCTAGAAAATACGTATTCATTAAATACGGGAATTTTTTACAAACATCATGGCAAATCAAAAATGCGTATCATGCGGAATCGGTTTCTTTTCACCAACAGGTTCAGACAAATGTTCCAGATGTTCTGGAAAAGAATCTCAAGGACATGAAGGTCACGATTCATGCGGTTGTGGACACAGCCATTAATTCCTTTTTTCTATAGCATGCATATATTGAACATAAAATAATCAATTCTATGACAAAGACATCCGAAGAAATGAAAAATTTGGTTGAAGAGTACATCAAAGTAACCAATATCAATTATGAAGATCAATCAGAAAAAATTCGGGAGAAAAGTAAGGTTATTGATTGGCAATTTCATGTAGGAACAAATGTCATAGTAAGTAAGAACGCAAATAGATCGGACAGAATTCATGTGAATGTAAATATGCGATTTCCCACACAAGATGCCAAATTATTGGTAATGAAAAACCCATCATTTTCAAAGGCAATTATGGAAATTAGTGAAATTTGTACCACATGTAATGTGGGTCATCAGTGGATTAAAGACGGTGAAAATATTGCAGGATTGGCCATATTTTCCCACGTTGATGAGCAATCCCTTGACAGAGTGTCATTTCACAATACATGGGACAATGTTGCCAGGGTTTCAGGACATGTGCAAAAAATCCTAAGGGCAAATTTTAGCGGTCTTTCAGCACAAAACAACACCACAGATGCAACAATAGACAAATCAATGTACGGATAAATGATTTTCCAAATGCACACACCGAAATGAACATACACTAGTGAAATACACTCAAATCAAAATGATTTCATTCGATCACAGAATTCTTAGTGAATACAGAATAAAAATTGCAAAAATTGAGACACTTGCAAAATCAATTTTGACTCATAGAGAACCAAAAGGAAAAGAAGCTAAGGAAGCCTCAGAATTTTTAGATGTATTAATCAATGAGACAGATAATTTCTATCAAAATAACAGTACCATTTTATCACAAAATGGAAAAAGGCCACATGCTCGTTCTAGATTACCAGAAACTAAAGAATGGATTGATAACGTCGAAAAATTTTATGAAAAAAATCCTAGACGAAGACCAAGGAAATAACTATTCAAGATATAATTTCAGATAATTTTTGAATGTGAGATGTATCATTTCTTGCAGCCAAGTTAAGAGCTTCTTGCATTTCATCTTTGTATGCTTCAACATTTTCTTCATCTTCTTTGAGAATTTTAGATTCTTGAAGTATTGGTAATTTTTTAAAATTCTTGTATTGCTCATATGTTAATACACAAGTGTAAGATTTTGAATCATTTTTGAAAGTATATTTTATTTTAAATGGCATTGTGCTATTTGACTCCTCTATAATTACCTCTACTAAAGCATTAGCATCTAACGGCTTGAAAATAATTTTGTTAGGCTCCAAGGATTCAATTTCATCACTCAATGATCCAGATGCACCACCAGTTACAATTACAACATTACTTGCAGGATCAAGTTCTCTAATTTTTCGCAAAGCATATGCTCCATCATATTTGGGCATCATCAAATCCAGTAAAACAACATCTGGGCGAAATTTATCAAATAACTCAGCACCCTCTAATCCATTATACCCTTTTCCTAAAACATCTATTCCATACATTTCCAAGAGTTCAGACATTGAATATACAATATCCTCATTATCATCTACAACAATTACTGATGTCAAAATAATCTCATCCCATTTCAAATCCGATCAATTGTAAAATTAAGTGGTGTCTGTCAAGAAAAGAAATAACACAATATTATACCAAAACAAGGATAAAACATCCAAAATCATCATTTTAGAAAACAAAATGTCAAATTCTCATCAATGTCTCATTTTTTATTTGTCAAGTCACTTGTAGAGCAAAAAATCTTTATTGTCAACATACTTGAAAATTAGTAATTGGTTTGCACGCCAAGATACTCTGAAGAGTTTCGACTCTACAAGTATCCCTGGAGGGAGAATTCTGTTTTCTCTCCAGGACATTACATTCTATCTGGTGCTGTGATTCCCAAAAGACCCAATGCTTTTTCTAAAACAGTTTGGAATGATTTCACTAAACATAGACGTGAATTTTCAAGGTTGTCATCTCCCAAATCTAAAACCTTTGATTTTTCATAAAATGAATTAAACGATACTGCCAAATCATGACAGTATCTTGCAATGACTTTGGGTGAAAGGTTTTTTGCAGAATCTCTTACTTGTAAATTGAAGAGTCCAATATTTTTAATTAAATCTAATTCAGATTTTTCTTTCAATAAAGCAAAATCTACATCAATTGTAGGAGTTCTTTTGGATTTTTCTAGTATCCTAGAAGCTCTTGCATGGGTATACTGAATGTATGGAGCAGTATCACCTTCCAAACTTAGGGATTTGGTTAAATCAAATGTGATGATTTTGTCTAAATCTTGTTTAATCATTTCATATCTCAGAGTACCTACAGAGACGGAATGTGCTATTGTTTGAATTTCAGATTCACTGAATTCAGGATGTCTTTTTTTGGTTTCTTCTTTTGTTTTTTCTTTTAAAATTTCATAGACAGAGTCAGCGCTAACATACAATCCTTTTCTTCCAGACATTTGTGCTTGTTTTCCATCAGTTTCCAAACCTAGAGTCTTGGCAGTCTCAGAACTTAATGTTACAGACTCATAACCAAGATGATTATATGCATCAGGAACAGATTTGAATTTGCCCATCAGCGAAGTGATAATTTTTTGCAGTCTTGCTTGTCGAGAATCAATTACTGTGACAACTCGCTCACCTGTAAAATTTTTAGAAACTGAATTTGATTTGGTCAATGTGGTTTGCCATAACTCTCTAGAGCATGGCTGTTCTTTTTCATATTTTTCATAACTGAAAGGATCCTCAAGTAATCCTAATTTCCAGGCAGCATAAGGAATATCCTTTGCAATATAGGTAGCAGTTCCATTACTACGAACTATCACCTTATCTTCTTCTTTATCTTCTCCACGAATTACCCAACAGCCAGCATTCTTACCACCATCTTCAAATTCAATTAGTTTCATTTCCTTGAGTTTTTCAAATATCTCACTCCACAACCCTGAACGAATAATTTGAGATTCAAAGTTTAGGCAGTCATAAGTTACACCAAGCGTCCAACAGGTTTCAAGTTGACCTGCAAGAACACGTCTAGTAATTTTATCGGCAAACTTTGCAGTTTCAGATTCACCATCCTCAAGCTCTTTTAGAACATTTTTTCTAATCTCTTCAAGTGAAGGGTCTGCTTCATATTTTTCAGTAGTTTTAACATAAACATCATCACCACAATAGTGATCAAATTTTTTCTCGTTTGGAGGCTCTTCATTAAATTTAAAATGCTGAAATCCAACTATAATGTCGGCAACCTGAAGACCAGAATCATCTATGTAGTTTAACACATTGACTTTATAATTTGCTTTTTGTAAAATTCTAGATACAGTATCTCCAATGATTATATTTCTAATGTGTCCAATGTGAAGAGCCTTGTTTGGGTTGACACTTGTATGTTCAACTACTATTGTAGAACCATTACCAATGTCTACATCTCCACAGGTATCAAGATAAGATTCAGATAAAATTAGTTGAGATAATTTTTCCCAGTTTGCAAAAAAGTTGAGGTACCCTGATGGGTGGGCTTCAGATTTTAAAACTAGTGTATTTGCACAATCAGAATACTTTTCAGACAACATTTCAGCGATATCTTTAGGACTTTTCTTGAGTTGCTTTGCAAGTAAATATGAAATGTTTGAGCTTACATCACCAAAACCAGGTTTTGCAGGTTCGACTGAGAAATTAACATCAGATATAGACAAATCAGATAAAATTTTGTTTAGATTATTTTCAATTTCATCTAGTATTGATTTGAATGTCATTCTATATCTCAGATAATTTAGGTGCTAATTTATCTAATGCCTCTAAAACTCCATCCCCTGCATTTGCAGATACCACCATAGTAGCCTCTGATTTTACCAGATCGGATGCATTGCCTAATGCAATGCTAGTTTTTGCTACTTTGAACAGTGGAATATCTGTAGCACTATCCCCAATAGCAATCACATCATCAGATGAAATGGATAATTTCTTCATTATTTTTGTAAATCCAGTTCCCTTGTCAATTCCAGGGGAATTGATATGATATGCATATTGGCTATCAGAGAGTTCAACTTGAATATTTTTTTCTAAAAGTAATTTCCTAGCAAGTTCTAAATCAAAAGTTCTTTCTAATACAACCTCAGTCAATCTTGGAAAGACAGATTTTTCTTTAACATTTTCAATATTATTTTTAATTATTTCAAATGCGTTTTTACATTCTTGAATATCTCCAAGTAAAATGTGCTCATCAGAATCCAGTGTAATACAACCACCATTTTCACCAACTGCAATTTTTGTTGTTCCACCAAAAACTGAAAGTAAGAATCCTTCAACAGATGAACGGCCAGTTACAAAAATTACATTATGTCCCATGTTGGTAAGACGCCGTAATGCCTCAAGGGCTTCCAGATGAATTCTCCCTCCACCATTTTCAGTAATTGTTCCATCAATATCTACTGCAAATGTTCTCTTTTTCACAAAAATTGTTTTCAGAACCGAATAATATTTGCTACTACGTCAAGTAATACGGTTTTATTTGAAAAGAATCTGAAAAGAACTGAGCAAATATGGGAATTCCTGAAAAAATCAAAGCTATTCAAGATGAAATGGCAAAAACTCAGATTAACAAAGCAACTGAGCATCACATAGGATTACTCAAAGCAAAGATTGCAAAACTAAAACGTGAACAAGAAGCAGACGTTGTCAAAAAATCAGGAATGAAACAAGATGGTTTTGACGTACGGCGAACCGGAGATGCTACAGTAGTTTTCATCGGATTGCCTAGTGTTGGAAAATCAACATTACTAAACAAAATGACAGGTGCCAAATCAACTGTTGGTGCTTTTCAATTTACAACACTAACAGTGGTTCCCGGAATGATGGATTACAGGGGTGCAAAAATCCAAGTATTAGATCTTCCAGGAATAATCAAAGGAGCATCAACGGGTAAAGGCTTAGGAAAGAGAATTTTATCGGTTGCAAGAACAGCAGATCTAGTATTATTAGTATTAGATGTGTTTCAGCCCTATCATGAAGATGTGTTAACTACAGAATTAGGAAACATTGGAATTAGACTAAATCAATTACCGCCAAACATTACAATCGAAAAAGCATCAATGGGAGGAATTGCAATAGCACAACAAGTAAAGTTAACAAAAATTACAGAAAAACATCTCAAGGACATTTTACATCTTTATGGTTTAGTTAGTGCCAGAGTTGTTGTAAGAGAAGACATTACATCAGAACAACTGGCAGATCATATTGCAGGAAACATTAGTTATTCAAAAGCATTAACAATTCTAAACAAAATTGATTTGGTGGATGAAGAATTCTTAAAGGATTTAAAAACAAAAATCAAATCAGACGTAATTGAGGTATCTGCAAATTCAGATACCAATATAGAATTACTAAAAGAGAAAATTTATGAAAAATTAAAATTTATCAGAATCTACATGCGACCAAAAGGTGGTGAAACAGATTTCAAAGAACCATTCATTGCAAGAGAAGGAGATACTGTAGAAGATATTTGTAATAAACTTCATCGAAGATTAAGAAGAGAGTTCAGATATGGTTTAGTTTGGGGGAAAAGTGTAAAATTTGGAGGGCAACGAGTGGGTTTGAATCATGTGTTAATTGATGAAGATGTATTAACTATCATCAAACAACGTGGAGTTTAGTAGAAATAGATCAGCAAATACAAAATAAAAAACAATTTTATTTTTTTAAAAATAAATTTACAGGATAAATTTTGAAAAAACCACATATGCATGCATAAAATTAGAATATTTGAAAAAATATTTCATGTGAAATTAAAATCCAAGGTAAAATTAGTTTGAAATTAAAAAAATACGATCAAAATAAAAAAAGAATTGAAAAACTACTCGAGAAATTGTAATCAGTTTGTGTAAATTTCTTTAGTTTAACCACTGAAAAACAATGAGAAAGCGGACTCTGTAATGGCTACAAAAAGAAAAGCTGCAAAAGCTAAACGTACCGTTAAGAAAGCAGTAAAAAGAACTGCAACTAAAGCAAAGAAAGCAGTAAAGAAAACTGCAAGAAAAGCTAAACGTACAGTTAAGAAAGCAGCTCCAAAGAGAAAAGCAGCTCCAAAGAGAAAAGCTAAAAGAACTGCAACTAAAGCAAAGAAAGCAGTAAAGAAAACTGCAAGAAAAGCTAAACGTACAGTTAAGAAAGCAGCTCCAAAGAGAAGAACTGCAGCAAAGAAAAAAGCAGCTCCAAAGAGAAAGGCAGCAAAAAGAAAAGCAGCACCAAAACGTAAAGCTGCTAAACGAAAAGCCGCTCCAAAGAGAAAAGCAGCAAAAAGACGATAAGATCGTCAATAAATTAACAATCGTCAAAAAGGCGACGAATTGTTTTCATTTTTCTAACAATACTAGTGTTAACTGTTGAAATTAATCTGAAAAGTTTTAGATCTAGGTTAATTTTTGAGATCTTAGTAGAGATAGCTCATCAACTTGATTTGTTCTTCAGTTGTGATAATATCTTTGGCAGTTAGTATTTCTAACAGATCTTTAAAAATAGCTTTTTGCTCTGTAGACATTCCACCTGATGGACCTTTTTCTCCTGGTGGACCAGGTGGACCTCTTGGACCTGCAGGACCTACTGGACCTTGTCCTCCTACTGGACCTTGTTCACCAATTGAACCAATTGGTCCTGTCGGACCACGTTCACCTTGTGGACCTTGAATTCCTTGTGGACCTTGTGGACCTTTTTCTCCAGATGGACCTGTCGTTCCACGTTCACCTTGTGAACCTTGTGGACCTTGTGGACCTTTTTCTCCGGGAGCTCCAAGTGGACCTGTTTGACCTTTTTCTCCAATAGGACCAATAGAGCCTTTGTCACCTTTTTCTCCTTGAGGACCTGGAACTCCAGTTAATCCTTTAGAGCCAGCTGGACCTTGTGGACCTTGTGGACCTTTTTCTCCAATAGGACCTTCAACACCTTTGTTTCCTTTTTCACCCATTGGACCAGGTGGACCGTTAATTCCTTTATCGCCAAGTGGACCAGTTGGACCAGTTAATCCTTTATCGCCAAGTGGACCAGGTGGACCAAGGGGACCTTTGTCACCTTGTGAACCGATGGGACCTTTTTCTCCAATAGGACCAGGACCTCCCTGGATTCCTTTTTCTCCTTGAACACCAGATAATCCGGTTGGACCTTTTTCTCCGGGCGGTCCTGTCGGACCAGTTAATCCTTTATCGCCAGAAACTCCTTGTGGACCATCATCTCCTTTGTCACCAGGAACACCTCTTAATCCAGTTGCTCCTTTTTCTCCAATAGGACCTGTTGGACCTTTTTCTCCTTTGTCACCAGTTGCTCCTTTTAATCCGGAAAGACCTTTTTCTCCAATAGGACCTGTTGGACCTTTTTCTCCTTTGTCACCAGGTGGACCGTTAATTCCTTTGTCACCTTTATCTCCTTTATCTCCAGTAATTCCTTTTTCACCAGTTAATCCTTTTTCACCAGAAATTCCTTTTTCGCCTTGTGGACCTTTGTCACCAGTTGCTCCTTTGTCACCAGGTGGACCAACAGGACCATCAGGTCCTTTATTTCCAGTTGGGCCTTGTTGTCCAGGAGGACCAATAGGTCCTTTGTCACCAGGTGGACCAACAGGACCATCAGGTCCTTTGTCACCAGGTGGACCAGCAACGCCACTAACATTTGTTTTTGAACTGCGTTTAGGTTTTGGACTATCAGAAATTGTTTCAGATTTTGTTTCAGTAATTTTTTGAGATTTGGTTTCAGATTGTGATGATGATTTGGTTAATGGGACATCAAAGACAGTATGCAATGAAGAAAATAAATCAGTTACAACAATCCAAACTTTATCAAGATTTGAAATAGATGATGGTAAAGGATTAGTTTGAGAACCAAGGGTTTCAGAAAATAATCCATCTTTTACTCTAAGATGAAAATTCCCTCTCCATAAAGATGAAAACTGTTTTGATCTAATTGCATCATCAGTTGGTTTACTATCAGTAATTGCAATTTGAGCTTCATAGACACCTGATTGTTTGAAAGGTGCCTGTCCTTGAATCTCTAATCGTGGCTGAGATGACACAATCGTTTGTGTATATTTCAAGTATTTCTGTATTTAGATCGCTTGAGCCTACTCAGATGTAGATTTACCTAGAATATACTCGATTAAGGTTGGTATTTATCTAGATTAAACGTCATATTGAGCTGTGAAGAAACCGTTTGGTCGAAAATCAAAGGAGAAAGAGGAGTCAAAGGAAGACAAGACAATTCCTAGAGAAAGAAGTCTGGTAGATGTAGACTATAATCGTAAAAAATTATTCAAAAAAGGAGTCAATTTGATGGCAGATGAGAAATTAGAAGATGCCATCGAAATTTTTGAGCAGGCATTAAGAATAGATCCAGATAATGTTGAAACTTTAATGAAAATAGGATATGCAAGATTCCACTTGGATGAACATGCAGAAGCCTTGAAGGTATATGATAAAATTCTTGAAATAGATGTTACAAATCCTGAAGCTTGGAATCTTAAAGGATTGGTACATTATGAACAAAAAAATTATGCTAAAGCACTTGATTCAGCTCAAAAAGCAATTGAATCAGATCCAACATATGGAATGGCATGGTATAACCAAGCATGTTTCTTATCATTACTCAATCAAGTACCAGAAGCACTGGAATCTCTAAAACGCTCCATAGAAATTGATGTAAAAAATGCTAGGAAATCAATTAGAGATAAAGATTTCATGAATGTAAGAATTGAAGAAGGATTCAAAAGAATTCAAGAAGTTGTAGTTTTAGAATCAGTTAGACAAGGATACCACACCATAGGGGCAATAGTTTGGACAACATTTCTAGATAAAATTGATGCAGAAACAGCTCTGAAAAAATTATTAGAGAAAGGACTAATCGTCCAAAATGAAAAACGTGATGGGTTAAGTAAAATTCCAATTTATGATCTTGCAGACAATATTGCAGAAAAAATTGGTAAAGAAAAGAAAGGATTGTTTGGAATTACCAAAAAGACATTACCAAAACCAGTTAAAAATTTGAAAGAACTCAGTCAAGCTATTCAATCAGTTAAAGAAGCAATTGAAGAAGAAGACATTGATAAAACAATTGAAATCTTTGATGTTTTCATAGACCCAAAGAAATCAGGCGAACAAATGATAGAGAATTTCTTTGATGAGCATAGAGAGATTAGATTATGGAAAATTAGATTAAAAGATAGAGGAGTAGATTATCTAATTGACAATAAAGAGAAAATGATTGTTCTCTTTGATAACATCGAAGGTACAGTGACAAAAAAACTTAGAAGTGAAATTTCTTAATTATTCTGCAGATAAATCCCAGTAATTAGCATCTTCTTGTTTTTCAGTAGGTTTTTCAAGATTCTTCCATTCTTTGAAAGAACGAACATACAATTTTGCATTTGGCAATCCAGCTGATTTGAGTGCATAATATGCCAATCCAGATAGAGTACCCACACTGCCACAATATGTAATGATTTCAGAGTTTCCGGTAACTCCTCGATTATCAAGTAATCTTTTCATATCCTCTTTTGAGCGTAAAATTTTATCATTTGAGGCCAAAGTTCGATAAGGAAGATTAATTGCTCCAGGAATGTGCTGTTCAAGAAAATTCAATCTTTCCCTATTATCAATTAAAATCACATCATCACGATTCTTTGCAGTTTCCAAATATTCAGAAGTGGCCAAAATTTCAGGTTGGAGTTTTAAAGAATGCTCTTTAGATTGAATTTCAGGAACAACAGAATCATTTTCTAGACCTAAAGATTTCCAATGGCTATAAGTTGATTCAAGTAAAGTTACATCAGAGTGTCCCAAATATTCTAGAGTCCAAGCTACTCTTGATGCTAATGCCCCAAAAGTATCATCATAGACAACTACAGGTGTTTCATCATCAATCCCCATAGAGTTTACAAGTTTCAAAACTCGTTCGGGGCTATCATCAGATAAAAGATTAGCAAGAGGTAGATTTACAGAAGTTGGAATATGATCCTGCTTGTAATCCCCTTCCCGTCTAACATCTATTACTCTAACACTTTTGTCTCGAATTTCTGAACGTAAAGAATCTACATCAGTTGTAATCTTACCTGATTCTGTCAAGCAGCACATTCACCCTTTCCAGTTTTGGTGTGATAACTAGAATCACTTCCATAATCCAAGTAAAAGTCAGGATCTTCTTCAATGGTTGGAGGAATTACTAATGGTTCTAATATTTTTTTAATGTCAATAATTGATTTTATATTAGAATCTTCATTTCCATTTACAACTCTGTGAATCCAAGACTTTAGAGTATCATCAGATTTTTTATTTTCTTTGAATATTTCAATAATTTTCAAGATTACAGGGATTACTCTTTTTGCTGGAACTCTTTGAATTGTTTGTCCCAACATTGTATCGCCATCAGAGCGCCCACCTAGAGACATTTGATAATTGGCATACATGTCTTTGCCAACACGTCCCCCGCCTCCAAAGAATCCAATTGTTGCAATTCCATGTTGTCCACAAGAGTTCGGACAACCACTAATCTTAATTGAAGAATCACTAAGATCCTCATCTTCATCTAATTTTAGTTCAAGGAATTTTCTTTGAATTTCTTTTGCCAATCTATGGGAATTGGTTAATGCTAAATTACAAGACGTGGTTCCTGAGCATCCTATTGGAGCAGTCATGGTTAAAGCCCCAGATTTTGCCAATCCAGCCTCAAGAAGTTTAGAGTACAATTGTGCCAAGTCATCTTCATGCACATATCGAAGTGCAATATTTTGTGCAAATCCAGAACGTGCTTTACCTTCTGATGAAAAGTTGCGTATGATATCCGCTAATGCAGAAAGCTGGCTTGCAGTAATATCACCTGCTTCCAGAGTTAGGAATACGGAACGATAATCATCTTGAGTTTGTTTTACAGTATTTGTTTTAAGCCATCTAGCGTAACCATCGGGAGTAGTGGCACTACCACTTTCATCAGAGATTCGAATAGGTCGCTTGATAATATTAGGAGTATGATCAACATCTAACTGAGTGATAACAGATTGGGTAGCTCTAACAATAGCTCGTTCTTTAAACACAAGATTTTGGAATTTTTCCCATCCCATATCATTTACAAGATAACGCATTCTATTTCGTGCAAGATTTTTTCGATCACCTAGTCTATCAAATATTCTTACTACAGCAATTGATGTGTAAAGCAAGTCTTCTTCTGGAGTAAAGTCTTCTAATTGGTGTCCTACATATGATTTATTTCCCAAACCGCCACCAAGGAATATTTTGAAACCTCTTTGAGGAGTGCCATCAACATCTCTAACTTGAGGAATCAATCCCACATCTACCATTCTCACCATTCCGTGTTTTTCACAACATGTAAAATTGAATTTGAATTTACGTGGAAGATTTTGAGCCATCGGATTTCTCAAAAAGAATCTTGCAGTTGCAAGTGCATATGGTGTTGAATCAAATTCTTCATCAGGACAAACACCAGATAAAGGACTACACATTACATTTCTTACAGAATTTCCACATGCTTCTCTTGAGGTTAAACCAACTTCTGCTAATCCTCTAAATATTTCAGAAACATCTTCTAAAATTACCCAATGAAGTTGAATATTTTCACGAGTTGAAAAGTGTGCACTGCCAATAGAGTATTGTTCACTTAATTGAGATATTTTTTCAATTTGTTCAGGATATACTTCTCCTGCAGGTAGCTTTACACGCACCATTGCATAGTCGCCAGTCATCCTAGTTCCATATGCACCATGTTGAAGTCTAAACCGTCTAAAACTATCTTCATCATATTTTCCTTGACGGAATAATTTTACAGTTTTTGCAAAGTTATCAGCTTCTTCCATTCTAGCCCAATTAATTTTGGATTTTACAGAATCTGGAGAAGATTGTTTCAAATCAGATATGGTCAATACAAAGAAATTCCTTTTAGTTTGGATATAAATTTTTGATATTTGGAGTTTTTAGGAGAGATATATTCCTCAAAGTACAAAATTTTCCTATTTCTATGCAGGATGCCAAGATTGAAAATCATTAGTATCACCTAATTTTTTGAAAAAATATGTGGGAAAGTATTAATTGTTCAGAAAATTCAACATCTTCATGCAAGAAGCTACTGTTGCAGAACAATCAGATAAAATTTTTACCGATGTTCGTGAAGTTGAAATTACACGAGCAATTGCAAATGAGTTTCATGACGTTTTAATTGATAGAGCAGAATCAGATGTAATCATTATTGGTGCTGGTCCTGCAGGATTAACAGCAAGCAGAGAACTTTCAAACATGGGTTACAAAGTTTTAGTTATTGAACAAAACAACTACCTCGGTGGAGGTTATTGGTTAGGTGGATATATGATGAATCCTGTTACAGTTAGAGAGCCTGCTCAAAAAATTTGGGATGAACTAGGAGTACCATACAAAAAAGTCCAAGAAGGATTGTATTTGACACCAGGCCCACATGCAGTTTCAAAATTAATTGCTGCAGCATGTGATGCAGGAGTAAAATTCCTTCAATTAACAAAATTTGATGATTTAGTTTTGAAAAACGGAAGAGTTGCAGGAATAGTTGTTAACTGGATGCCAGTATCAGCTCTGCCACGCAACATTACATGTGTTGATCCAGTTGCATTTGAAGCAAAAATAATTATCGATGCATCTGGTCACGATTCAGTTGCAGTAAAAAGACTAGTCGATAGAGGACTAGCGAAGTGGAAAGGAATGGAACCAATGTTTGTTAATGATGGTGAAGAACATGTTGTTCATAAAACAGGTGAGGTGTATCCAGGTCTTGTTGCTGCAGGAATGTCAGTTACAGAAACACATGGACTAGCAAGAATGGGACCAACATTTGGTTCAATGTTATTTTCAGGCAAAAGGGCAGCAGAGATTGCAGCAGAAAAAATCAAAGAATTAGAAAGATAGGCAAAATAATTCACGATGGGACATACAATCTCTGAAATTATCAATTATTCAGCAAAACCACAAGCCATTCAAAGAATCATTGTTGGAAATCAAGTGGAAATGATTTATTTTGTTTTTTATTTAATAATGAATGAGTTTCGATATAATGACAAATGAAAAAATGTTAATTGTTGCATTCCCTAGTGCAGGGTTAGTTGGTGCTTTTGCAGTATCTTATCTCATTGAACAATTAGGAATGAATGATGTGGGAGAATTAGAATTTAAAAAAATTTCTCCATCATATGCAATTAGAAAAGGGAAAATATATGGACCAGTTAGGATATACAGTAAAGATAATCTATATGCCATTCTATCCAACACACCCTTGAATCCAATCGACACATATGATCTAATAACAAAATCAATAGAATTTGCAAAAAATAACAACATCAAAAAAATAATCATTCCTCGTGGATTAGAGGCATATGGAAATATCAAAAATGATCCTATTTCGTATGGTTTGATAGCTAATGAAAATTCCAAATCCCTTTTAGATGAATACAATTTACCAAACATACCAAGTGCAATAATTCACGGAGTTGATGCAAGTGTTATTTCTGCATTAAAAAATTCCGAAATGCCATGTATTGTATTGTATACAACTTGTAGGATGATGTTTCCAGATGACGATGCGATAATAAAGTCCATCAAAACACTTGCAGAGATTATCAAAGCCAAAGTGGAAACCGAAAAATTTGAAGAGAGATTAGAGCAAATAAGTAAAGAAAATGAAAAGTTAATTGCAGAGACTAAAAATTATTTTGAGAATACGTCTGGAAAATCTGCATCAATTCCACCTCCAGGAATAGGTTAATTTTTACTTAATTTGACACCTAAAAACTGCTTAACCCTCTAGAAAATCAGAGTTAGAAAGATAAGCAATCAAGCCTAAATTTTCTTATTGAAAATATCGAAAATTATTCTATATGATGAGCCCACAGTCCCACAAATACAATTAAAAAAGTTAGCAGAATTTATTTCAGATACATTTCAAGTTAAAACTGAGATAAAAGATAATTTTTTTCAAAACTCGGATGCAGATTTGTACAAAAAAATAGCAAGTTGTAGAATTTTTGATTTAAAAAAGCCATTCAGAACACATACACCAACAACAGATGAAATTCAGATAGAATCTCAAAACAAAGACATGTCAAACAAAGAAGAAATGACTCTTTATGATGGGTTTGAATTTCAAAAAACAGCTTCAGAGTTCATACCAAGAGATAAACAGAAAGAAGAGTCTTTACACATTATTTTTACAAATAAACTAACATGCACATTTGATGAAAATGATTATAGATATCATGCAAGAGCTTTGATTAGTTCAAATCCAACAATAATATCAACTACAGGAATAATTGAAGCACCTGCAAAACCAAAACAGTACTATCTTGATTTGATGACAGATTTCACTAAAGAGAAAATTAACGATATCAAAGAAAAATACAAGGGAGAATTTTTAGAATATAATGATTCTAGGTTATCGGAAATAGTGGAAGGATATCTGCTACAAGGAATCATGTATTATGAAACAGGTGATGTATTTTGCGAAGACAAAGAATGCCGACTATATAATGCGCATTGGCAAAAAGATCTTTTACATTCACAATTAGAAAATAAAAAACTGTGTAAAAGACATCAAGAAAAACTTAATGAATTAACAAATCAAGAATGAATTGATTTAATATCCTTACGAATTTTTTCAGATGATTTTTTCAGTGAAGAAAATTCAGTATCATCAAGTTTTATTTTTTCTATTTCAGTTACACCATTTTGGTCAATAACTACAGGCACACCCATAGCAACATCATTTTCTCCATATTCACCTTCAAGAACAACAGATGCAGGAATACGGATTTCTTTTTTGTGTAAAATTGAATCAATAACATCAAAAGTATTTTTTGCAATACCAAATTGAGATCTACTCTTATAATTTCTGAGTTTTTTCCAATAATTTCTGACATCTTTAGTTATGGTATCCCTATTGTCAATCATAGAAAAAAGAGGGTTGCCTCCAACCTTAACTCGCGAAAAAATAGGAACCATCGAATCTCCATGCTCACCTAAAACGAGGGCATTAGATATGGATGATTGTGGAACAGAAAGAGTTTCAGAGATATAATAACGAAATCGACTAGTATCAAGATTTGATGCAATTCCAATGACTTTGAATCTAGGAAGATGGGTTTCTTTTTGGAAAAAATAAGTCAACACATCAAGAGGATTGGAAATTATCAAAACTATTGAAGATGGACAATGTTGTTTAATTTTTTGTGCGATTTCTTTAATCATTTTTACCTGGTGATCCATGGTTTCAGTTCTATCTTTTGTGTATCCTTCAACACTGGCAGCAACCACAACAATATCTGAACCAGAAATTTGAGAATAGTCATCAGTCCCATGAATAGAAAAGTTAGAGTCTGCAGGAATTGCACTTGCAATATCTAATGCCTCGCCAATAGCCTTTTTTCTATCACGATTTACTAACAATACATCATCTATTGCATTTGAAACACAAAGAAAAGCAATTGAGGCACCAACACGGCCACTACCAACAATTGAAATCAATTAATCCACATCCCATTTATTTGACAATCAAGACAGGGCATAAAGTTTTTTGCGAAACTCCATTTGCAACACTGCCTAAAAGTAATTTATCAAAACCAGTTCTACCATGAGAACCAATTACTATCAAATCATGTTTTCTAGATTTTGCATAATTTACAATATCATTTACAACAGATTTGGATTGTATTATTTGTGATTTCATAGAGATATTATTTTTTATTGCCAAAGACTCCAATTTTTCAATGTGTTTTTGAGAAACTTTTTTTTGTTTTTTGATTAGTTCAGAATCGGCTCTAGCATCATAGTATTTGTGGTGCCATGCATCACCTTCAAGGCAGGTAAGTAGAGTAATTTTAGAATCACGGCATTTAGCAATATCTAAGGCAATTTTGAAGGCTTTAGTAGATTGAGTTGAAAGATCAAAAGGAACCAGAATATTTTGAAACATCTTAAATG
Organism: Candidatus Nitrosopumilus sp.; assembly: GCA_024644105.1. GTDB lineage: Archaea > Thermoproteota > Nitrososphaeria > Nitrososphaerales > Nitrosopumilaceae > Nitrosopumilus. The sequence continues at coordinate 2,707 of JAHELP010000015.1, read as the reverse complement.
TCCTTTTTCCTGATACTGTCTCTTTGTCGTTTATTATCACGTTTGGTTAACTCACCCTCTAATTTTCTAGATAGGCTATCAGCGATTTTTAGAATATCCCAATCAGATTCAGTGTAAATTAATTGTTCTTTAGAAGTATTCACTATTGCAGTGGCATCATAGTGAGTTCTAGATCCTTCGACATTTTGAGACTTTATAGAAATTTTTGCCTCAATTATTCCAGAAATTATATTTTGAACTTTCTCTAATGTAGAACCAAACTTTGAAGCAAGTACCTCATTTGCAGGTTCATCAGGAGACAATCCAATAATGAATAGGGGGATTTTATCAGTCACATAAAATTATGAGAATGCTTGATTAAAATACAATGTTTCTATTACCAATCATGATATTCAGTAATGATATTGCTAATGATGTATTTAACAAAATAGGAGTAAATTAAATCATGGATCTTAAAAAATTAAAATTAACAGAATTAATTACAAAACCAATTATCGTAAAACCCAATACATCTCTAATAAAAACAAGACTAGCATTATTAGAAAACAGAGTAAAAAGAGTAGTGGTCACAGATGGAAAATACCCTATAGGAATTATTACTGAAAAAGACATTGCAAAAAAAATTTATCAGTTGGGAACAACTCCAATAAAATCCGTAAAAGCAAAGGATTTCAAACCAAGAAAATTATTCACACTAACCAAAGAAAATTCAGTTGGAGAATGTGCAAGGTTGATGAAAAAACATAGAATCAGCGTGGTAATAATTCTAAATGAAGACCAAACACTTGGAGGAATTGTTACAAAAACAGATCTTGCAACAGTATTTCTTACAAAAGGTTCTGACTCAATTTTAGTATCAAAAATTATGAAAAATAAAGTAATCACCGTAGAGCCAAGTGATCCTATACTACACATAGAAAGTTTGTTGATAAAATACAGAATTTCAAGAGTAATAGTAAAACGAAATCAAAAGCCAATTGGAGTTGTAACATTTAGAGATTTTGTGCCTGCAAAAATACCGCAATGGATAGCAGATTCAGCAGATCCTAAAGAAGTTCAGGATTATAAATTGAAAAAAGGATTAGAAGAGGTTCATGCAAATCAGATGAGTTACTTGTTTCCTTTTCATGCAACAGACATCATGTCATCTAATCCCATAACAATTGAAGCAGATAAGGATGTCAAGGTTGCAATTACACAGATGATCAAATACAACATTAGTGGATTGCCAGTTACTAAAAATGGGAAATTGGTTGGAATTATTACAAAATCAGATATTGTAAATACTTTGGCAAATTAATTTATTTTACAATTAGTACAGAGCATGAAGATGATTGTGAAACCTTATTTGAAACACTCCCGAGAAGCAATCTAGATACAGTTCCTAATCCTTTATTTCCCATTATTATTAGATTACAGTTTTCTTTTTTTGCAATTTTTTCAATTTCATTTGAAATATTACCTTCTTTCAAGAATGTTTTTGCATTAATTCCCTTATTGGAGAGTTTAGTTTTAGCCCTCTTCAGTATATTATTTCCAAATTTTCTAAGTAATTCTAAATATTCTTTACGATCTAAAAGGTTTACTGGGATGGATTTTTCTACAACATAAATTAAAATAATTGTAGAGTCAAATGCCTCAACCAATTCACATGCGCGGTCTAGAGCTTTTTCTGAATATTTAGAACCATCAAGAGGGACAAGGATTTTTTGGAAATTATTTTTAGTCATTTAACCACCAATACTGGTTTTTTTGATTTGTGTAAGACATAGTTTGAAACACTTCCTAAGAAAAGTTCTTTGGCAGAACTTCTTCCTCTAGCTCCAATAACGACCATGTCAATTTTATTTTTCGAGTTATTAGCAAATCTTGCAATATCATATCCAGGATCACCAGCTATAGCCTTTCCAGTTAGCAAAACACCTTTTTTTGCTGCTCTAACTTTAGCGTCACTGAGTATTTTTTTGACTTCAGTCATTGAATTAAAATCTAAAAATCCAAGGGGATGAATTGCATATATTCCAGGTACTGATTTTACAGCCATAGCAGTAATCGTGCCTTGAGATTGTCTAGCAATATGAATAGCCATATCTAATCCACGAATTGAATTTTTTGAACCATCAAGAGGGACAAGGATTTTCTTAGTCTTTATAGCCATAATTGTATAAAGAAATTTCAAACTTTAAAGTGTACCGTAATTACCTAAAGTGATTTTCAGTAATGATAATTTAGGATTTATCTCAAATAATTGAAAACAGGTTTAACGACATGAATAGTACGTTTGTAAATCAAGTGATGAGTAAAAAGGTACTAACTTTAGACAAATCAGTATCAGTTCAAGAAGCAGCAGAACAGATGAAAAAACTAAGAATTGGATGTGTGATTGTTACAAAAGATAACAAGCCCGTTGGAATTATTACAGAAAGGGATTTTGTTACAAAAATTGCTGCAGAAGGTAGACCACTATTTACTGAAATTATAGAAGTGATGTCTTCACCATTAATTACTATTGATTCAGAAGAAACTATCTGGGAGGCATCAGAATTAATGAAAGAAAAGCAGATTCATAAACTTCCAGTTAGAGATAATGATGAAATTACTGGAATTGTTACAACATCAGATATTGTAAAAATTTCAAGCGTTGGATCCGATTCAGAGATGCGCAGAATTTGTGATCAGATTCTTTTAAGAATGAAAAATGAGTAAC
>JAHELP010000014.1 GCA_024644105.1 Candidatus Nitrosopumilus sp. | reverse complement strand
ACGTATAGATAAATACCAAATTACCATAGGTGTTTTAGAAATGGCAGATTACACATTAGTGAGATATTCCTATGAAGGGGAAAAATTTGAAATTATGGTAAAACCTGATCCTGCTCTTGATTATAGATTGGGCAAGAAAAAGGACATCTCATCAATCTTAGTATCTGATGAAATCTATACTGATGCAAGTAAAGGAACAAGACCTACTGGAGAAAAATTACAGCACGCTTTCAAAACTGAAGACCCTATGGAGATAGCAGAAATTATTCTCAAGAAAGGTGATTTGAATCTCACAACAGATCAAAGAAGAAAAATGATTGAAGAGAAAAGAAAACAGATTGTCACATATATTGCTAAAACATTTGTTGATCCAAAAACTCACCTACCACATCCTCCACTTAGAATTGAGCAGGCAATGAAAGATGGGAGAGTTTCAATTGATCCTCACAAAACAGTGGATGAGCAAGTAAAAGATATTGTTGAAAATCTTCGTTCTATAATTGCCCTAAAATCTGAAAGTCTCCAATTGGAAATAATTGTTCCAGCACAATTTGCATCTCAATCATATGCAGTTTTGAAATCAGTCGGTTCTCTAAAAAAAGAAGAATGGCAAAATAATGGTTCTCTAAAAGCAATACTTGAAATACCCGCTGCAGCAAGGCCAAATGTGATTGATAGATTGGGCTCAATAACCAAAGGTTCTGCTACAGTTGAGGTAGTTCAATAATGGATAATAAGAGAAAATACGTTATTCCTGGTGATCTAGTAACCACTGGTCCTTTTAGACCTGAACAAAATGTAGTGTTAGAAGGAAATAAGATAATTTCAACTACTATTGGAATTTCTGAAATTTATGATGATTCTGTTAGAGTCATCCCATTAACTGGAAAATATATTCCTAAAATTAATGATCTTGTAATTGGAAAAGTTATTTCTCATACGTCATTGTCATGGGAATTAGATATCAATTCATGTTATGTGGGATTTTTGCCTGCTCAAGATGTTTTTGGTAGAGACTTTTCTGCTCATGCAGATGAGCTTTCCTCCAAACTAAAATCTGGTGATTTGGTTGCAGCAAGAATAGCTAATTTTGATAGAACAAGAGATCCACTAGTTACTATTTCTGATAGAGATTTAGGAAAAATTGACTCTGGAGACTTGGTTAAAATTTCACCAAGTAAAGTTCCACGCCTAATTGGAAAAAGAGGTAGTATGATTCAGATGATCGAAATGGCTACAAATGCTGCCGTTACCATTGGACAAAATGGTTGGGTTGTAGTTTCATGCGAAACTCCCGAGGGATTATTAAAGGCTAAAAAAGCAATTGAAATGATTAATCAAAAGGCACATGTTGCTAATTTGACTGATCAAGTGAAAGAAATGTTAGAAATAAAGGATGATGAATCATAATGGGCGGCAGAGACGCAACAATGGTCCTATTGGACGAGAATGGTGTTCGATGTGATGGCCGTAAAGTAGACGAAACACGTCGAATAATGATTAGAGCCGGTGGCCTAAAAAATGCAGATGGTTCAGCTTACATTGAATTTGGTGATAATAAAATTCTGGTTGGAGTTTTCGGACCAAGAGATGTACATCCAAAACACATGTCAAATACTGATACTGGAATTTTAAGAGTTAGATATCATATGGAACCATTCTCTGTTGGTGAGAGAAAGAATCCTGCACCTTCAAGAAGAGAAATTGAAATATCCAAAGTAATCAAAGAAGCCCTAGAACCTGCAGTAATGTTGGAGAAATTCCCAAGAACTGCAGTTGATGTATTTATTGAAGTATTACAAGCCGATGGTGGAACTAGATGTGCTGCTCTCTCAGCAGCTTCTGTTGCATTAGCTGATGCTGGAATCCCAATGCGAGACATGGTTGCAGCAGTTGCAGCAGGAAAAGTTGCAGATACTGTAATTCTTGATGTTAACAATGAAGAAGACCAAGCAGGACAAGCCGATATGCCAATTGGTTACATGCCAAATCTAGAGAAAATTACATTATTACAATTAGACGGTGTTCTAACTCCAGAAGAATACAAAAAATGTGTTGATGTTGGAGTTAAAGGATGCAAGATTGTTTATGACTTACAAAAGAAAGCACTCACTGACAAATACTTTGGAAAGGGAGGAGATTAAAATTGACATCTACTTCAGTTATTGACGAATTAAAAAAATCACAAATCCTTGAACTATTAGAACAAGGAAAACGGGTTGATGGACGTGCATTTGATGAACCACGTGAAATTTCTATTGAAACTAATGCAATCCCTAAAGCAAATGGTTCAGCTAGAGTTCGTCTCGGTGAAACCGAAGTAATTTGTGGCGTTAAAATTCAACCTGATAGACCATTCCCAGACACTGGTGACAAAGGTCTTTTCATTTGTACTGCTGAACTTTTACCATTATCACATCCAACAGTTGAAACTGGACCTCCACAACCTCCTGTTATTGAATTAGCAAGAGTTGTTGATAGAGGTATCAGAGAAAGTCACATGGTTGATGTTTCTCAATTAGTCATTGAAAAAGACAAATCTGTAATTGGTGTTTTTGCTGATAATGTAGTTGTTGATTATGATGGAAACCTCTTTGATGCATGTTCTTACGCCAGCACTGCAGCATTACTAACATCAAAGACCCCAAAATGGAATTGGGTTGATGAAAAACCAACTCTTGTTGAAGGTGAAGAAACTGATTTACCAATTAGCACAATTCCTGTATCTGTAACCATGGGTAAAATTGGAAATCATATCATTGTTGATCCAAATGGAGATGAATGGGATAGTATGGATGCACGTGTCACCATTACAAGTGATTCTGATGGAAACATTTGTGCATTACAAAAAGGCGGTAGTGATGGATTTACACAAGATGAGATTAATCAATGTGGAGAAATTTCTGTTAGAGTAGGCGCAAAAATAAGAGAAAAATTAAAAGAAGCTCAAAAGGGTAGTCAGTAAAATGGCAAAAGCAAAAAAATCTCTAAAAGGACTAGGAGCTCGTTATGGTATCAAACTTAGAAAACAATATACAAAAATCCACCTCCAACTTAAAGAAAAAAGAACTTGCCCTGAATGTGGTTCACAAACATTTGGTAGAGATGCTGTTGGAATTTGGTCTTGTAAAAAATGCAGCTATAAAGTAGCTGGAACAGCATATGACATTAAACTTTAGTGCAAAAATCACAGTTGATGCAAAAGAAAAGTCAACAGCAATTTATGATTCTGTAAACACTGACAATGAATTTTACCCAGAAAATCCTGTTAAAACCAAGATAGAATTTAATGATAAAATTCTGATATCTGTGGAAACTGATCAATTAGCACATCTTCGTGCAAACTTGAATTCCACTCTTAGATTGATTCAGGCCAGTTACGATTCAATTGAATCGGTAAAGATATAATGAAACAAATTTTTTGATTAATTATGTCATCAGGACAAATGCCACCATGGCTTCAAGAACAAATAATGAAAATGCAACAATCTCAACAGAACCTACAGTCAGTGATGACCCAAAAACAACATCTTGAGATTGAAAAAGCAGAAACTGAGAAAGCCCTTGAAGAATTAAAAAAAGTTGCAGATGGTGATGCAGTGTTTAAACAAGCTGGTACTGTTTTGATTAAATCAAAAAAACAAGAACTAATTGATGAACTAGAAGAACGAATCGAGATGACTAAAACACGTTCTACTGTTCTTGAAAAACAAGAGACTCGACTAAAAGAAACCCTCAAAGAACAGGAGACAAAAATTACTGAAATGATGAAAGGTGGTTCTGCAAATGCTCCTCCTCCAAATTCACCTCCAGCAGAAGACAATCCTAGAAAATAATTTTTCACGCCCATTTCATATAAGATATTAACAATTCTTTTCAAGTATCTGTTGTGAATTTAGAAAATCTCAGAATTATTGTAGATGAACGAGAAAAAAAAAGTGGAATTCCTGAACTTTTAAAATCTGTTGGATTAAACCTTGAGATGAAAACTCTTCCTATTGGAGATTACATTGTTGCTCCTGAAACTATTGTAGAGAGAAAAAGTATTCGTGATCTAATGGCTTCAGTTTTTGATGGTAGATTATTTGATCAATGTGCCCGACTAAAAGAGCATTTTGAACATCCTGTTGTTCTCATGGAGGGAAATGTTGATGAAATTGAAGAAATCACTGAAAACCCTTTGATTTTTTATGGTGCTATCTCTACTGTGGTTCTTGATTTCAAAATTCCTGTTATTCCTACTCCGAGTGCTGCACATACTGCAAAATTATTGGTCTCTATGTGTTCAAGGAAAGATACTCCAAAAGGACCATATCTAAAAAAGATCAAAAAATCAAATGATTTAGAAAAACAACAACTCTCGGTTCTTTGCAGTTTGCCTGGTGTAGGAGAAAAATTTGCTATTAGAATGCTAACAAAATTTGGAACTCCGTTGAAAGTTTTTGGTGCCACCACTGCTGAATTATCTAAAGTTGAAGGATTAGGTGAAGCGCGTGCAAAGAAAATTAAAAAAACTTTGGATTCTAAAAGCAAGTTTCTAAAGGCATCAAACCAAAAAACATTGCATGATTCCTGAGATTATTTAATTTGACTTTTAACATTAATTTCAAATAATTTCTTATTTGTTTGGTGAAATAGAGAGAGAATCTCCCTTTAGCAATTTCCTTTTTAATGGAGTAGCACAGATTGGACACTCTTTACCTGTGGTGTGATTGGTTCTGCATCCAGGACAATAATGAACCCATTTTCCAACATCTTCAATTCCTTTAGTCATAATTGGACGAATTTCAAGCCCTAAATTCTTGGCAACATTTGAAATTGCAAAATCATCGCTGATTATTTGACCGTTCATTTCTATGCATAAGGCAATAATTGAGATGTCTTGTTTTGATAACTGTGGAAAGTCTCCTGTATCTTTAGATGCTTTAATTGCACTTTTTGTTGACTCTATATCTGGCTCTCTAATTTTTAGCCTGTTTGTTTCAAGTAAGGTTCCTAATGCATCATGATTTTTTTTAATATGTTTTATTTCATCGTAAACTAGTGATGTTGTGTAACAGTCATCTGATGATCTAAATGGTACTCCTGCATAAAATGCACTAGCGTCTAAAATTCTAAAATCCAAGTTTGCTCATCTGTCTCAGTCCTCGCTTCTTTAATCTTAGGAAGACTGCTGGTGTTTTGTATTTTTTTATTGTGATTGGTTCTTCATATCCAGCTGCTTTTACAACTTGTGCATCCATTGCAATATTACAATCATGTGAACATGTAATCTCAATTTTTTCATCTGGAACAACTAGTGATGCTAATCTGTAAACTGGTGCAACTGGTGTAATTATCAAAACATTCAAACTTTCATGCAAAATTGGACCTCCTAATGAAAATGAATGCCCTGTAGATCCACTTGGAGTTGCAATAATGACTCCATCCATTTTTTGTTGTACGGTGTCATCTTGAAATTTAATTTCAATCTGTGCAGTTTTTGTCAAATTTGTTCTGGTGATAAAAATTTCATTTAATGCTGGTGGGAATTCTTTTCCTCCACATGATGCAACCACTCTGGTCCTTTTATCTAAAAAGAAATTATCTTTCAAAATTTGTTCAATTGCCTCATCAATTTCTTCAATAGTAATTTCAGCTAAAATGCCTCTGTTTCCACCTACGTTAATTGTTAAAATTGGTGTTTCATTTTCCAAATTTCTAAAAACTCTAAGTGTTGTTCCATCTCCGCCTAATGTGATAACAAGGTCCAGTTTTTCTTTTTTTAATTCTTCCAGGGTTTCGATTTGTTTTGCACCTTCAACCTCAATTGGAGAAATTGTAAATACTGTTGATTTTTTTGCTAAAAGCTTCTTTGTAACATCTTTTGCAGCTTGTTCTGACTCTTTAGAACCTACCTTACTTACAACTGCAACTTTTTGTAATTTCAAGCAGTTCTTCTGAATTCTATTTACATAAAAATGATATTTTTAGTATACACTGGAAAAACAATTAAGTATGAAAACAAATCCGTACAAATTATGACTTACGCACACCCTGAAGTTTTAGTTGATACAGAGTGGGTATCACAAAATCCTCCTAACGAAAGTAGAAAATTAGTTGAAGTTGATTATGACCCTGTAAATGGATATCAAAAAGGTCACATTAATGGTGCTAGTTTAATTTGGTGGAAGCGAGACATTAATGATCCTGTAAGAAGAGATATCATCAGTAAAAAAGAATTTGAAGCTTTAATGGCTAAAAATGGAATTACTGCAGACACTGAAGTTATTCTATATGGAGATTTTAACAATTGGTTTGCAGCATTTGTTTTCTGGGTTTTCAAAATCTATGGTCATGAAAATATTAAGATAATGAATGGAGGAAGAAAAAAATGGGAATTAGAAAGTAAAGATTACACAACAGATGAACCTCAAATTACTCCAACAAAATATGTTGCACAACCTCCAGATGAGGGATTACGTGCATATCTATTTGATGTTAGTAGAGCATTAGGAAAAGAAGACACCGTAATGGTAGATGTAAGATCTCCTGCAGAATTTACAGGTCAAATTACTGCTCCTCCTGAATATCCAATGGAGCATGCACAAAGAGGTGGACACATTCCAGATGCAAATAATATTCCATGGGCTACTGCAGTAAATGATGCTGATGGTACATTCAAGTCTGTTGAAGAATTAAGACAAAACTATGAACCAAAAGGTGTAACTCCTGATAAAGATGTAATCTGTTATTGTAGAATTGGAGAGCGTTCTTCACATAGTTGGTTTGTATTGAAATATCTTCTTGGTTATCCAAAAGTTCGAAACTATGATGGTTCTTGGACTGAATGGGGTAACATGATAGGAAATCCTGTGGAAAAATAAATTGCTTTTAGACCTTCCTGTACTTAAGAAAGGTTCTTTCTATTTTATCAAAGACGGCAAGTCTGATATTATTTTGGAAGATAAAACCAAACGAGGTCTTGAAATCAAAGAAACATCTATTGATGAAAAACTCAACGTTAAAGCAGATAAAGGCATGATCCATGATATGGATGGAATTGGACATTGGGTTCCAATCCGATGGTATTTCTCTAAAGACTCCTACGAACTATCCCAAGTAGAGATTCATGCCGAAGCAATGGAAAAAAAATACACTGAACTAAGAGAGCTAACTTGCCCAGACGATGATGACTGATAACCTTTTTAAATAAAATCAAATCATCAAAGACAGATGTCTTTACTTTTAAAAGATCGAGTCTATTCCATGGAGGCCCCAACAGCAAAGCGTGGAGTTTATCCTTTACATGGATACAAACTTGGATTATATCGATTACCAATTAAATTAGAAGAACCCGTAGAAATAAAATCTGTACATGATGGTCTCAAAAAGGCATTTGAAATGGACATGTATGCTGATAGGATTTATGCAACTTATCGTTGGAAAGAGCAAAACATGGCTGATCCTGATGCTAAAGGATACCAAGAAGTTGATTTGTCAGTTACAGTAGAAATTGTTACTGGTGAAGTTGTAGATATTATTTATCAAATATTCCCAATTGAAAAATTCGGTGATCCAAACTGGGTCAAAGATTATAGAAAGAAAGCAGACCATTTTGCAAAAATGGTAATTGATACTATTCTACGAAACACTATCTTAGCAGACAAAATGATTTCTCATTTTGCTAAAACTGAAAAAATTTCTGAAGTTGCAGCAATTCAAAAACTAGAAGAATTAACTCCTTTGGCAAAAATTGTTCTTGGCGCAAAACCAAAACCAGTTGAAGCATCAGATGATGCTGAAGAAGAAGATGAGGGTGAAATTGAAATTCCAGATGGAGCAAAACCTGGTCCAATTGACGTTGAGTACAAATCAAAATTAAAACCAACTGCTGTATATGAAGCTCCTGAACACACAATCAAAACTTGGGGTAGAAAAGGAACAAGTAATGGTATCATGGGAGTTTGGGGAGAATTTGTATCAGTTGATTATGATATTTGTATTGCTGATGGTGGATGTATTGAAGCATGCCCTGTTGGTGTATACGAATGGTTTGATACTCCTGGCAATCCTGCATCTGAGAAAAAACCATTGATGTCAAAAGAACCAGATTGTATTTTCTGCCTTGCATGTGAAGGCGTTTGTCCTCCACAAGCAATCAAAATCTATGAGCAAAAATAGATTTTATTTTTGCAACTATAAATAGCGATTAGTAATTCTGAAGCATTAGGGATATGGCAGTTAACCCTTTCACTCAATTTGTTTTTGATCTGTTCATAATTTCTGCTATCATAATCACTGCATACACTGTTAATTTCTACTATCTTGCTTTCATTTCTAGAACCCGTAAAGAAAGTCGCCCAATCATTGATTGGGGAACGCCTTCAGTTACTATTCAACTACCAATTTACAATGAAAAATATGTTGCAAAACGATTGGTAGATTCTGTTTGCAATTTAGATTATCCAAAAGACAAAATGCGAATTATGGTGTGTGATGACTCTGATGATGATACCGTTGAATTACTTGAAGATGTAGTTAATGATTATAAAAAACAAGGATTTCAAATCGAGCATGTAAGACGTGGTACCAGAAATGGGTACAAAGCAGGCTCTCTAAAACATGCAATGAAAAGTACCGACACTGACCTTGTTGCAATCTTTGATGCTGATTTCATTCCTCCTACTTGGTTTCTCAAACGGGCAATACCTCACTTTTCAAAATCAAACATTGGACTAGTTCAATGTAGATGGGGACACGTAAATGAAAATTATTCTACTATTACTCAAGTACAGGCATTAAGCATTGACTTTCATTTTCTAGTGGAACAAAAAGCAAAAAGTAATTCTCACCTTTTCATGAATTTTAATGGTACTGCAGGAATTTGGAGACGTGAATGTATTGAGGATGCAGGAGGTTGGCATACTGCAACATTGGTAGAAGATCTTGATCTTAGCTATAGGGCACAAATGAAAGGTTGGAAATGCCTATTCTTACCTGATATTGTTGTTGATGCTGAATTGCCGGCTCAGATGAATGGTGCAAAACGACAACAGTTTCGTTGGGCAAAGGGTTCTATTCAATGCGCGATAAAACTTCTTTCTGATATTGGATTAAAGCGTAATGTTGCAATAGAGGCAAAAATCCAAGCGTTCATACAACTTACTCGTCATATTGTCTATCCTTTAGTTTTGATTCAATTTTTGACTTTGCCTATCTTACTAGCTGCACAAGTCAATCTCTATGTGGTAAGTGTTTTACCCGTTTTAACAATTGCAACCTATCTTGCAATGGGGCCTGGAGCTTACATGATAGTAATTCGCGGAATGTATCACAAATCGTGGAAATCTAAAGCAAAATTACTTCCAGCATTACTAGTGTATAATGCAGGTATGTCAGTAAACAACACTGTTGCAGTTTTTGATGCCGTACTTGGAAAGAAAAATGAATTTCACAGAACTCCAAAATATGGAATTGTTACAAAAAAAGATGATTGGAGAGATAAGGCATACAATTTACCATTTACACAAACAACTCTGTTGGAAATATTTTTTGGCGTATATGGAATAATGGGAATTTTCATTTCAATATTTTCAAACAACCCTGTCTTTATACCAATTATAGGAATCCAAGCGATTGGATTTTTTTATATTGCTTACATGAGTCTATCCCATACACGGTTTAAAAGAAATAAATCAAGTGATAATCGACCAAAAACTAAGAAAGAGAAAATGGCAAATACTGTTTACAAACTTTCCATGATTGGAATTCTTGGAATAATTATTTTTGGAGCCTATATGGCTATTTCTGGTTATAATTCTGATATCTATCCACTTGATAGAATTAGGGGTAATCTTGACGGAATTGTTTCCTCATCAGATCCTGAAATGATTCGTGGACATTTAATTGCCATTCAAGCTGATTTGGATACTGTCATGGTGAATCTACCTGAAACAACTAGTGCTGATGGTACAGTAATCTCAAAAAACCCTGTTTGGATATTTGCAACAGAATCAACAAACTTCCTTCGAATACAAAGTAACATAGATGCAATGTTTGCAGGAGTTGATGAAATATCTTCTATCTCAAAAGACAATTCTGCTTTTCATACTGGAATGCTAGATATCAATGACAGGGCATTATTGTTAAGAACCAACATTATGGATGCAACACCATACATGTATGTCAGTCCTGCAAATATAATGTTCAGTGTAATTTGGATTGCTGCAATTATTGGAATTTTTGCTGCATTAAAACGAAAGAAAGAACAACTCAATAAATCCGATGAAGAAAATTAAGGAATATTCAAATCTTTTCTAATTTCATCTACTGCTCTAATTCCGTAAATGTCTCTTACTTGTTGAATTCTAATTGATTCTTTTAACATGTCTCTTCCTAAGGCATTAGTCAAAACTGAATACACGTCACTGAATCTAACTTCCCACTTGTCTGCACAATCTAGGATTTTACTTACGGCCCACTGTCTTACCTCGTGTGGTAATGGTATGCTCTCTCCTGATTCAATTGAGATTCTGTCAAACAAATTAACAATATCTGCTGTCTGTGATGCCATTTTTTCAATATCTTTTGTTACACCATACTTTGACTCTGAATTCATCCTAATGTTTGATTGATATTCTGAAAGTTTTAACAATGCCATCATTTCTTTTGATGAATCACTTGATGACTTGCTTGTGACATCTTTAATTGATTGCAGTTCTTCAAAGAGTTTCTCAGATTTTTTATGGAATTCAATAGTTGATTCATCTTGTCTTTTTAGGGTGTCGGAAACTGATGATATTTTTTGCTCAATGCTGTTTGTCTTATCAAAAACATTTTGTTTAAAATTTGAAAATTCCGTCTGAACTGATTTTAGACCTTCTCCCACAAATGCTGTAGAATCTGCTCTTTGTGCCAAGGAACCAATCTCTGTCTCAATTTTATCAATTTTACCTCCCAAATCTTTAATCGATTCTAGGCTCAAATTATCTACAGAATTTGCTTTTGAGGCAACTGATTCGAATTGTTGTTTTAATCCATCAATTACTCCACCCAACGAATCAATTTTAGATGCTTTAGATGAGATGGCATCAATAGTAATCTTGATTGCTTCTAATTCTGCATTTAGATTTCCACTGGATGATACTCCTTCAGAAATTCTTCCAAGCTCTTGCTTGAGACTTTCAATTATTTGAGAACCTGTATCAAGCTTTGCAGTTTTTCCTGAAATTTCTTCTATAGTATTTTTTAGATTATCCATCTCAGAACCAATTTCTAAGAATGAATCTGTCTTTCCTGAAACTTTTCTTAAATCATCTCTAACCTCATCAATTCTTTGAGCTATCTTGATTATCATCTGAGAATTATTTTTAATTGAATTCATGCTATCTTCTACTTGTTTGGATAATTCTTGAGATTTTGATGATTTTTGTAGTTCTGAAATTCTGCTAATCTCTTCTTCTAATTTTGAGGTTTGGTCGTTAATTTTGGTAACTAAATTTGATTGAGTTCTAACTTGATTTAATCCAGCATATAGTTTTTGAGTGTCATCCTCAATTATGTTGATTTGTTTTGATTGTTTTTGAATATGTTCTAATGTTGATGCTAATGTGTCAATCATGCCTTTCATAGACACTAGGACCTTTTGATTTTGACCAAATATTTTTGACATAGCTTTGATCTCTTTTTGTAATGCTTTATTGGAATCTGAAACTGATGCTACCTTTTTCAATAGTACTGATGGGGCTGGTTCCTTTTTTGCTACTTTTTTCACTGGTTTCTTCTTTGTAGTCTTGGTAGCCATGTAAATTCAATTAAAAATTTAGAAATAAAAAAGTTGGGTGTAAAATAAAAAATGTAAAGAGTTACTTGTTTACAACTTCTGGTTCATGAAGTAATTCATGAAATGTCTTTTCAGCCAAACCATTTGCTGTTTCAATAAACCCTCTTGGACAATATTCGCATTGAATCATATAGTACGGTATGGTACCGTACTATTAATAGCAAGGTGATTACAAAGTAACCAATTATGCAGTCAGATACCCCAGGTCATATCTCTTCATAATATTCAGATGACCTACTCATCACTCTGCAAATCAATTATTATGTTTAGGAATAAAGAGCTTAAAGATTTTGAAAATTATCGAGCCTAATGTTTTTGGAAATTATTTTGAATCTTCAAATTCGTAATCATTTTTAAACAATTTTGTTAAATGATAACATGCAAAATATTCCACTACAACTTGATTCAAGTGGAATTCAGAGCTCACTTAACAGTACTGTAACAAACTTAATTGAACAAATTACTCCTGAATTACCTCACACAAGCTTTGTCACTGATTTAGCATTTATCATGATTATTGGTGCAGTGATAACTCTAGCTTTTTTCAAAATTAAACAACCTCTTATCATTGGTTATCTCTTTGCAGGAATGCTGCTTGGACCTCTTTCTCCATTTTGGTCCTGGGTTTTGCCTGAAGGAGGACCTCCAACTGATGTTTTGGGAGGTGTTGGAATTTTATCAGATATCTCTGCATTGAATCTGTTTGCAGAAATTGGTGTGATCTTACTTTTGTTTGTAATTGGAATCGAGTTTCCCTATGCCAAAATCAAAACCATAGGACGTGTTGCAATAGGAGTTGGTACAATTGGATTATTTTCTACATTAGGTGTTTTATTCTATACTGCAACTGCAATTGGTTTAGAATTCATGGATGCCTTGTTTATTTCTGCAGCATTATCTATCTCAAGTACTGCAATTATTGTTAAACTGCTAGAAGAGATGGGAAGAATAAAAAAAGATTCATCTATCTTGGTTCTAGGTATTTTGATTGTAGAGGACGTTATTGCAGTTATTCTAATCTCCTCATTACAATCCATTGCTCTGGTTGGAACTGTATCTGTTGAATCTATCGTTGTAGTTGTTATTGTTGCAACGGTTCTAATTGTAGGTACATTTACTGTAGGTACTCGTGTTATTCCTCCTCTAATTGATAGAGTTGCAGGAGCTGAAAACCGTGAAATTTTACTTCTTAGTGTATTGGGAGTTTGTTTTGGATATGCACTACTTGCAAATATTGTAGGCTTGTCTGTAGCAATTGGGGCATTTCTAGCCGGAGTTTTGGTTGCTGAATCAAAATCTGCTGAAGTTGCAAAACTGCTTTCAAGTCCAATCAAAGATATGTTCGTGGCTATTTTCTTTATTTCCGTTGGAGCCCTGATGGATGTTTCACAACTTGAAAATTATCTTTTTGTAGCAATCGCTTTGATTGCAGTAGCAACAGGAATGAAATTTGGAGGAAACATGATTGGAAATCTGATTTTCAGACAAAGAAGAGGCAAAGCTCTTCGTTCTGCATTTACTCTAGCTGCTCCAAGAGGGGAATTTTCAATTGTTATTGTCAAAGTTGGTGTAGATATTGGCGCTGTAAGTGCTTTCTTGTTCCCACTGGTTGGTATAATTTCTATCATTACTGCATTTCTCTCACCCTTTTTAGTAAAGACAGGTGACAAAGTAATTTCAAAATTGGAAGAAAAAGATGTCTGAAGAACTAAAAAGATTTTTGGAGCAAGTACATCCAGGAATTACCACTTTTAATTTTGATGGAAAAGAAACCCCTTGTATTGAGCTAGATGAGAAAAAATATGATGAGATAATGTCTAAAGTTGCTGGGCAATCTCTGTCAATTAATACCGATTTGAATATTTTACAAGATGGATTAGGAAATGCTTTTGTTGAGGTGGTTTTGATATTTTCAAAAGGCAATATTGTAGAAAAATTCATAGTTAATGCTAAAACACATCTTGGTTTTTTTGATGCACTAGCAAAAACATCCATGCTTGCTTTATCCTCCCCAAAATCTAATTATGGAAAAGACAACGTGTTCATGATTCAATTACCTCGTCCTGAAAAAGCTCAAGATGCACTTGAAATAATTAAAGATGCATTGATTCCAAAGAATTAATGAAAGTGGTGCAGTTACCGGGATTTGAACCCGGGTCACGTACTTGGCAAGCACGAGTACTAACCAGACTGTACTATAACTGCAACAATCCTCAAGGCTGAATTTGGATATTAAACTGTTTTTAACTATTTCAAACAAGATGTATCATGGATGAAACTTTACTAAAGAAAATGGAGCAAAAAATTCAAGATTCCATTTCAAACAAAGATGAAATCAAACAACTTATTCAATTACTTTCCAAGATTGATGATTCACAATCTTTTGCTTTGGGTATTGTTGTTGGCAGAATCTACAATGCGTTTTATTATCAATCAAAAAGAATTCTAAATAGAGAACCAACAAAACAAGAGTTTGAAGAATTTTTAGAATTTGTTAAAAGTAAGAAATCTGATTTAGATGGTTTATGGTGATAACTTGTTCCAGTCAACCACTTTGATTAATGGAGTTCCTGGTAATTTTACACATGAACCATGAAGTGCCTTTTTAGCTGCTTCTAGATGTGCATCCCCGTTAACATATAGTTCCATGATGCATTGTCCTTGTTTTACTCTAGCACCTAAACTAACTGCTTTGCCCCATGATCTTCTCATTCCTTCTGAAACTCTGTCTGCACCTGCTGTTGCAATTTGTTTATTTTCTCTAAGAAGATTATGAGGATAAATTCTGAGTCTTGAATAATAACCTGTTTCACCAGTTGTCTTCTCCAGTGTTTTGTTTGCTGCCAATCTGGTAGATTCAATAGCCATATGTCTAATTTGGATTTTCTCGTTTAGTAGTAATTGAACGCAATACTGGTATGTGCCTCTCTTACCACCTTGAAATTTTGCAATTTTGATTTGTGGTTTACCTTTGATGTATTCTTTTCTGGTAAAGACTTGGCCTTTTCCATCTCTATAATTGGCACCATGCATGATATTCTCAAGCCAGAATGCCCATATTTTAACGGTTAGCAGAACATTATTCGTATTATCCAATGCTTATATGGAAATCAAAGGATTTCCACATCATAATGGATGAGACTCCGATAGTTAATGGAGAATTAATTTCAGGTCAAACATGCATTTCAGATAAGAACATGATTCATGAACTTGATCTGAAGGGATTTGGCGAGAAAGAAAATGAAAAATTATTTCTAAAATCCTTTGAATCTCTTTATCTGTTATACACAAAAAGATTGATTCTAAAGAAAAGTAAGAAAGAAATTGATTTTGATTCTTTTATGAGCATTTGTCAAAAGAGTGATTCGGAAATTCTAACTAAATTTTTGATTTATCGTGATTTGAGAAATAGAGGATACGTTGTAAAGGATGGTTTTGGGTTTGGTTCTGATTTTAGAGTGTATGAGAGGGGACATTATGGGGAAAAAGGTGCTAAATTCCTTATCTTTGGTCTTAATGAAGGTCAACAAGAGAAAATGGGGAATCTCCAAAAAAAGGTTGAAGAGATTACTCAAATGGGAAAAGAACCCATTATTGCAGTAATTGAACGCAGGGGTGAAGTAATTTATTACAAAATTAACCGAATGAATTTTTACGAAAACAAATCTCGATTGGAAGAATCTTTCCAGCTCTAGTCTTGTAATATCCAATCCGGTGAATATTTTAAAAGACTATTACTTTCTGCTACCATAAAATCATAAACTTCTACATATTTTGTTTTATTTTCCCACAGTTCTTCAAAATCTTTCATTTTTCTTTCTACTCGTGATTTATCATTCCATGATGTAAAAACATCTACTGATTCAAAATCTCGTGTTTGGGTAGAAAATGATTCTCTTGAGGTTCCCGTAAAAGCAACTACTTGATCCTGATCGTCTCTGAATATCCCAATTCTTTCAGAGAATGACTCTGTAACCTGCTCAGAATGTGGAATTGCAACCTTTAACTCTAATTGACCATTGTCTACAATATCTTGAAGTTTTTGAATCTTTGAATCCTTGATTAGTTTCCCTTCAAATGATTTTGTAAATTTCTCTGAAAATAGTTTTGTAAATAAATTGAGGTCGCTTGTTCTAAATCTATGCCCAGTAATCATTCTCAATTTGGCATTACCTGCTGAGAAATTCTCAATTGCCATAGATATTGTTGCCAAAGTTTCAATTGACAAAAAGTCTACACATCTGTCATATTCTATACAATTACTCAAACAGGGAAAGAAAAATTCTGCAACTATGTCGTTTCTATCAGAACGGTATTCTTCTTTTAATTCAATATCTCTAAGACCCATTAGTACTCTTTTTTGATTTTATTATTTAAAGAAACAATTTTGAAGTTATTTTTGCAGAACAAAGCCTGGCTCAAATTTGTATGAATATTAAAACTATCAGTACCATTTATTCTAATAATTTCTACGAATTCCTATTAAACCATCTTTAATTTTTGCTTTTAATGACTAGACTACTTTCTACCACTATCATTGCTGCTCTAATTGCATTGTCTGTACTTGCACCTAGTGCATTTGCACAATCTGATTTTAAAACAATTGAAGGAAACGATAACCCTGTATTACAAGATATCCTTGAAAAAATAGAATTCTCAAAAAAACAATATCTAAAATCCCAAGAGAAGAAGATAGTACAAGATGAACATCAAAAATTTATCAATGAACAACGTATTGCTGTACAAGAATCTCTAAACCAAGAACTTGAAAGAATGGAGAAAAATTATGAAGAATTCACTCCTAGAAATGCATTTGCAAAATATGTTTCAAATCTAAATGCAACAAATCATGATATTTTTTGGGATCAGTTTGATTATCTTCAAGCAAAAATATCTCTAGCAAAAGATGCACGAGATTCAGTTCTTAATCAGGGAGGCACATATTTTGATGCTATGAAGAAATATGTGGAATTTGCAAAGATGCCTAAAGTTGAAATGCAAAATATTGTTCGAGAACTAAACATCAAACATAACTTGGCCGATGCTGACATTCAGTCAAATTTTGATGTAAATGGAAAATTGCCTAGATTTGAAAATGATCTTGAATCTCCATGTTATGGTTGTAGTGCAAAAATCTCCAAAGTACAAATTAATTCAGAGCAATCAGTTCCAATAAAGAGAATTTCCCTTGAAAAGCAACCTACAAAAATCAATGATTTGAGAGAATCTCTTTCTGACATACAGCACAAATTTTTAAAATCAAAAAATGTCATAGAACAGAAAAAAATGGTATTTGAGATGAATAAATTAGTTAAAATTATTCAAGGTTTTGAATAATTCTCCTTTTCTTTTTTTACTTTAAATTGAATGGGTAGCAATCCTGTCTTGGTTTTTTGAGTTTAATGAGCCTAGAAATTAATTTGATTATTATTTTTGAAACTTGTTAATTATTTTATCATGTTGCACTTGCTCTCATAAAATCCAACATCATGCTTTATTTTTTGTAATAGTCTATTGGTTTTCTCTAAAAGAATATCAAAATCATTTATTTTAGATTCCTTGTAAATTGGTCTGATTAATTTCATACCCACAAAATTCATTCAGAAATTTGATTAATAATCTCATCTTGAATTTCCCAGTTTTGGCACTGGAAATTTTCATGGATCATTTGTTCATTATGGTTTTAAGCAAATTTACCTATTACATAATATGTCAAATGATAAATCTGAATCTTGGGAACAACTACTTGGATTGTCTTGGACAATAATTGATGATGAATAATTATAAAGTAGAATTCTTTTCAATGAAGAAAATTTTCATCATTTATTAATTCCTAGAATTCCTTATTTCCAATAGAATTAAGCGTGCTCCCATCGGGATTTGAACCCGAGTCTTTGGCTTGAGAAGCCAAAATGCTTAACCGGACTACACTATAGGAGCTTGTTAAAATTCCAATCAAATCTCAATTTAAAGGAAATGTTTTGACTTTGAATGAATTTGTAAAACTTTGTGAGTTGATTCCTTTATAGAAAAACCAACATTAGCACTTAACATGGATATGAAAAATTTTATTGCAGATAATGGTTTATCTAATTTTCCAGTTGGTCTTGGTGGGTGTAGGATTTCAGATCTGTCTTTTGATTCTTGTGACTATGATGTTTTTGTTTTTGATGACAAATCTGAATCTGATAACATAATTCAGTATGGTGATGATTTTGTAGTTATTCATCATGCATCACTATCCGAAACAAATTCTGAAAAGCTACTCCAATACTACCAATTACAAATCCTTCATGATGAATCTTGGGATTTACGAATGCTACTTTCTAAGATAAATGAAAAACACGCTTCGCTATTTTCTGATTTTGCAAAAAACTGTTTGATTGAATCTCAATTTTGTTGTCAAAAAACAATTGATGCAATTCACTCTTCAGATGTGTTTGCCCCCTGCTGGCAAAAATGTGCTACCTATTATTTGGCAAATGCTATTTCTTCAATAAATTATCAGCCCTCTAGTCCTTCACACATGCTTGATTCACTACGAAAATTACACAGTACTCCAATTAACGAACATATCTCAGTGGTAAACCAAACCGTTGGCATTGAAAGAGCAACTCTGACATTACTTGAACGAATGCTAAAATCCACCGTAGGATTTTCAGATTTGATTGAAAAAAATAATCATTCTCAAATTATTCGCCAAAAATATGATTTCTTTCTAAAAAATTCGATGATTTCTGATTGCTACTTTTATCTTGGATATGTCAATAAGACCAATTTTGTTAAAATCAAAGACACCATATCTAGGGAACCTGACCTTTTCCATATTCTAAAGATTGCTTTTGATGTTGAGGCTGATACAAATCTTCTCCAACACCAATCTGAACTAGTCCAAAAATCTTGCAATGAAATTCTTGGAATTCTCTCAAGTGCGTAGTAATCTACCTGTATGTACTAACCTTTTAAAATAAGTAAAATCCCTAGTTTACCATGGTAGATCAAGCATGTGGATGCGAAGCTGACAGCGGCGATCCAGATTACTCATGTGATTGTGCAATGCAAGGTCATTGTATATGCAGTGCTGATTGCAAATGTAATACAGACGTTTGTAAAGAAGCAACTAAAGATATGTGATTGGATTAGTTCCAATACTAATTTTTTATTTTTTAATTATTCTTCTTCTTCCTCAAAGCCCCATGATTTGACTAATTCTTTCTGGAACTTGTCTGCTTGTTTCTCATCTAATGCAAAACCACAATTTTTGTGTGTAGGAACAACTGTCATTCCATCTAGTTTAAACTCCACTTCAAACAAATGGACTTTGGAACATTCACACATTTCTGGAATTTCTGTACTTTTTCCTCTATATTTGCTTATTTGAATAAGAATTCACTGCCTGTTTTATCATTTTTTTACATATTTGAAAAACGTTTAACTATCCGTTTTGACTATTTTTTTTAGATTTGAATCTAATTTTTTATTTTTCAGTTATTCCGGTAATTCTTCTAGTGTTATTGATGCCTGTAACTGCATTTGCACAAATTGAAGCAGGTGGTGTCAATAAGGAAGGCTCATGGTATGCCGGTGAAGGTCTCAAGAAAGGTGATTATTTTTCATATTCGGTGTGTCATGTGGATTACAAAGAATGTACTGAATTTGGAATGGATATTTGGATTAAGGGCGACATAAAAGTTGGAACCGAAACAAAATGGTTATCTGAAGTTGTAGTCTATGATGGTAACAAAGTCATCAAAGGTGAAATGATGATGGGAAAAATTGCTCCTGAACCTACTGGTGGCAGTGAATATTTGGGTGTGTATAGGGGAGCTTTCAAATCTTCAATTTCTTGGTTGTCTGCATTTGCAACATCTGATGGAAGCTCTGGTGGCAAAGGACCAAAAGAATTTTCAGCAGCATCTTGGGGAAAAATTGGTAACATTGGTGGCCAACAAGTAATTCCTATGGCGATTCAAACAGTAACAGTTCCAGCCGGCACATGGGAAACAGTTCAAGTTGGATGGAAAACTGGAGGCGCTGTAAGTAAGGTTTGGATAGTTGATGATTTTCCATTTCCAATAAAAGCAAAAACATTCACTCATGTATCTGAAGGTATCCCGCCACCAGAATACGTATTTTCATTATTAGAGTATAGGGAAAATGTTTTGCAAACACCCTTTGGTGCCATTCCAGATTATGAGGATACATTTGTAGAAGGATGTAATACAAATATTGAAAAAGAAGTTACGATAAAAAAACCTACAAAAAACTTTGATTATCAAGTTCACATCTTTTATGGTCCTGAAGATCCTGTACAAGGATGTGAGATAGAATTTTTAATTAAATTTATCAGTAAATTTGATGATACAGAATTTTTGAATCAAGTTCAATACGATTTCTTGGTTGTAGATAATAATTTGACACCACTAAGATCAATTGCCCAGGAAGAAGGTAGGAATTTCCTTTATTCTCCATCTGGGCAAGCTTTGATAGATTTTACTGTTAAAGAAGAACCTGGAACAGCACAATATGTTGTATGGATTTACGGTTTATCCCCTGAAGGAATAGTACCAAGTGTTTCATCTGACTATCTAAAAATCCCTATCACAATATATGAAAAGGATGGAACTGCTCCAACACAAAAAATACCTAGCTGGATTAAAAATAATGCCGGATGGTGGGCAGATGGCTCAATTGATGATAATTCCTTTGTCCAAGGGATTCAATTCTTAATCAAAGAAGGAATTATGAAGATTCCTCCAACAACTCAGGGTACTGGTTCAAGTTCAAATGCCATCCCTGACTGGATTAAAAATAATGCCGGATGGTGGGCAGATGGCTCAATTGATGATAATTCATTTGTCCAAGGTATTCAATTCTTAATCAAAGAAGGAATTATGAAGATTCCAACAACCGCCAAAAAATCATCCTCAGGTTCTGAACCTCCAGCATGGTATGATTGAGAATTATTTTTGATATTCAACATTCAAATTAGTAAATTCGATTAAAAATAATGATTTAACTTGGTAGGTCTTTTCAAACACCCTAAACGTCATATCAAAAAACTTCTAAGGGATGGAGAATATGATGAGGCTATTTCATATGGTTTGAATTTGGAATCTGAATATTCTGATGATCATGATTTTATGTTTATCCTAGGTAGTGCTTTTTTTATTGTTGATGATGCAAAAAGGGCTTTACCATATTTTGAAAAAGCATTTGAATTAGATAATGACGATGTTGAGACATTAACTCTGAAAACTAATGTTCATTTAGCTTTAGAGCAAAAAGACAAAGCTATTGATTGCTGCAGACGTGTAGTCAAACTAGAACCAAAAAATACTGAAGCTCAAGAATTGCTTGAACAACTAGAAAATCTTTAAAATCATTATAATTTTTTCATCTCATAAGCATTTTCCATCAACCAATTACAAAATGCTGTAACATTATCATCAAAGTCTGTCCAGATGTGTACAGAATGAGGTAGTATGTCTATTTTCCAATCATCAGTAAATACTCTTACTCCTTCTTTATTTTCATACATGTAGGCATCTTCTGTTTTTACATCTCCTAACATTTCAATTGCTTTTTGTTTGATAATTTCCCTATCTATTGGAAATCGCTTTCTATCATAATCAATTATCAAACTCAAATCTCTTTTACCATATTTTTCAAACTCTTCAATTTTACCTTGTTTTGGAAAGTTTACAATCAATTTGATGTTGTATTTTTTTCCTACCTCCTTTCCAATTTCCACAATTCTGGTATATGCCATTGCTGGGTTTTTCTTTAAGAGAAATCTAATTTGTGCCAGGTCTTTGTTTAACTGAGTTTGTAAATCTGTGACTAATTCTGAGAATATCATAATTTGTCTTTAAAAAATTCCTATTATAATCATTAATTTTCTCTCAAGATTGGTTTTTTTAGAACTTCAATTAATTATCAATATGGCAATGCCTATGGATTTTGATGGAATGAGAACAGATGAGGCTTCTCTTAGAACTGATAACGTAGATGATTACAAGCGGACATGTATTGATTTCATTGAAGATATTTCACATGATTATGAGGCCTGGGTTGATTATTACAAATTGCCAGAGGATGAAGATAAAAGAAGACGAGCAGGAATTCATGCTACCATTAAACGAACCAATGATTGGATTGCAAAAGTTGCCCAATCTATCAAGGCAGTTGATGTAGTAATGAATGATGGAATTCAAAAGATGGCCGAATCCACTGCTGGAAAGCCTCTAGAAATTGGGGTTTTTGTTAACCACAAATCAGGTTACACTGAAACTAGTCCGGGAATTATTGATGTCAATGTAAAGGGAAATGGAAGGGAAGGCAGAAAAATGAAACTTGGATTTCATTTCAAAGATGATAGATTTAGAATAGAATCTACATGTGATGCATATTTAGAAGAAGAAAACTTACCAACTCAAGAATCTGATATGCTTGATATTCACTTAAAATTACATGCAGAAAATGCAAAACCCCGTGATGTTATTTCATTTACTGTAACTCTCAGTGAAATTGAAAATGATGTTGAATTTGATAGACGTGGTGTTTCAACTATTGTTCATCTGGTATAGAAGGTCGAATAACTTCTGGTTCTAAAATATCAATAAATTTTCCTGTGTTTTCAAATTTAATTGAATTAATCTCCTTCAAGTTATCCATACTATTCATCTTCAAGTATCCCTCTGAATTAGTATACAATACATCATCGATATAGAATGTTCTTGCATTACCCATTCCATAATATCTAGAATCCTCTGCAGAATGCGTTATGGTTCCTTTCAAGTTGAATCCATCTGATTTATCCAAATCAAATACATAGAATCCACTCCATCTGTTGTAATCTGGAGCAAACATCTTAGAACTTGATGATTCATTAAGACTCTTAGCATCTCCACTTATTGGAATTGATAATATTCCACTTTTTTTATCAAAGAAGAAGGCCTTGTGATTATGTAGCGCTTCTGAGTGAGTTGAACTATCTCCAACAATAATGTCATCGGCTACCTTTGGATTTTTCACATCAGCCACGTTAAACAATGCAATTTTGATTCCCAATTGCTGTACTCTGCCATTATCGATTTCTTTAGTATCTCTACCAAATCCAATTACATGTTCATCGTCATATGGATGCAAATAATTTGAAAATCCTGGTATTTTCAATTCTCCCAAAATCTTTGGAGTATCTGAGGAGAGATCTATTACAAAGAATGGGTCAATTTGCTGGAATGTGACTAAATATAGCCTGTCGCCCATGAATCTTGCAGAAAATATGCTCTCATCTGGAGCAATTTCATCTAGTTCTCCTACGATTTTTAGTTGCTCATCTAATACATAGACTGCATTTGCACGAACCGTACCCTGATGTTGAATATAGTACTCTGTAGTTGTTGCAACTCTGAATCTATCTCCACTTTCATCCATTGAGAATTGGTTTAGTAGTCTACCTGGAACTGAACCTTTGGCAACGTATTCTATTTTATCCTCATCAATTGAAATTTTATGAATTATTGTTTTTCTAGTGTCTTCTTGAATTTTAACATCATATTCATTTAGTGCTTCTCTGATTTTTTCAAATAATTCTTCCTTATCTTTTTTATCCATTTGATTGTAAGATGTTTGCATCAACTCTGAAATTTTCATCCACTGAGCTGATGAATTAATTGAAGAATCTTTTTGGATTGACTTTATCTGATCTTGGATATTCTTTGGCAATAATGGAACTACAACATCAAAGAATCTGTCACGTGATGAATTCTCATAAAATCCAAATGGCATATTTTGTTGGTATGTCAAATAGAAATTATCTTCTGAGACATAAAATGCTCCAGAATAGCCCATAAGAAATGATTCTGAATTTATTTTATCTCCAAATATGTCAATTGCAGTTAGTGTGTTAAAGTTTGAAAATTGCTCTACATTATCAAAGTAATATGCATCTGGTGTCATGATTCTAATCGAATCCTCCATAATTACTGGAAGTTTTGGATATTGATAGTCAACATTGCTATTTGTTACAAAATATGCATAGTTTCCAATCATTCTTGCATCCATGAAATGCCCGTCGATGGAATAGTCCTTTAGAATTGTAGGATTCTCTTTGTCGGTAACATCAACAATTAATGCATGAGTAACTGAACTGTATGAACGTCTAGGAATAAAGTCATACTGTGGAATAATCTCATCATCACTTTGTCCATTATAAAATATCACTAGTCTGTTATCGTTTAGGAACATATTTTGGATATATTGTGATTCAATATCCAATGCAATTTTTAGAATCAGTTTTGCAGATTCTGCAGGGTATGCATCAATAATTGAAAGTGTGTTCTGTGAAACGATGTAAACGTACTTTGAATCATTTTTAAGATAATCTGGCTCATCTACATTTTCCACTTGAACATTTGTAGTTGAATACTCTGAACCACCTGATTCTGTTTTTGCAGTTGGAGAAGCTATTTGCATGTCTCCACCATCAAATACTGCCATGCTTTCCTCCATTACCATATTTGTCCTAAACATTCGGTTATCATAGAAATTTCCTCCAAGTAGCGATGATGTTTCAAGTATGTTTTTTAGCTCTTCTTGTGATGATATTTTTTTAACATCATTTGTTCCCTCAAACAATTCTGAAACTGACTTTTCTACATAGACAATTTCAGTTGGAGGCGTTTGTGTAATTTGAGGTTGATTGTCAAATCCTAATGAAAACATTACTCCTGCAGTAACTATTACAGAAATTGCAATTACTATTGGAATTGTTATTTTTGTACTCATTTTTTTCTCCTCACTTTCTCAGTTATTCATTTTCTGAAAACTGACATTTAGTGATTACTATTATTTTGTAGTTTGGGATAAAAGGATTAGTGAAATCCCAATTTCACCAATCAATTTACATATACTAGAATTTCATAATCAACTCTATTGACAAATGACGAATTAGAAGACAAGGGAATATCTGAAAATATTAAAATTCTTGCCACTGATGATGAAAAAATAAAGTCATACGGTGAGATACTATCCAATGATTCTAGTCGTGAAATTCTTCAAATATTGTTCAATCAGGAACTATCTGCAAATCAAATTGCAGAAAAAAGTAACATCTCACTTCAGCTTGTAAAATATCATTTGATGAAACTTCAAGATCTTGGTGTTGTCAAAATCTCAAAAATTGAAAAAAATTCAAAATCACAAGACATGAAAATTTACACTGCTTCAAAATTTAGTATTGTTATTGTTCCCCCAAAACTATCTGATAAAACCAAAGAAAGCAAGCTTCTAGTTAGATCCTTTAGACATATTTACAAAGTTGCAGGATTAGGAATTGCAGCTGGATTATCTGGATTGTTTTCATCAACTCAGATTCAAAAGGATAAAACAATCTCTGTTCCTGATGTGGCATCTAGTAGAACCATGTCTCCAATTGAGGATTCTGCTAAAAGTATTGAATCCTCCGAATTTTTAGCTGCTGATGAATCTGTATCTGCATCAGCCCCTGTTTCAG
>JAHELP010000053.1:0-2500 GCA_024644105.1 Candidatus Nitrosopumilus sp. | reverse complement strand
CTTAGTAATTAGCTAGTTTCCCAACTAATACTCAACTTCTAGAAGTTCCATAAGAAAAAAAATTAGTAGTCTCAGGCAGACTCGAACTGCCGACCTCTACATTATCAGTGTAGCGCTCTAACCAGCTGAGCTATGAGACTCTACTATTTTTCTTAGTTTCTTTTTTGTTCTTTTATTAATTAACAGCTAAAGTAAACACATCTATGTGTATATAATTTTTCTAATCGTAGATTCTTTCTCTAGAAAGGAGGTGTTCCAGCCGCACCTTCCGGTACGGCTACCTTGTTACGACTTAGCCCTAGTTATCAGTTTTACCCTAGGCCGCTCCTTACGGTGACGGACTTCAGGCACCCCCAACTTCCATGGCTTGACGGGCGGTGTGTACAAGGCCCGGGAACGTATTCACCGGATCATGGCTGATATCCGATTACTAGCGATTCCAGCTTCACGGAGTCGAGTTGCAGACTCCGATCCGAACTGAGATAGGTTTTAAAGATTCGCATCCCCTCGCGGGGTAGCTGCCCTCTGTACCTACCATTGTAGCACGTGTGTAGCCCAGGACGTAAGGGCCGTGATGATTTGACGTCATCCCCACCTTCCTCACAGTTTGCACTGGCAGTCTTGTTAGAGTTCCCGACATGACTCGCTGGCAACTAACAACAGGGGTTGCGCTCGTTATAGGACTTAACCTGACACCTCACGGCACGAGCTGACGACAACCATGCAGCACCTTGTAAATAGTCCGAAGAAAAGAATATCTCTACTCTATGCAATCTACATTTAAGCCCTGGTAAGGTTCCTCGCGTATCATCGAATTAAACCACATGCTCCACCGCTTGTGCGGGCCCCCGTCAATTCCTTTGAGTTTCATTCTTGCGAACGTACTCCCCAGGTGGGATACTTATCACTTTCGCTTAGCCACTCAGCCTTACGGCCGAACAGCTAGTATCCATCGTTTACGGCGTGGACTACCGGGGTATCTAATCCCGTTCGCTCCCCACGCTTTCGTCCATCAGCGTCAGTATATTGTTAGTGATCTGCCTTCGCAATCGGTATTCCATGTAATCTCTAAGCATTTCACCGCTACACTACATATTCTAACCACTTCACAATAACTCAAGACTAACAGTTTCAAAGGCAATTCTACAGTTGAGCTGCAGGATTTCACCTCTGACTTATCAGTCCGCCTACGGACCCTTTAAACCCAATGATTCCGGATAACGCTTGCACCCTCCGTATTACCGCGGCTGCTGGCACGGAGTTAGCCGGTGCTTATTCATATAGTACCGTCAAGCTTCTACACGTAGAAGTGTTTCTTCCTATATAAAAGAAGTTTACAACCCATAGGGCAGTCATCCTTCACGCGGCATGGCTGGATCAGAGTTGCCTCCATTGTCCAATATTCCTCACTGCTGCCTCCCGTAGGAGTCTGGTCCGTGTCTCAGTACCAGTGTGGGGGATCCCCCTCTCAGGGCCCCTACCTATCGTTGCCTTGGTAAGCCGTTACCTTACCAACAAGCTAATAGGACGCATGCTCATCTCATACCGTAACCTTTAATATCATCCCGATGCCGAGTCGATATACTATGAGGTATTAATCTTCGTTTCCAAAGGCTATCCCTCAGTATGAGGTAGATTGCATACGCGTTACGCACCCGTGCGCCGGTCGTCATCTGAAGCAAGCTCCAATGTTACCCCTCGACTTGCATGTGTTAAGCCTGCCGCTAGCGTTCATCCTGAGCCAGGATCAAACTCTTCATCGTTAAATTTTAAATATTATTTAAACCTAACAACTAAAAGAAATTATTAACTCAAAATGGTTTACTTTAATTATTATTGTATTATTCTCATAATACGCGCTGTCAATCAATATGTCAATGAACTCACTTCTTTTAGAAGCTTTTCTTGTAGAGTTGCAAGATTTGAACTTGCTTACTTTCCTATAACTCTTTTACTAAACTAGTGTTTCGCTTAGCGGATGCAAACTTACACCCTTTTTTAATTCCTCACAATGTTTTTTGAAATAATTTTTAAAGTTTTTTTAAACCTTTAAAACAAACCAAAAAAACAACATCTTTAAAGAACTTCTGCTTGCAAAAACTTGTTTCGCTAAGCGGATGCAAACTTACACCCTTTTTAATTCCTCGCAATGTTTTTTTGAATATTTTTTAAAGTTTTTTTTTAACCTTATAAATTAAACCAAAACACACTATTCAATGAACTTTTTTGCGCTACTGCCTCGTTATAAACTCAGCCGTTTTGCGGGTGCAAATATACCACCTTTCTTAATTCACAAACAAACTTTTTTATGCTTTATTTTGAAAGTTTTTTCATTGCTTTAAAAATGAGAGGGTTGCAAAGTGTAAATGGTTTGATTTATTGACACTAATAGGGCATTATGCGCTTTTTTTATAGATGAACGGTAGTTAATAATCGACAAAGGGTGGTTTTGGGAGGTAAAAAGCATACCTATATATAGGTATACTTAAATTGCATTTTT
>JAHELP010000013.1:9033-25806 GCA_024644105.1 Candidatus Nitrosopumilus sp. | reverse complement strand
GCAAGACCTGTACTGAACATATCTTCATTTGTTGAAAAACTGCTAAAAATTTGTCTAATATCATCCATATCTTCTGCAAGAAATCTAAACGAATCAGATAATCTAAAAAACTCATAGTTGTTAGTAACCTTAGAGAATTTATCTAAAATTGCCATAGGATCCATTTCGTTAGAATCCTTCACTGAAAACTTGATATCCATTATTCCATCAGTCAAAGCTAATCTTGCATTTTTCAAAACTGATTCTTCTTTCACTTCATCTTTAATCTCAAATGAATCGGCATATCTCTTAATTGCAACTACTACAGTGTTTAGATTGACTGAATTTCCAAGAATTTTTTCGATTTCTGGTTGAATTTTTACGGCAAGTGCTGTATAGTTTATCAAATCCATTTTCATACAGTCATAAACTGAACGATTTCTGGTAATTATTTCTCTAACAACTTCAGGAATGGATACACTTGAATTCCTCATTAAGATTATTATAATATGTCAGTTATAATAGGATTATGTAAGTATTCAGAGAAATATCAGTAATCTTTATATGATGTAATAGGTATTACATACAATAGGTGAATATGACAATGTTCTTTGATAGCGAATTTGATAGAATCTTCAAGAGAATGTCAAACTCTTTTTTCAACATAGATGACATTTTTGAGGAATTCAAGGGAAATGGTTCTGAAACTGGCCCATATTACTATGGTTATACTATGACCGTTGGTCCTGATGGAAAACCAGTTGTAAAGGAGTATGGAAATGTCAAACCAGGCCTTTTACCAACTTCTGAAACACGAGAACCACTAGTAGACACAATTGTTGACGAGAAAGAAAAAGTACTAAAACTCATAGCTGAGATGCCAGGAGTTGAAAAGTCTGATGTCAAAATTGTTGTTGAAAACAAAACTGTTGATCTTTCAGCAGAGCATGGTGACAAAAAGTATCATGTAAAAGTTCCTGTACAACACAAGGTTGATGAGGATTCTGTAAAAGCTTCTTACAAAAATGGAGTTTTACAAATTGTCTTCAAATTAGTTGAAGAGGAAAAGCCAAAAGGCAAAACGGTGGAGGTTGAATAAACCCCTCGTTAATTTTTGAGGTATTGATATGACTGAAATTGTTTTAAGAATTGAAGAAAGTCCACAACAACATGTAGGACGAGGTAGAGCTATAGTTGATCCTAAAATTATTGAGGAACAAAAATGGAATACTGGACAAATTCTAGAATTAACTTATAATAAAAAATCTCATGTAAAACTTTGGCCAGGTACACCTGAAGAATATGGATCAGGTATTATCAAAATAGATGGAATGACAAGGCAAAATATTGGCGCTGGAATAGGTGACAAAATTTCATTAAAATCAGTAGAAGCTGTAAATGCCGAACAAATTGTTTTATCTCCAACTGAAAAGATTGCTGCAGAAGGATTACAGGAATACATGACATACAATTATCTTAATCATGTATTTACAACTGGTGATTCAGTTTCTCTTAATACACAAATGGGAGGAAGAGTTCAGTTTATTGTTACAAGTACAAAACCATCAAAACCAGTTTTAGTTACAGAAAATACAGTATTCAAGCTTGGAACAATGACAAAAGCAGTAGATTCATCTGTTCCAAGAATTACATATGACGAACTTGGAGGTCTAAAAAACGAAGTTCAAAAGATTCGTGAAATGGTTGAATTACCAATGAGACATCCTGAATTATTTGATAAAATAGGCGTGGAAGCACCAAAAGGAGTGCTATTGTACGGTCCACCAGGTACTGGTAAAACATTACTAGCAAAAGCAGTAGCTGGGGAAACAAATGCTCACTTTATCTCTCTAAGCGGCCCTGAAATAATGGGCAAGCACTATGGAGAAAGTGAAGAGAGAATTAGAGAAATCTTTAGCCAAGCTGAAGAAAATGCCCCAAGCATAATTTTCATCGATGAGATTGATTCTATTGCTCCAAAAAGAGATGAAGTATCTGGCGAACTAGAAAAAAGAATTGTTTCACAATTACTAACACTAATGGATGGAATGAAGTCTAGAGGTAAAGTTGTTGTAATTGCAGCAACAAATAGACCAGACTCAATTGATCCTGCACTTAGAAGACCAGGTAGACTAGATAGAGAAATTGAAATTGGAATTCCTGATGATGAAGGAAGATTTGACATACTCTCAATTCATACTCGTGGCATGCCAATTGATGAAAAAGTAGATCTTAAACAAATCTCAAAAACCACACATGGATTTGTTGGTGCTGATTTGGAAGTATTATCTAAAGAAGCTGCAATGAGATCACTTCGAAGAATTCTACCTGAAATTGATCTTGATGAAGAAAAAGTCTCATCAGAAATTCTTCAAAAAATCAAAATTACCAGTGATGATTTTAGAGATGCATTAAAAGAAGTTGGACCAAGTGCACTTAGAGAAGTTCAAGTACAAATTCCAAACGTAAGTTGGGATGATGTAGGTGGTCTAGATGAATTAAAAGCAGAACTCAAAGAAGCTGTTGAATGGCCAATAAAATACAAAGATGCTTATGATTATGTCGATGTAGAATCACCCAAAGGAATTTTACTTCACGGTCCTCCTGGTACTGGAAAGACATTGATAGCAAAGGCTCTTGCAAAAATGACCGAATCAAATTTCATTAGCATTAAAGGTCCTGAATTACTATCAAAATGGGTTGGAGAATCTGAAAAAGGAGTGCGGGAAATCTTTAGAAAAGCACGACAGGCAGCTCCTTGTATTATCTTCTTAGATGAAGTTGATGCACTAGTTCCAAGAAGAGGTAGTGGAGGTTCTGAATCTCATGTTACAGAAAATGTTGTCTCTCAAATCCTAACAGAAATTGATGGACTAGAAGAACTTCATAATGTACTGATAATTGGTGCAACAAATAGATTGGATATTGTAGATGAGGCTCTCCTTAGACCCGGAAGATTTGATAGAATAATCAAAGTTCCAAATCCAGATGAAAAAGGAAGACAGCACATCTTTGAAATTCATACAAAGAACAAACCACTAGGAAGTGATGTAAAAATTTCAGAAATTGTAAAGTTAACTAATGATTTCAGTGGTGCTGAAATTGCAGCAGTCACAAATCGAGCAGCAATAGCGGCTTTGAAAAGATATGTTGGTGGCAAGTCAAAGAACTTCAAGGAGATCAAGATTAGTCAGCAGGATCTAATTGATGCAGTGGATAAGGTAAAACCTAGAAAGAAAGAGGTACCCATACCTAACCCATAAAATAGTCTAAATACTAAGGAAAATGACGTACAATTATGAAACTCTATCTTGACTTTGAACCCTGCAAAGAATGCAATACAATGATGACTGAGTTGAGTAGTCCTGAAATGTTATTTGCAGATGATAAAACTAGAGCAGACGAATCTGCAAAATTTCTTAGGCATCTAACATACAATCACAATGAAGTCGTTCAAGCAGTCATGGAAGATCTTCCAAAACAAAAAAGAGATCAAGAGCCTGATTTCTACAAATAATTTTCTTTTTCATTACTAAAAATAATAATCATATTCATATACAAAATTAACATAAGATTTTTGTGAAATTATATTATGAAATCTAGCCTTATTTTTACAATAATTGTTCTATTTACATCAGTAAGTTTTTTTCAA
This sequence comes from Candidatus Nitrosopumilus sp., assembly GCA_024644105.1. Classification (GTDB taxonomy): domain Archaea; phylum Thermoproteota; class Nitrososphaeria; order Nitrososphaerales; family Nitrosopumilaceae; genus Nitrosopumilus. The sequence continues at coordinate 22,175 of JAHELP010000013.1, read as the reverse complement.
GTTGGATTAGCTTTTGAAACAGAGCAAGAACCAGAACCCCCAGAAATTCCTCAACCTAGTCCCGCACCTGAACCAATCAAAATGCCTAGTCCCGCACCCGCACCAGATCCATTTCCGGGAGAAACTGATTCAGAAAAAGTCAAACGATTAACTGAAGAAAATAAAAAATTAGAAGAAAAAAATACCAACTTACAAAGCCAAATATCATCTTTAAAAAATGAAAAATCAAGACTACAGTCAGAAATTACAGAGCTAAACAATTCTATTCAAAGTCTCAAAGAAATTACTCTAGAACAAATTCGTGTAATTATGGAATTGGCAAATCAATTAAAAGATATTTTATTTGAAAAAATATTTTCTCCTACAATACAATTGTAGGATATTTTTGGGATAGTCTACTCATCCAGCTTTAATGTCTTCTTAATCAAGACGGCTCTGTTTCTAATAGTAACATCACTAACTCCAGATTCTAAAGAAAATTTCTTTTGACTGATTTTTTCACCATTTAATATACATGATATGTATAATGATGCTGCAGCTTGTGCTACAGGGTGTTTTCCAGCCGTAATCTGTTCATTTTCACATTTAGATAATATCTTAAATGCATCTCGTTTGGTTTTTTCTTTTAGATTCATGTTGTTTGCAATTTTTGAGATAAATGATGTTGTATCGTATTGATTTAGATTCAATTCAAGCTTTTTGATTATGGTTCTCAAATCTCGGGAAAGGATTCTTCGTTCAATATTTCCAGCCTCTGCAATATCGTCTAATGTTCTTGGAATGTTGTTTTCTCTACATGCTGCGTATAATGAGGCTGAAATCAATGAAGCCATAGTTCTTCCTCTGGTTAGTTTTGCGCTAACCACTTTTCTGTAAATATAGGCAGCATTTTCTACAACATTATCTGATAGTCCTAACCTTGTCTTCATTCCATGAAGCAAAGTGAATGCCTTGCTTAAGCTAGCAGTCTTTCTTGATTTGCTTCTTTGATCCCAGGTTCGTAGTCGATTAAACTCGTATTTTGTTTTACTGGATAATGCTTTTCCTGTTGAATCCTTATTTGATCCAATCACAGTTGATAGTCCCCTATCATTCATTGTCAGTGATGACGCAGGTCCTGTTCTTGATTGTTTCATAAAGTCCTCTGAAGTGAAACCGTTGTTTTCGTATGATGCATCAGCCATATTTTGCAATAGGATAAGACCGCAACCCCCGCAAACAATTTCTCCTCTTTCAGAATCTGTTATTGCAGGATAGGTTTTGCAAGTATCTAACTGACACTTTACATCATAATCATTTGAAAAATTCTGTATCACTACTGTATACTATAAGTGGTAATAAAATAAAAACAAGTCTATTCAGGTAATTTTAGAATCAAAACTAAACTTTGTATACTAAAAATTCCTTGAATTTACAACAAAACAAAATTCTTGTTTGCAATACAACATACATTGTAATAAATGTTAAAAATGAAAATAATTTTTTTAAGATAAGTTCTACTTCTTAATTGATTCTAAAGAATGTCCACGGTTTGTAATCATTTGAGTTACAGCCTCTATAGTATAATCAATCCCATGTTCTTCTTCAAAATGATTTCTTAATTTTTCAATCAGACCTAAAGTTTTTTCTTCATCAAGAATGTATTCACATTCAAAACCATAGTCTTCACATCTCAATTTTAATGTCATTCAGTCTGCAAAAAATATCAAACCTATAAAAATCATAGACTCGTCTTTCTTAATTTGAACAAGATTAGGCACAAATTCCAACTAAATTGTCCCAAATAGCACTAATAATGTCAATTCATCTCTAATGTGTAGATGAAGGGTCTCGAATTTGTTTTCCTAGCAGCAGGTTCTGTACTTGGAGCATTTCTAAGATACAAAGTAACTGAATCCCCATTACTATTCAATACTTTACCTGTCAATGTCTTGATAATCAATATACTTGGAGCATTTATTCTTGGAGCTTTTGTTGTCTTGTCTCAGCATTGGCATCTTGATGGGAGATATTCCTTATTTGCTGCTGTAGGATTTTGTGGTTCACTTACTACAATGTCAGCATTTGCACTAGATTCAACTAATCTACTTGAGAATAATCAATATGGAACACTTGCTGCAAATATTATTGCAAACGTTGGCTTGTCCATTGCAGCACTCATTGGAGGAAAGTCATTAATGAGTGCAATTATTAATAATTAATTAGAAATGGTTTACTCTTATCAAGTTGTAAAATATCAAACGATCTCCTTTGTCCAAGGTACCCATTGGTCTCAATCAGTTGGCGATAAAGGAATTTTATACAAATCACTTAAAGATCCTTTTTCAAAACTCATTGTTCAATCTTCAAACGGTTCAAAAAAATTATACCATGTTCCAAAAGATAGAACTGTAATAGTATCAAATGACACAATACATTTTCTAGGGGAAATAGCTTAATTATTTAAAAAACTGATCAACTTGATCTCTATATTTTAAAGTAATTTTTCCAAACTCTGTAAAATCCTCTGCGGTTGGATATTTCATTTTCAAGGCAAACTGATTTAAAAATATCGATAAAGCACTTCCAATTATTAGATTGTAAACTCCATCTGCAACGTTATTTGAGTATGGAAATGCTACTCTGATAAATGGCAAATATGTTTCAGTTTGAGATAGCATTAATTTGATATGTTTTTCAACAATTTCTTCTACGTCAGCTGGAATTGCCATAATTTTACTAGTTTTAATTTCTTATAAGTAGAACTTTAATTTTTAGGCATAATTATTTATTTTAGAATTTGATTCATGTACTTTTCTTTTCCCTTTCTACTTCGTGGAAGACATCTTAGTTGTCTGTTACAACAAGGACAAATAATTCCATCATATTCTACAAACACTTCACAATAATTACATCTTTTCTGCCCAGCAGCATATCTGCCAATTTCTGCAGGTTTTACGGCTTTGTAGTTTTTACATTTACCTACACAATATGTCATAAACTAATGTAAAACTATCTAAAGATAAAACGTTTGATTGCACTGCACTCATTTTTTTAAATTATATAAAAATGAAATTGAATTTATACCACTAATTTTACGTTTCATTATTGCTTGAATTAGATAAAAAAGTATTTGGAAAAATTACCACCAAAGAAATTATTGGTGCAGATCCTCCAGCAATTCCTAATACTAGAGATAATTTTGAAAAAGAACTAACCATCCTACTATCAGAATTGGATTCTATTCAAAAGGAAAATCTAGAAAAACTATTAGAAGAGCAAAAAATTGCAGAATCTCATATCAATAGCAGACCTGGTGCAATGGCTTTGGCCCAAAATAAAATTCAACTCTTCAACAAATATAACCAAAAATATATCCAGTCCATCAAAGAAAAATTAGAATCCTAATTCTACATATTGTTAAAATTACGATTTTCATGCCTAGTTTTAGGATTAAAGTTGTTGATTCATAAATACCAACAAACATACAACTCCAGAATCATTCATGGTAAGCAAAACTAAAGAACTGTGTCCTAGATGTGCTCAAGGAAAGTTAGTTACTGATAATGAATCAGGTGAAATGTTCTGTTCTAAATGTGGATTTGTAATTACTGAAAAATTACAAGAAGCTGGTCCAGAATGGAGATCCTTTACACAAGATGAAGGAGGCAACAAAGCAAGAGCTGGCGCTCCTACATCACTAACAATGCATGACATGGGTCTTGCAACAATAATTAATCCTGTGAACAAAGATGCATCTGGAAGACCACTTTCGGCATCTATGAAAAGTACCATTGAGAGACTACGAACTTGGGATAGTAGAAGCCAAGTCCACGAACCAGTTGATAGAAATTTTAGACAAGCATTTAGTGAATTAAACAGATTAAAAGACAAACTAGCGATTTCTGACTCTGTAATTGAAAAAGCAGCCTACATTTACAGAAAAGCACTTGAGAAAGGACTAGTTCGAGGACGTTCTATCTCTGCTTTAATGGCATCAGCATTATATGCTGCATGTCGGGATACATCAACTCCAAGAAATCTAAAAGATGTAGAACAGGCAGCTAACATCAAACGAAAAGACATTGCAAGATGTTATCGATTATTAGTTAAAGAATTAGATTTGAAAATGCCAGTAACTGATTCTATTCAATGTGTTGCAAGAATTGCAAGTAGAATTGGAATTGCCGAGAAAACAAAAAGATATGCTACCAAAGTATTGAAAATGGCACAAGAAAAAGAAGTATCAGCAGGAAAAGATCCAATGGGATTAGCAGCTGCCGCTTTATACCTATCTTGTGTGAAAAATGGTGAGGATAAAACTCAACGTGATATTGCAGAGGCTGCAAATGTAACTGAAGTAACTATTAGAAATAGGTACAAGGGCCTCAAAGAATCACTTGATTTATAGATCTAAATATTGATTTAACAGGCTCAAGATTTCACAGAAATTGCCTAGTTCTGCCTAGTTTCATCATTTGTAGATTTTTCATCTTTGATAAATCCACCTTCAATATTTTCATCCAAGGAAATATCATTTATTTTCTCAATTTCAATTACATCATCTTCATCATCGGATGGTTTGATAAATCCACCTTCAACTGATTCCGGTGGAGGAATCTTCTTTGATTTTCCTAAACCTATTGTTGTAATTATTACTGATGATAAAATAATAAAGAAAATTAGTTGTGGGTATGCCTCAGCATTTGGTAATCCCATAGTTATTGGATATGTTGCAAGTACAGCTGCCGCTAACCCTCTTGGAATCATAGAGTTTGTTACTGCTCTATCCAAAAGTGAAAATCTTTTTGTTAATGTAATTTTTCCAACTAGTACCCTTCCATAGTAGACAGCAATTGTAATTAAAACTCCAAACAAAAGATATTCTATCTGTCCAAAACTTGCCATCAGTCCAACAAATACAAAGAAAAATGATCTTACCAAAAATGTAAGCTGATTATGTGTTGGATCATCCATATCAATTCTTGGAAGTTTGAATCTGAGAATTTTTGCTAGATGAACTTTATTTCCAATCATCAAACCAAATACTAGTGCAGTTAGTGCTCCAGATTCTCCAAAGGAATTTGCCAAGAAAAATAATACAAACAAAACTCCCAAAGTAAGCATGTAGGCGTGTTGTGCATTTCCAAGCTTTGTAGAAACATACATCCAAGGAATCCCTACCCCAAATCCAAGAACTAGACCAACAATTACTGCTCTCCCAATGGTTTCCTGCAAAGTTTGAAGATCAAAATGACCTGCTAACACCGCTTCAAATAATATGAATGCAATAATTGTGGCTAAAATATCTGTTAATGCAGACTCAAAACTTAACATTGACTTGGTTTCTTCGGAAATTTTTACATTTCTAACTAAACCAAATACTATTGCTGAACTACTTCCACCTACGATGGAACCCAGCAGAATACTTTCTAACCATAACCATCCTAATGCAAAATGAGCTGCAAGAGTAATTATCACTACTGATAAAATAAAACCTAGAACCGCAAGCGTTACTGAAAAATGTGCAGTTTTGATTACATGTTTGATATCTAAATTTAGTCCACCATCAAACATGATTATAATTAATGCAAGAGCTGCAAAATATGGAACAACTTGAATTACAGCTTCTGGTTGAATTAACCCAAACACTGGTCCAATAACAACACCTAGAATCATTAGAAATGCAACATCTGGAATCCCAGTTTTTTTGAAGAATGCTTCGCCTGCAACTCCTAGAAAAATTACTACTCCAGCAGCAAGTAAAATCACATGAGCTTCAGCAATTGGCCCATTACCACTTGATATTGCTACAATTGAATTCTGTATTTCTGTAATCTTATCAAATATCATACTTGTATCAAAATTGGGTGGAATTATCTCACCAATTTGTCCCCTAAATAAATTCAATATTGATAGAATTACAAAATCCATTTATGTTGAATTTAAAATCATCTGGATAAAAGTTAAACTCGATTAATTTGATATTCTAGACTCTTTACTGATTTTTAAATAACATATCATAAACTAGAATATTATGAGTGCAACAAACCAGCTACGTGCAGACCATGATCAAGTTCGCCGTTTAGAAAAAATTGTGGGAAAATGTGCCGCTGAGTTGTACAAAGGCACAAAAATACCATTTTCAGATCTTACAAAAATTACAATAGTTATTTCAGAATTTGTTGATACTATTCATCATTCAAGAGAAGAAGATTCGTATTTTCCATGCGTAGCAAGCTACGATACTTTGAAAGAAGAAATTAGAAAATTTATGATAGAGCATGAATTTGGCAGAAACATAGCTAGACAAATAATGCATCATCTTAACAGATGGAAAAATGGAGAAAATGCACAAGAACCTGTTGCAAGATACCTGAGAACATATGCCATTTTTTTAAATGATCATTTAAACAAAGAAAATAAATTTTTTGATGATGCAGAAGCTGATGTCTTATCTAAAGAGGAAGAAATAGAAATGTATGAACAATACAAGTCAGTTTTTGCAATAGTGAAAAAAGTAGAAGAACTAATTGCTGAAATTGATTATTTAGAAAATCAACCTTGGGCGAAAAACTAACGTAAGCTCTTTATTGGTTATTCAGATATTTTATTTATGAAACCTTTCATTCTTTGGATGACTGGTCTTCCTTGTTCAGGAAAGACCACAATCGTAAAAGATTTGCAAAAAGATATTCCAAATTTGGCAATGCTTGATGGTGATGAACTAAGAGAATGGTTTTCACCAAAAGATTTCTCAAAAGCAGGACGTGATGAGCATAACAAAAAAGTTGCTCATTTGGCAAAGCTTTTGCTAAAACATGGTGTTCCAAGCGCAGTCTCTCTTGTTTCACCATATCTTGAGAATAGACAAAGCGCTAGAGAAATCATTGATGCAGGTGATCAGTTTGCAGAATGTTATGTAAAATGCTCACTAGCCAAATGTGAAGAAAGAGATGTCAAAGGGATGTATGCCAAGGCAAGAAAAGGAGAAATCAAAGGTTTTACAGGAATTGATGATCCTTATGAGGCTCCAGAAAAAGCAGATTTGGTAGTAGATACAGAACACGAATCACTTTCAGATAGTGCAAAAAAAGTAAAGGACTTCCTTAAAGGAAGAAACCTACTCTAATTTTTTAAATTCTTCAACTATTTTGTCATGAATTAAACCATTTGTTACTAAAATTCCATTTTGGTGATAGACATCTCTGTTATTGTAAGTGATATCATTACCTAACATGTCAGTCATTTTGCCCCCCGCTTCTGTAATTATACAATAAGATGCAGCTGAATCCCACTCTTTCATTTTATTTGTAGTTGTAATGTATGCTTCAGCTTCACCCGAACTTATTTTCCCAACTTTTAATGAACTACCTATACTTGTAAAATCATCAATGCCTAATTTTTTAATGAAGGATTTTTCCTTTTCAGATAAATGATGTCTTGAACCCACAGTTCGACATTTTGGAATTTCTGAAACTTTAGTCACAGAAATTTTTTTCCATTCGCCCTTTGAAAATCTAAATGCTCCACTTCCTTTTTGGGCAGCAAATAATGTTTTCTCTGTTGGCCATGCAATTACTCCAAGAATTGGAATTTTATTTTTGATTAATGCAATCATTACAGTAAATTCACCAGTTTTATCAATGAAATCAGAGGTGCCATCTAGCGGATCTACTATCCATATTGTATCTTTTGACAAGCGAACATAATCATCTTTATCTTCTTCAGATAAAATTTCATATTTTGTTTTTGAAAGAATTTTAGTTATTACTTCATTACTCTTTAGATCTGCTTCAGTAATAGGCGAATCATCACTTTTAGTATATGTTTCAAGATCTTCTTGATACAATTCTAAAATTGCCTTTCCTGCCTTATTTGCTGCCTCTATTGCAATATCTAATTCAGGAATTTTATCCTTTATTGGAATCTCTCTCAATTGAAATTACCTAAGTTGTAAGTTCTGGTTTTAGTGTCCAAACAACTCCAAGTACAATAAATGGAATTGACATTACTCCTATAATGGCTAATATTGTATTGAATTGTGCTTCAGACACTGCAGGGTTGTTAACTATCCATGGAAGCGGCAATGTGATAATAATCCAAATAATTCCTAAAAGTATGATTAATTTTGCTTTAGCCTTTTTATCTTTCATCATATCTCATGCTCTCCGGAGTTGTATTAAATTCATGTGAATTCATTTGATTGATTCGCCCCCATCTACGGTAAGAATAGCACCTGTAGTCCAAGATGCATCATCTGAAGCAAAATACAATACTGCTTTTCCTATCTCTTCAGGTTGTCCAATCCTTCCAAGTGGATGTTCATTGTCCATGAATTCCTTATCTTTCTGAGTTTTTAAAAATGGCTTTGTCATATCTGTATCAACTACTCCTGGACAAATACAATTCACTCTAATCTTATCTTTTGAATATTCCAAAGCCCAACATTTTGTTAGTAAAATCAAAGCAGCTTTTGTTGCAGAGTATGCATCAGCATGAAATCCCTCATATGCCTTTATTCCAGCATCTGATGAAATGTTAATTATTGAACCAAATGTTTTTTGCAAATAAGGAATTGCCTCCTTTGTAAATCTAAACTGTCCTGTCAAATTTACATCTAGAACTTTATTCCATTCATCCTCATCAATTTCATGTAATCTCTTAATCTTTGGAAAAATCCCTGCATTATTTACCAAAATATCTAATTTACCAAATTTTTCAATAATTTTTTTTACTACATTTTTCACATCATTTGTTTTTGTAATATCTGCAGGAATTCCTATTGCATTTGGAATTTTTTTTACTGCTTTTTCTAATCTTTCTTTTTCTTTTCCAGTAATTGCTACTGTAGCTCCATTTTCTGCTAAAATTTTTGCAGTTGCAAAACCTATTCCACGACTTCCTCCAGTTACTAAAGCAACTTTACCTGATAATCTCATTGAATTTTTAGAGGAATTTTAGTAATTTATAGATCCATAACAGGCTAGTATAAGAATTAGATAAAATTACTATTTTTTTATAATATTTTATATTAAATTTTAAATAGTTAAAATTACTATAATAAATAATGTCGAAAGATATAATTGCTATCGACTAAACATGCGTAACCCCGCAGAACGAAAAAGGTACTCATCCGTATAACGGTTGACAAAGAGAGGAAATCTCTCAAAGTTCTGTAACAAAGGGGTATACGCCTTTTACTTTTCTACAATGTATACTGATACAGACCCAAGAGTTTCTCCATTTGGATCAATAATAATTGAAAATTTTTGATTCTCTGAAATCATAATATTTTTTTCACCATCATAATCCCAGGTAAAATATTCAGATATTCCTGTTTGGTGTGAAGTGCCCTTCAATTGAAAATCTTCAGAAAACTCAAATGAATCACTATTCAATTCAATTGTTAATTCTTTTGGACTACTTCCATTTGGAACAAATCTAAAAAAATATTCACCCTGATCAAGTGTTACTTCATCAGTATACAATCCATTAACATATAGATTTGGATTTGCAAGGGTAACATGAAAAATTTCATCAGATTTATCTTTAGATTCATTTGATGATAAACTTGAAAAAATAATTACTGCAATTATTACTATTGGAATTATTATGATTTTCTTATTCAATAAAATATGCAAGAAATTCAATTATAAAAGTAAATTTCATCAATACTCTTAAGTTTCTTAATTCATTCAAATTTTTGTAAATGAGTTTAATATGTAAGAAATGTGGTTCTGAATATCAAGAAGATAATGATAGGGAATCGATTTGCGTAGATTGTAATCTTCAATTAGATCTACTAGATGAACAGCTAAAAATTAATGATCAAAGAATTAGAAAACTTCAAGAACATAAAAAACTAGAATTAGAAAATCCAAAATCAGAAGAAGTAAAAATTAATTTAGAAACTATGAAAAGAATAGAGCATAATTTACAGATTGAATATAAGAAACGAGAAGGAATAATTAAATCAATGAAATCTAAAGAAATTTTTTAATTTTTTTTCAAACTAATTTAATTACTTTTAACAAATAATTTTTCATAATTTATTTGACTTTGATAATTTCCAATAAATCAGAAATGCTCGATTTTTTGATTTTGTTAGTTATTTTTAATGTCCTGTGAACCATTCTTTACACAGGAAATTAAGTACAAATTATTGAATCAAACTCATGCCTAATCTATCTGATAAATGGTCAAAGCAGCAACAACCAGGTATTACTGAGAAAATTAATGATACTATCAAGCCTAAGGGTGCTTTGAAGCCAAGAGTTCAGCAAGGAATTAAAAAATTACAATTACAAATTAAAAAATTAGATTCAATGCTTTCAAATCTACAAGAGCGCGACGCTAAATTATTCCAAAGAATTGTAGATGCTACACAAAAACATGATACCCAAACAAGTAAAGTTCTTGGAAATGAACTAGCTGAAGTCAGAAAAGTTACCAAAATCTTGAGTAGTGCTAGAATAGCATTAGAACAAATTGAATTACGATTAACTACATGTAGTGATCTTGGAGACACTGTAGTAGCAATTATGCCAACAATGGGATTAATGAAGAATCTTAAATCATCACTAGGAAAAATTATGCCAGGGGCTGAACAAGAAATTGGTCAAATGGCAGAAATGCTTGGTGGATTTATGACAGAAAGTTTCTCAGGAGATGCAGCATTTGGAATGGATGAAACCACCAATGCAGAATCTGAGAGTATCTTAAGAGAAGCTGCTGCTGTAGCTGAAAGTTCTGCAAGTCAAATGTTCCCATCTGTTCCCACAGATAGTCAAGAAGCAACTACAACCAAATTTCTCTAATTCTAAAATTTTATTCGTTTAATGAATCTCTTGATTCTTTAATTTTTCTAACCCTACTACCTTCCTCATCAATCACTCTATCCACACCAGAAAGTCTTTCCCTTAGAGTGTTAATTATTGAGCCTACTTCATCTGCTTCACTTTCAACTTGTTGTCTCTTATTGGCCAGTTCTTCAATTCCTCGATTTTCCTCTTCTATGTATTCACTAACTTTTTGGAGTTTTTCTTTTAAATTCTTAATGTCAACTGATTCTTCCTCAATATCTTTTTCAAGCAAAGTTCTCTTATCTTTTAGATTTTTAATCATTAATCCAACGTAATCAATAGCCTCTTCCAATTTTGCCCGTTTTCCCATTAATTCTCCTATTCCAATTTGGCTAGAAGTTTCAGTAGTTGAGTTTGATTCTACAGATTCATCTGTATCTGCATTTCTTTCTTCTACCATTTCTCCCTCTCCCTCATTTTTGAATTTATCAAACATTTTATGATTTACTTTTCAAAATGGGAATAAAAAGTTACATTGCATCCCAAAGCTGACCTTGTGAATGATTTTTACTCAATTAAAGAAAAATGGTGATTATCTCACCGATTGTAATTTCTAAATTCTTGATAGAAATCAAATGATTTTTCTGAATTTCTGATATTTTCTCCAGTTTCAACTAACCTGATTTTTTGAGCAGCCTCAGGATTTTTCATCATGGAATTCATTAATGAAACTGCAGCTACATTTTCCTCTTCAATTTCTGCAATTTTTCCAGAAAATACTACTTTGTAGTTTAGATCCTCATCTGAAACTTGATCCTTGATTGAAATTTTCCAAATATCCTCTCCAATACTTGATACTTTTCCATCAAAAAGGACAATTCCTGATTGATATGCCTTGAATTTTACATATGCCCAAGACATTTGACCTTCAATTGATAGTATTCTCTTCAATTCTTCATCTGAGATCTCATCAGATAGAGTATAATGGTAGACTTCTAACTTCCCATCTACCACTTTTTCCGTAAGAATTGTTCTAAATTCTGTTTTTTGTATCTGAATTTCTTCATTTTCTGCAAATGTGTAGTTTACAGATAGATGTGAAGCACTAAGCATCAAGAGGATGGTTAATACTCCAACAGTTCTAGTCTTGGATTTTATCATGTCAAGATTCAGTATATATGATAGATTAGGAACGGCTAGAAATCGTCCTGTTCCTTATATACAAAATTTTACCAAAAATACAAAATTTTACCAAAAATGAGCTCTTTTCATCCTAAATGTTTCAAAATGAGATTTTTTATGAAAAATGCCATTTTTTTGAATCACTTTTTACGCATAAATTTTCTCAATTTTTTTATAATATTTTTAAAATCATTAGAAATGTGAGATTTTTTTGTGTGAAACAACCGTTCCGCTTTGCGTTCCGCTATGAAGTTTCAAAATGTTCCTCATTAACTACATTGTTGTACAATATAGCATGTCAAAACAACAATACAGGTCCGAAATGGGCATTATGGGTGATATCTTAGACGTAACCGCTGATGGCGGTCGTGGTGGAGTCATAGTATCTGCAATCTCTCGCAAAGCCAACCTATCTCACTATGCAGTATTAGACAAATGTGAGAAACTGGTAGAAGCAGGCTTAGTCGAATCAGTCAAAAACGATAGAAACAGGGTCTTTTTGATAACTGAAAAAGGACTTCAGTTTTTCCAGGAATTCAAGAGGTTTCAGGGACTCGTAGAAAGTATGAATCTAAGGTATTGATCATATGAATCCCCAAATCGTACCAATACATAGGAAAGAGTCTTTTCGAGAAGATGGAATGCTTTTTGTAAGGACTGAAGGTATCCTCGATACAATGGTTAATGCACCTTTGATAATTGCTGGTTTAATCGTTGTTGCACTTACGATGCCAATTCAGACCTCATTCAGTTCTACTCGAATGCTTGATCTAACTCTTTATTCAGATGGTTCAGCACATATTACTGCTCAACTTGATGTGGATCCTTTGGATCCTGATTTTGAAGTAGATCTGTTTGGCCCATCTATAGATAATTTTGTCGTAGTTGGTGAAAATGGGTTTTTGCTATCTAGTGAAATAATTGATGATAAAGCAATGATTGATACTTTTGGTTCCAGTTCTATTACAATTAATTACGATTCTCATGATTTGATTTCTAAAGAAGGCAGAGTTTGGACATTTTCTCTAAACTCACCATCTGATTATTCATTATTGATGCCAAAAAATTCCATTATTGTTGGAATGGATGCACTTCCATCAAGTATGGAATTAGTAAATGATCAAACAAGATTAGATTTGAGTTCAGGTATATCTGAAATAAATTATATTTTTAGCA
>JAHELP010000013.1:0-8933 GCA_024644105.1 Candidatus Nitrosopumilus sp. | reverse complement strand
ACAACACCACCAACTACAACACCACCAACTACAACACCACCAACTACAACACCACCAACTACAACACCACCAACTACAACACCACCAACTACAACACCACCAGCTAATGATGTCTCTACTTATGCTGTAATTGGCGCTCCAATCATCGCAGCTATTGCTGGAGCAATTATTATGATTAAAAGAAAACAAACTAAATCTTCACCAATTCTACAAACTGAGGATATTTCTGATACTCCAACTATTTCAAATGAGACTGATAGAATTTTTAATCTACGACCTGAAATGCGTGAGGACGATAAAGAAATTATTAAATTTATTTCTGCAAACGGTGGAGAGGCATTGGAAAGTGATTTAAGAAAAAAATTCTTACAACCTAGAACCACAATGTGGAGAGCCGTAAAAAGATTAGAAAGACAGGGTGTAATTGAAATTTCTAAAAAAGATCTGCAAAATTTGGTTAAATTAAAGAAAGATTTGGAGGAAGAAGAATGAAAACAATAGTAACCTTTGGATTGTTTGTTCTAGTTGCAAGCATGGCTCTTGGAGGCATGACAAGTAATGTATCTGCAGCAGAGGATCCTGCAATTCTACTAAAAATTGCAAAGCGTGCACAAGTTCAAATTCAAAACCAAATTTCTGATGATTCATCAGAAAAAATCAAAATGTTGTTTGAAGATGGAACACAAAAAGTCAATTCCCTAGAAAAATCACTTGAAAGTGATGATGTTAGTTCTGCAAAGAAACATTTTCTTTCCGCTATGAAAATTTTCAAAGAGATATCTAGACACTTAACAACTACAGATTCTAGCTCAAATGTTGCATCTCAAACTGAATCTGCTTCTGTACGTGATACTGTCAGGAATCCATCAAATGATCTTCAAAGATTACAGGCTTATGTCGATAATTTGAAAACAATTGCAAATAAACACAATGCTTCAATTGATTTTTCACAACTTGATACATTATTTGATGAAGCTAAACAACAAATCAAAGATCGTCAATTTGGTGATGCATTAAACACTTTACATAAAATCAAAGAAATCATAACCGATACAAACCAAGAACTTCGAGAAAAAGCTTCAAAACAAGAATCTCAACGTGCTAAGGAATATGCTCAAAAGTATTTAGAACAACTTGATAGATTGATTGAAAATGCAAAAAAACAGGGCATTTCTGATGAAATTATTGAAAAGCTAGAATATGCTAGAGAAAATCTATCTTCCACTGATGATCCACGACAAATTATTGAAGAAATCAAAAAAATTATTTCCCTTAAGAATCAATTTGATTTAACTGAACATGATGGACTTGAATCTAGAATCTTACAAGTTGAAAAAACACTATACAGACTCTCTCAAATAGATGGAGTAGATGTAGATGCAATTTCAGATGCCAGAGATGCGCTTCAGAATATCAAAGAAAATTTGAATAATGTTGAATTTGAAACCTCAAATGAACTTTTAAGAGATTTGACAAAACAATTGGCAGAAATTAAAAATTCACTCTAATTGTTTATCATAAAATTCATATACATTTTCTAAACAGCAAGGAGCATGGCATCTAAAGCAATTACAGTTGGAGTAGGTATTCCGATGATAATAGTAGGTGCTTTGATGGCCTGGTTATGGGCTCCACTTGAAGGAGATCTTCAAAATCAAATAGAACTAGTAGGAAGTACAATTGGAATCTTGGGAGTGATATTCTTTATCTCTGGTTTATTCTATAGAAAAGAACCAGTAATGCATTAGAAACTCATTGAATAAATAATGAAAAAATTTACTATTATTAATTGAAAGTTAGATTATTTGAAATATTTACGTCAGTTGAAGGCGAAGGGATTCTTTATGGAACCAAGACTCTTTTTGTAAGACTAGCAGGATGTCCATTTACCTGTTTTTACTGTGATACAAAAGAATCTCTTCCACTTGATTCTGGAACAGAATATACCATTGATGATGCAAATCAACTAATTGATTCTAATTTAAAAAATCAAACATACAAAGTAAATTTTACCGGTGGAGACCCGCTTATTCAACATGAAGCAGTAGCCTTACTTGCTAAACATATACAAGATAAAAAAATTCCCACATATCTTGAATCGTCATGTTTTGATATTGATAGATTCAATCATGTTTTACCATTTTTTGATATTGTTAAAATTGAATTTAAAACAAAAGATTCAGATTTTGTTGATTCAAAACACTATGAGAAATTAATTGGTCATACAATGAAATGTCTTGAATCCTCAGTCAAATCAAAGAAAACAACATACATCAAGATAGTAGTAAGCTCAAAAACACAACCAGTTGAATTTGCAAACTTGGTAAAAGAAATTTTCAATATTGTATCAAAAGATGATATTGATGGATTCATCATTCAACCTACATATGGAATATCTGAGCCTTCACTAGATTTGTTATTGGAATTATATGATTTGGTATATCCTCATTACATTGATGTTAAGGTAGTCCCACAATTACACAAATTCATTGGTGCCCCATAGGATTAGCATCTACCTAAAAATCTGATTAGGTTCAAATACTAGAAAAATTGAGTAGGATCATAAAATGGATGAAGAACGTGTAAAAAAACTGGTTAGAGAACTAATCATTGAAGTTGGAGAGGATCCAACTCGTGAAGGATTACGAGAAACTCCAGAACGAATAGCAAATATGTATAAAGAAATCTTTGGCGGATACGATTCAGATTCAGAATTATCTGTTCAATTTTCTGAAGATTCTGATGTAGTAATTGCTCGCGATATTCAATTTTATTCAATGTGTGAACATCACATGCTTCCTTTTTATGGAAAAATTCACATTGCTTATTCACCTAATGGCAGAGTTTTTGGAATATCAAAACTAGTTAGATTAGTTGAAAAATATTCAAAACGTCTTCAAATTCAGGAGCGACTTACCAAAAATATTGCCGATGAACTTCATTCTCAGGGAGTAAAGGGCGTTGTAGTATTAGCTGATGCTGAACACCTTTGTATGAAAATGCGTGGAGTCAAAAATGATGCAACTCTTACATCTTCTGCATTTAGAGGAATTTATGAAAATAAAGAGGAAAAGGCAGGCATTATGTCACTAATTAGAAAACGTGCCTCAGATATGTCATTATAGACAATACTGAAAAATTAAATAATCAATATTTTTGATCACAAACATGGGAGCAAATCCATACATTCACATCCCAAAGGAGTCATGGCCAAACTGGACATGGTATGCAATTGAATGTATTATTGTAATTGCAATTTCAATGCTCACATCAAGTAAAATCACTGATTCAATTGAAGGACTTTCCCCTGAAGTACAAAATTATGTATTTATGGGAATTGTTGGTCTATTCTTTTTGGTTTGGTATATTGGAATTAGAGGTTTGATTCTAAAAAAGAAAATTCTTAAGAATAGTTACTAATCTTATTTTAGATATTTTGTTTTATCAGTAATGCCTGCTTTTTCAAATGCAATTTTTCTGTTATTGCATGATTCACAAGTTCCACAATGATATTTTTTGTTTGAATAACAGCTCCATGTTTTGAATATGGAATCACCTAAAACTTTGATTCCTGATTTTAATAAATCACTTTTTGACAAACCCTTACGATATGGTGACCAAATCTCAATTTTTTTCCTTAGTTTTGATTCAATTCCATCAATCTCGCCTTGATTAAATGCAGATTCAAGTTTTTTTGCAAAACCTGGTCTACAGTCTGGATAATGCTTGTCACCTGTGTGAGCGCCATATACTACTAATGACGCATTTAATGTAAAAGCCCAAGCTGAAGCAATTGATAAAAAAACTGCATTTCTTATTGGAACCACAATAGAGTATTCAAATTTACTCGGGATTTTTCTTTTAGAACTTGTTAAGACATTTGAATTTCCATACAAATCTTTCATAAATCCAATATCGATTATTTTATGCTGTTTTAATCCTAATTTCTTTGCAAAAGCTTTTGCGGCTGAAATTTCACTATTTGCTTTTTGCCCATACGAAAATGTAATCCCATACAGATCATATTTTGATTTCAAATAAGAAACAGCACAAACCGAGTCAACTCCTCCACTAAATACAATAACTGCTTTTTTCATAATCCATTCAACTATTTTCTCTTATTTACTGCACCCTTACTTGGCTTGCAAATTACAGTTTGACATTTTGTGTTTGCAGATGCAAATCCTTTTGACATGGCCATACAGATCTTTTTCAAATCTGCAGAACTTTTTGCAAATGCAATCACAGAGGGACCGGCACCACTTATGGTAACTCCTAATGCTCCAGCTTTAATGGCATTTTCTTTAACTTTAAGAAATCCTGGAATCATATGTTGCCTGGCAGGTTCAACTATCACATCTTTAATTGAATTTCCAATTAATTCTGAATCTTTATTCATAAAACCTGCTACTATTGATGCTGCATTTGACAAATTCAAAATACTATCAGATAATTTGATTTTTTTCGGAATTACTCCTCTTGATACTTTGGTTTTCTTTTTGGGAACTTGAATAGTAGGAACCGCAATACACATTCTAAGATTAGTAGGAGGTTCAATTCTAATTACATCTAAAGGACTTGTTTTTACAATTACAAAACCCCCTAGAACAGAAGCTGCAACATTATCATAATGAACAGTTCCAGCACTTGCCTTTTCACCTGATCCAGCAAATTCCACTAAAGTATTTCCATCCAGCTTTAATCCAAATAATTTGTCAAATGCAACAGCAGTAGCAGCAGCTGATGCTGCACTACTTCCCATTCCGAACCCTGCAGGAATTCCTTTTTTAATATTTATTTCAATTCCTTGTTTTATCTTAAATTTTGTTTTCATATTTTTTACAACTAAACCTGCAGTATTTTTTTCAGGATTTGTAGGAATGTTATCATCTGTAATTATTTTGATCCCATTTTTTATTTTCGTTAGTGTTACAGTATCGAAAAATGCATCTACTGCTAATCCAAATACATCAAAGCCTGGACCTAAATTTGCTGTAGAGGAAGGTGCTTTTACAGTAACTTTAGAAACCATTTAATCTTCTACCTCCTCGCCCAAATTAAGAATTCTGCTTAGTGCACCTTCTAGATTTACAACTCCATCACCAGTTACATTTGAAATTGGAATTAACCCTTGTGCAAATCCACCCAAATTTAATCCTCGTAAGATACTGGTAGTTAGTGTATAGGTATCTCCATCAGTCTCATTTCCTATTGCATTCTCCAATGCCTTCAAATTTGTAGACCATTGCAAAATTTCTTTTAATTTATCACCAATTAGATCTGTTTTAGTTAAAACATTAATCGTAGGCAAATTCAATCGTAGTCTAATTGATGTTGCAAGTAGTGCGATTGAAACAAAATTTACTGGAGTATTGATTAATACTCCATCAAAAAGAAACACACTCGTTTTTTCTTCTGATGTAAGATTTTCTATAATGAAGCGTCCACTTGAACGATAAGCGAATAATTCTATTTGGCCAGGTGTATCTACTATCAGATAATCTGGATTTACTTTGTTTACATCATTTTGAATCTCATCAATTTTTGATGCAATCAAATCATTTGCCATTACCATGGCACCATTTGGACCTAGCTCATATTGCTGCATAATAGAGACATAATCTACATAATCTCTTACATCTACATCACAAGTATATGCTAAACTTTCTACACCAGGATCTAAATTCAATACAGCAGCAAATGCCCCATTACTTGTGTAATATTCATGAAGCTTTGATGAAAGTAATGATTTTCCAGAACCAGCAGTACCTGAAACAAAAATTGTTTTCAATCCGACTAATTTTCACTATTTGCTTATATTTCAAACTAGCTTGGTAATGATCTTTTATCTTTGAAATACCAAATTGGTAATCAAAAAGATAGAAAATTTCCACTCGTTCTTTATCTAATTGAATTATAATCCATTTATGGTTCAAAGCACATTAGAAAAGGAAGCTTATCTAAAAGACCTAGTAGTAAAATTACTCAGGGATAGAACTCTTTCAGATTTTGATATGCTTGATTCATTATTTGAGGAAATTAAACAAGACCTTAAAGAAGAAAATAAAACCTCAAATCCACTATAATTTCCATGCCTAATTCTAGGCATCAATTTTTCCTGAGTTGAAATTTTACTCAACTTTCATATTTGATTCCACAAAAAAATCATCAAATGAACTGGAGAATAGTAGCCATTCCAATTACTTTGATTCCCATCTTTATCATTGCCATACAATTTGATATTCAAATTGAAGATGTTTTAGCTATTGGACTATTACCATTTCTTGGTGCAATTGCTGCAATGATGATAAAGCTTGTATTACAAGGAATCAAATTTGCATACATTACAAAAAAATATCTTGGAAATTTTGACTCATTTTTTAAATTAGTAGGTGTTAGAGTTGGAAGTGAATTTATCAAATTTACAACTCCGATGTTTGTTGGTGCAGAATTTGTTGTAATTTATTATCTACATAAGAAAGGTGCCAAACCCGCAAAATCTGCATGGATTGCAATTATGGATATTGTAACTGAAGTATTTGCAGCAGGTTTGCTATCTATTATGGCAGGAATTATTGCATTGCTAAATGGAGCATATGTAGTTGCTGCTGCTATTTTAGCTACTAGTATTATTATTACATCTTTATGGATGATAATGTTCTTCCTTTCTTCCAAACATACATTCCAAGTACCCAAAGTATTAGAGAATCTTGCAAAGAGATTTGGAAAAGAAAAGGGTGCTAATGCTATCTATAAAACAAACACTTGGATGGAAGAAGTATGTACAATGAGTAGAGAAAATCTAAAAACTAGTGAATCTAAAAAAATATTTACAGTTTCATTTTTGTTTTCACTTGCATCTTGGTCATTTTATGGAATTTCATTTATGATCATTGCTATGGGAACTGGTTTTGTAATTAATGCATTTGATTCTATTATGGCAGTTATGGGTGCAAATGCAATTGGAAACTTGCCTATTACAATAGGTGGTTCTGGTTTGGCTGAATTTGGAATTGTTGCATATTTGAATAATTTAGATCCATTTGCCTTTGAAATTACTGAGGGAGTTGTAGGTTGGGATTCAGTAATTGGTTGGAGAATTGCAACATATTATGTTCCGATAGTGATTACATGGCTTCTTTTAGTTAAATTAGCCTTGAGCAAAATACCGAAATCATAGAAACCACTTTATCTTTTAATGATTTTTTTGATTTGTGGATTTTAAAAATAAAGTTGTCCTAATAACTGGTGCATCATCTGGAATTGGAAGAGAGTCAGCTATTGAATTTGCAAAATTAGGTGCAAATATAGTTCTAGTTTCAAGAACACTAGAAAAGCTTGAACAAGTTGCAGAAGAATTAAAAAAATTCAATGTAACTACGTTTACTTGCCAATGTGACGTGGCAAAAAAAGATCAAGTAAAAGAGATGTCAAAAATAGTTTTAGACAAATTTGATTCAGTTGATATTTTAGTAAATAATGCGGGATTTGCAATTTATGGCTCTGTATCTGATCTCAGTATTGAAGAAATAGAATCACAGATGGAGACTAATTATTTTGGAATGGTTTACTGCATCAAAAATTTTCTTCCTTCAATGATTGATAAAAAATCAGGACACATTGTAAATGTCGCATCAGTTGCTGCAAGCTTTGGTTTACCTGGAATTGCTTCATACTGTGCATCAAAGTTTGCAATGTTGGGATTTTCAGAAGGACTAAAACATGAATTAAAGAATACTGGAGTTGGAATCACTGTTGTTAGTCCAATTATGGTTAGAACTAATTTCTTTGAGCATCCATCATTTGAAAAAATGCCAAAATTTTCTCCAACCTCGCTTAGTTCTAAAACGGTTGCAAAAGCAGTCTTAAAGGCTGCAAACTCCCCAAGATTAGAAATTATTGTTCCATCTGTGGTCAGAGGAGCAGTTTGGTTCAAAAATACATTCCCGTATTTGATTAATCCAATCTTAGGAAAAGCTTTCCAAAAACAGTTAGATTCTGCAAAAAAAGATTAATCTTATTCTTCTACATCATCTGTAGATTCATTCGAGCCTACATCTAGCAACTCTAATGATTTTAAATCAAATTGGTAAATTGCTTTCATGTCAATTTCTTTTTCTTTTTCAAGAAATTCTGATACTTTTTTGCTTAATGGTGCCTTGTGTTGATCAAAGACAAATTCGTATACTTCACCTTTAAGCAAGTCATCCATTTTGATAGTTTTTGGAACTTCCATAGTTACTATATGTCGTCCATCTTCTACTGCATCATATAGCTGTGCATCTAGTTTGTTGTCTTCATAATAGAATTCTAAAATATATCCTGATTTTTTTTGTTCTTCAGGTTTCTTAAATTTTGCATTTTGAATTTCATCAGTAACCCATTGCGGAATTTCGTCTTCTTTCTTCTTTACCATGGAAAATCTACTCTATACTTTCTGCTTTTTCTTTTTTACTTTTTGACCACCACTCAAGATAGTCATCATGCTTGTCATCACGTGTTCTTTCTTTTTGATTTAATTTGAATCTAATATCTGAAATCTCTTCCCTTGTTGCGTATAATCCACATCGTTTACAAATGAAATGTCTTCTATTCTTTTCATCCATTTTCATTGGAATATCAATTTCATCAAATAATTTGAATAAAGCGTCTCTACTTCTGTCCTCTTCTTCCGGAAAATCCTCTATGTATTTTGCTTCTATCTTCTTTTTTGCTCGTGATGTACATTCTGGACAGTTAGGCACTGATGATTTGGCTTAATTTTTTCCATAAAAGCGTTCCCACATTCTTAACAGATCGATATTATCTGACACGCGGATTTTTTCATCATCCCTTGCGGTCCGTTCGCCCATCGAAATCCCGCGTGCCAGATAAGCAAAATCATCAAAAATAATGTATTATCTCTTTTCTTCTAAGATCTGGGCGGCAATTTT
>JAHELP010000052.1 GCA_024644105.1 Candidatus Nitrosopumilus sp. | reverse complement strand
TTATTGAGGATTAATATCCATCTTACCAAATTTACCTTTGGTTAAGGATACTTCACCTTTGAACTCATTGGTATATCCATTTGTGATGACAACTGTATCACCAACATTTACTGCTTTGATATCGTCACCCCACAATGTGAGTTTCATTTGGTCATCTTCAGTTTCACCGTTTGAAATTACTGCATCACAAACATCAACTGTTCCTCCACTTTTGAGATTAACAGTTCTAGCGTCTCCTTTGCTTTTAACAACGGCTTCAACATTAACTCCACTTCGCATTTTTTTTGCTTCGGAAATTGGTATGAATTCTGACATATTTTTGAATTCATATGGCACGATTATAAGCTTTGTTAAAAAATTGACAAAATCACAGATCTGATTTTAAATTTATCAAAATAGTAATCGAGAAATATTGGTCAATACCCAAACTCATTGCAGAGGTATCGAAGCCCGGTCAACCGAGAGGGACTCAAGATCCATAAAATTGGAAATCCCTTCTCTCAGGAGTTCGTGGGTTCGAATCCCACCCTCTGCACTAAATTTTAATCAAATCAAATATGCTGAAAAATATCGCAATTATGCAACGATTGTCTTTACTTTAGTAATAGAATGATCTGAAATTTCTTTGTGCATTTCAGCTAATTTGTCGTCCTTGAAAGATAAATTGCATCTAAAACACTTCCAAATCATCTCTGACATGACTAGAGTATGCATAAATTGCATATAAGGATATTGCATGATTGATCCAATTTGTTAGAAAACATGATTATTGTTTTGAAAAAGATGAAATTTTTATAATTTTTTAGATCAGAATGATATTTCTTTATGACTGAAATTAAATCCAAGGGTTTAGAAACAAAAAAGCCGTATAATTATTGAAAGATGTTAGATATTTTTGAAATTTTTGGAGAATTTTCATATTTTGGAATTTTTCTTGTACTAATCGGAGTAAATGCAGCTCCAATCCTAATGCCTCCAAGCTGGATTATACTCACATCATTTTATCTTCTTGATCCTACGCTGAATGTAGTTATTCTTGCTATGGTGGGTGCAACTGGAGCCACTATTGGTAGGTTTATTCTTAAACGAATTAGTGTCATTTTTAGAAGATTTGTTGCAGAAGAACAAAAATCTAATCTTGATGTAATTGGAGATTATCTCAACCAAAAAAAATATGGCTACATTATTGCATCTTTTCTATTTGGTGCAACTCCACTTCCAAGTAATATGTTGTTCATTGCATATGGTCTAATGCGAGCAAAAAGCTTGGGCATCTATGTTGGATTTTGGTTTGGAAGAACTATTTCTTATATTATTATGATTTATTCTGGTAATGCTGTACTGACTCCTTTCCTAGAATTGTTTGAGGATCGTCTGACTGGAATTTTAATAATTGATGGTGCTGGAATTGGATTGATTATTCTTTTTGCATCTATTAATTGGACTCTATTAATAACTCAAAGAAAACTAAAATTTGTCAAACCAAAAATATGGAGATTCTAAATGAAAGCTCTTGATTCTATAAAAAATGAAGTAAAAGAAATCATGGATAATGATTCTGCCCATGATTTTGAGCACATAATGAGAGTTTACAAAAATGCACAAAAAATGTGCAAGAAAGAAAAAGCAAATGAAAAACTAGTTCTTACTGCTGCATTATTACATGATATTGTTTCTTATCCAAAATCTGACAAACGTTCAAAAAAATCATCATTAGAAAGTGCAAACAAATCTAAACTTATTTTAAAAAAATATGACTTTTCAAAGCAAGAAATTATTATTATCTCAGATGCAATTCGTGATCATAGCTTTTCACAAAATAAAATTCCTACTACCATCGAAGGAAAAATACTTCAAGATGCTGATAGACTAGATGCATTGGGTGCAATAGGTATTGCAAGGGCTTTTGCTACAGCTGGTTCCCTAAAAAGACCTTTTTACAATATTGAAGATCCATTTTGTAATACAAGAAAACCTAATGACAAAACCTGGACTGTAGACCATTTTTATCAAAAATTACTCAAACTAGAATCTAAAATGAACACTAAATCAGGTAAAACTGAAGCTGCAAAGAGAACTAGAATTCTAAAGGAATTCTTAAAACAACTAAAACAGGAAATTTAACCATAATCGACATATCTGTCGTAACGAGTCTCAATTTCTTTATTTTCGCCTGATTTTATCTTCTCATATGCTTCATTTTTTCTAAATTCAATATACTTGATTATTTCAGCAAACTCCTCTTCTTTTGGATAAGACTCGAAAACAGGCTCAACTAATCGTAGATATTCAATTGTTTTATCACGAAATTCTTCACGAGTTGGCTTTTTGATTCCTTTCATTCGAAACCACACTGCAGTCCAACTAGCACCTACAACATGTGGCAATAAATCAAAGGCTCTTTGAATTTCAAATCGCTCGTCGTTTCTCATGATTCTTGAAGGAATCTTGAAGCTGATTTTGCAAAATATGTTACTATCATGTCTGCACCTGCCCTTTTAATTGAATATAGAATTTCAAGTGTAATGTCTTTCTCATTTACATATCCTAATTGGGATGCAGCTTTTACAAGTGCATATTCACCTGAAACACTATATGCTGAAACAGGAACATTGTATTTTTTTCTAGTCTCTGAAATTAAATCCAAATATGCCAACGCTGGTTTAATCATCACAATATCTACACCTTCTTCGATATCTGTCTGAACTTCCATCATTGCTTCTCTTGCATTAGTATATGGAACCTGGTATGTTTTTCTATCTCCAAACTTTGGTGCACATTCTGCTGCATCTCTAAATGGTGAGTAAAAGTTTGAACGATGTTTTGCAGAGTGTGACATTATTGAAACATCTGTGAATCCTTGTTCATCAAGTGCTTTTCGAATTGCAGCAACTTGGCCATCCATCATTGCTGATGGTGATACAGTATCCACTCCTGCTTTAGCTTGGCTGACAGCAATTTTAGCAAGTGTATTCAGACTGGTATCGTTATCAATTTTATCTCCTTGAATGATTCCACAATGTCCTGTTGACGTAAATTGACATAGACAAACATCTGCCATGATTACTATTTTATCTCCAAACTTTTCTTTAATCTGTGAAATTGCCTTTTGAACTATTCCGTTTTCATCAAATGCTGAACTTCCAGCTTCGTCTTTTTCACTAGGAATTCCAAATAGCATGATTGCAGGTATTCCCAAGTCTATGATTTTTTGCACTTCGTCATTTACATCTGATAATGGTAATCGCTCAATTTCAGACATTGACTCTACCTTGACTCTTTCTTTCAAATCTTCTTGAACAAATACGGGACAAATGAAATCTTTTGGAGATAGGGTTGTTTCTTGAACCAACTCTCTCATTTTATCTGATGTTCTAAGTCTACGTAGTCGTCTAGTTGGAAATGGCATGATAAAATCCTCTTTAGCTAAAATATAATCCTAGTCTACTTGATTCTGTTTTTTATAGTCAAACAGTTTGCTGGCCAACTCTACCACATCTGGTTTGCCCTGCTCAGATGCTTTTCTGATGTTATTCATTGGAGTTGATACTATGCTCTCAACAACAGCTTTTGTTAATTCTTCAATAATCTTAATTTTCTTTTCATCTTTTTCATCTAGCATTTGAAGTGCTTTTTGTAATTCTTTTTCTCTAAGATTCTCTATGTTCTTGAATACATCTTTTACAAGTGGTTCTGCATCTAATCTTTTCATTGAGGCTTCTAATACAGAAACTTCCTCATTAATTATATTTTCAACTGTTTTTACCTTGTTTAATCGAGCATTCATGTTCTTTTCAACCATTTCTGCAATTTGGTCTAGATTCATGAGTTTAACTCCTCCAATTGTTGCAACTTTCTCATCAACTGTTCTAGGGTTTGATAAATCCAAAATCATCATTCCGTTGTTTTTATTTTTCATGGCTTCTCCAATTCTTTCATTTGTAACTAGAAAATATGGTGCAGTTGTTGCCACAAATATTACATCATAGTTATCAAATCCTGAAAGTACTTCTTCAAATTTAATTGGATTCCCTCCCATTGTTTCACAAAATGTTTGTGATCTTCCAATTGTTCTACTGGTTACATCAAATGCATACCCTCTCCTTTGTAATGACTTTGCAACTAGTGTGGATACTTCGCCAGTTCCGATGAGTAATACTTTTTTCATTTTTAATTCATCAATATTTTCTTCTGCAAGTTTTACTGCCATGGATCCTACTGAAATCCCACCTGCTCCTATGCCGCTTGTATTTCTGATTCTAGTTCCAATTCTAATTGCTTTGTCAAATAGTGTGTTTAGGTGCTGCCCTGATGCTTTTACTTCTCTGGCCGATGTAATGGAATTTTTTATTTGACCCAGAATTTGTTCTTCACCTAATACCATGGAATCTAATCCTGATGTTAGTTTCAACAAGTGATGAAGTGCTTCTTGATTTTCTACAAATTCTATATTTTCATTAAATGCATCTTCTTCAAGCCCAGTAATTGTTGCCCATGTTTTTTTGATTTTCTTTGAATCATAAGTTTTAGATTTTCCAAAAAGTTCTATTCTGTTACAGGTTTGAATAATTACGCATTCATCTAACCCTGAATTATTTTTGAACTGCTCATAAGCATTTTCCATATTTTTTATGGTAAATTGTTCAAGAATGTGAATTGGAGAGTTACGAAAAGTAACACGTGCATTGATAATATTTTGATTCATTTCCAATTCCTCAATATTGTAATAGCTCGCTTTTCAGCTTTTTTTACTTGACCGTCTTTTATTAACTGTTCAATCTCTTTATCGCTTATTATTCTTCTAAGGCAGTTTTTTCTCTGTTCCTGTGTGGGTATGATTTCTTTGGCTATTTCTCTTGAAATTTTTTGAATTTTGATCTGAGCAATCATTTCTTTGGTGATGATTTTTTTGAATAATTTTTCTGATCCCTCTTTGATTTTCTTTGATATTGCAGGGCTCTTTCCGCCTGTAAATATTGCAATTTGAACCATCTTTTCAAAATCTAATATTGCGGGATTTGAAAAATCACTATCATCAGGATTATCTGAACTGTAAACTAGAATCTTTTCCTTTTTTGCATCATTGATGATTTTCTGATTTATTTTTTTATCATCTGTTGTTGTGATAATTAAATCAGGTTTGTATTTTGAAATAAATTTTGTATCTATGATTTTCTGTTTTGCATATTTGATTTTCTTTGTTTTGACTAGTTTGTTTATTTGAGGATTAATTGAATCTGCTAGTACCATAATCTCACACTCTTCTTTTATTGTTGAATTGATTCTTTTTTGTGCTTCATTTCCTCCTCCTATGATGATTATTTTTTTTCCTTGAAGGTTAAGATCAACTATCATCGATCAAAGGGACTCCAGTTTCTATTTATGTATTAAAAATTAGAGCCCACCAAGCCAGCTACATTTTTAATTGAATGGCCAAGTAATTGATTTATTGACTTCTATGGATGAATCTGACAAAGAACTCCTCAATGAGATTCAATGGACTTTTCCACTTGTAACACGTCCTTTTGATGCAATTGCTAAAAAATTTGATACTACCCCTGAGGATATTAAAGAACGCCTAAATCAACTAAAAGAGATTGGAGTTTTAAGACAACTCAGCGCAATTTTTGATACAAGAAAACTTGGTTACACCAGTTCTCTAGTGGCCATGGAAATTGAAGATGATAAATTAGAATATGTAGCAAGTCAAATTAATCGCCATCCTGGCGTCAGTCATAACTATGAACGAGATCATCAATTTAATCTCTGGTTTACTTTAGCTGTTCCTCCTGGTGCTGATTTGAAAGAAGAACTAGAAAAATTCAATGTTCTAAAAGGAATTAAAAAAGTTAGAATGCTTCCAACTTTACAATTGTTCAAAATTGGTGTTAAACTTGACATGGTAGATGATAAGAAACATGATGTTGCTCCATCTGAAGAGAAAAAAGAAATTAAAAATATAAAATTTGTCCCTACTGAAGAAGACAAAGACTTTATCCGTGAGTTACAAAAAGATATGGAAATTATTGATGAGCCTTTTGTTAAAGCAGCAAAAAATCTTGGAATTTCTGAAAATGAATTATTTGCAAAAATGAAACACTATGAAGAAATTGGAGTGATGAGAAGATTTGCAGCTATCTTAAGACATAGACAAGTAGGATTTACTGCAAATGGTATGATTGTTTGGAAAGTACCTGAAGATAGAATTGCTAAAGTTGGAGAAACACTAGGCTCATTTCCTCAAGTAAGTCATTGCTATGAGAGACCCACATATGCTGATTGGCCTTACAATGTATTTTCTATGATTCACTGTAAAACTCATGATGAGGCAAATGAAATGGCAAAAACTATCCAAGATCAAATTAATGTAGATGAATACAAAATTTTATTCAGTTCTAGAGAATTTAAGAAAACTCGAGTCGAATACTTTGTAGAAAATTCATTTAGTTTAGAAGAAACAATACCTGTATCTTAAAACTCATTTTCATCGTGACCTACTACATGAATAATACAAAAATATTGATCATTCATGTTACAATAGTATAGAGATTCATCCCCACATTCCTTACAGGGTGGCTTTTCATCCAATTCTGATAATTTTGTGTGGTAAACCTTACTTCTGCTTGTAATGTTTGAATTCTTGTAAATTCTAGTAAAATTGGAATAATATTCCAATTCTTCTGGATTTAGTGTTTGTTCATTTTTAATTTTTTTAATAATTGATTCCCATTTTTTATATTTGCCAATTTTAGCAAGTTTCATTCGTTCAATGATTTCTATGGTTTTTTCTGAATCTATGGAATCCATCTATTGATTAGTTTGCTTGAGGTGTTGCTTTTAATTCATAAGATGGCCATGTGTTGTACAAATCTTCTATTTCTTTCATATCTGATGCTGAAATGTATTCTCCTTTTGTCATCTCTACATAGTTTACAATTTCTTCTTCACTTACTACAGTTGGGAATACTGATGCAAATCCTTTCTTTGACATGATAAATTTCATTGATAATTCGGTAATTGTCAATCCATTTCT
>JAHELP010000051.1 GCA_024644105.1 Candidatus Nitrosopumilus sp. | reverse complement strand
AGGTTCTGGTCTTGATTCTAATTCTTGAATTATTATAGATTCTGTAAATGATGATTCTGGTAAATCACCTAGATAATCTAAATTAACTTTATTTTCATCAATTCTAAGGAAAGGATTACCATGCATTGAGAATGTATGAATCTTGTTGCCTTTTTTCCATGAATTTTTTCCACTGTAAATTGTAATATACAATAGACCATTTTTAATATCTGAAGCAATAGATAGTCGATCAATTGGATGACCTTTTGTAATTCCTTTTTCAGTATCTTGATGTCGGGTAGCTACCAAAATCAAATTTTCAGAATCATAACTAACTTCGGAAATTAAATAATCAGCCCATTTCTTCATTATAAAAAATAATGATTTTGTTCTAGTAATTAAGCGATGATTTTTTAGAATAGGTACTGCAAAAGCAAAATTTTAATTTAAAATTACCTTGTATTAGGCTCAAAAAATAGGATTATTACTAGTAGATCTGGATAATAATTAAATGGAAATTTCTATAGAACCATGGAAAAAATTGATAATTCATGAAGTAATTGAATACAAATTTGAGGATTGGGTTAAACAAATTGCATTTAGCACAAGATCATCTGGTGGTGGAATTCCTACAATGCAGTGGACAAATGGAATAGTATTCTCTCCAGCAAATTTTCCGACAACTAATTCCACGGTGGATGAACAACTGAAAGGTACTCTTCATTGGTCATCAGTTTCATTTGCGATAAAAGAGAAATTTGAAAAACAGATTGTTAAAGAAAACGCTACAATAAATTTAGTGGATGTTAGTGTAAATGAAATTTTTAAAGAGTTAGCAACCAGTTTAAAATTACAATCAAAATATGCATCATTAGAATCTGGCAAATCCCAATGAGTATTGAAGAAGCAATTGGAAAATGTGAAATAACTTTAAAACAAATCAAGCAATATGATCCAGATCCATTTTATGTAGATCATTTTTTTAATCAATACATTATTTCTATAAAGGATATTATCACAGGGATTTTTGAAGAAGCAAATAGGGATTTTGGATTATTTGTTTCAAAAAAAGTATCAGAAAAGAATTTTTTTGAAAAAGCAAAAATGAAAAATGATGTAAAAGCAATAGAATTTTCTGAATGGTATTCAACAAAATTTATTGAAGAGCATAAAAATCCATATCCAGATTTTATAAATGAAGTATATTATTATAAAAATAGATTTAAAAAATTACCCGAAATTAAAATTATGATTCGAGCCTCTGACAGATATAAGGATGACATCAATCAACAAATCATTGTTAAACTAAGTAATATGAAATTACGTTCAAGGGACGAATTAGATGTTGAAATAAAAAGACAGTTGCCAATTTTTTTGGAAATTATTAATGATAAAAGAAAGAAGAATAGTGAGCCCAAGGTTGATGAAAATAAGATAATTGCATCTGCATTTATGGATGCAGGAAATTATAGGGATATTGAAATAGCATATGCCGCAGAAATCTACATACCAGTATTGAAGCGATTGGTTGAAGAATCAAGAATAAAAATCAAAGAATTAACTAAATAAACATGCTAAAAATTAAATCTAAAATCCAAAAATTGGATGTGCTGTCTTAATTTTGATGATTGGAAAATAGGAAAAACCATGATCAAAATTATCTGCAAACACTGGATCTTGTCCTTGATTTCCTTGATATTTTACAAAATGTTTTGTAGGTTCAGAATCCAATTCAACATAATTGAAATTATAGTAAACTTCATCCATTTCTAAGGAAGTAATGTAACCGACTACCCAAGATTTTTTGTGTGGCAATGCATAAAATGCTAGTTTTTTTTCATCTGGAAATTCTGGATCATATGTTAATCGTGCCAAGCTCCCCAGATCTTTAACTTTTATTGGATGAAATTGATTTGGTATTTTTTTAGTAGTTTTTGGCAAAGAAGATATTTTGGATTCCATGTTAATTATAGGGGCATACTGAGAACTACTTTTTGTAGAATCAACAATATCACAAATCTCTTTTCCTGATGTAACCTGATAAGAAACATATCTACCGGATTTTTCCATTGGAACGTAAAAAATCAACAGAGTATTTGATAAAGAGATACTACTTGAAATAATTCTAGATCCATCTAATTCTTGAGAATATACTCTTCTAGGGTATTCTTGAAATGCACATGCATATCTAGCTAAATCGTTAAAACTAGATAATTCGATATAACATTCATTCTGAGTTACAGTCATCAATAAATGGTCATTTGATCATGGTTTTATTCTTTCTATGTTTTGATAATTTTTTTGATGTGATTTTTTATCAAAATATTCCATAATAAAATGAAAAGTGATCAATTTACCAAAAACAATTAGTGAGATTAAAGATAGTAATGATTCTTCTAAATAAAACAAATAGCTAGTAACTCCAATTGCAGTCATTATTTCTAGTGAGGTACAAGAACAAAAAAAGAGAAATTTTTCTCTCAATTCAATAATTTATTGGGATTTTGGCCACATTGAAGTCCAAGTTTCAGCAAATTTTTTCATCATTTCACCATATGCATTCATCTGTTCTAATCCAGATGAACTAAGTGTTTTTTGCCAATTTTCTGCGAATTGTTTGAATGTAGCTGTGTTAGTATCATTGAGAGCCTTTTGCCAATTTTCACCAAACTCTTTGAATGAATTCATACCTGCTTCATTGAGAGCCTTTTGCCAATTTTCACCAAATAATTTCATAGTTTCAGCGCTTGATTCAACAGTTGCTTTATCCCAGACTTCATTGAATTTTGATTGCATGTCACTACTTGCTTTTTGAATTTGTTCAAAAAGAGTTTTCCAATTTTCAAGTGATTTTGTATATTCGCCCCATAATGAATCCCATTCATTATTTTTTCCTTGTTCAGACATTAACTAAACATAATTTTCATTATTCTTAAATGGATCTATGATATGTCGCTTATTTTTGACGATTTTTTAATCGTTTATCCATTCGAAGTTTGCCTTCTTCAAACTTTGTCCTATCTTCATCTGTTTTAAGGGCTAACTTAGGTACGGGCATTGGTTTTCCATTTTTATCTAGAGCTACAAATGTAACAAAAGCAGTTCCAGTAACTGTTTTAATTCCAGTAACTATGTCTTCAGCTTCAGCTTTAACTTCAATCTCCATTGATGAGTTATGAACATAGTTGATTCTAGCATTTAGTGTAAGAACATTTCCAACAAAAACAGGTTTTAAAAAATTCACACTATCCATAGATACAGTTACAGCATTTGATTGAGAATGTCTTTGTGCCACAATTCCTGCGACCATGTCAATATGCTTTAAAATTTCACCACCAAAGACATTTCCTGCAGGATTTGCATCTGAAGGAAACATTCTAACAATTACTTCAGCGTGAGACTCTGATGGGCTTTTTTCTCTAATATGTGGAGTTTCTGAGGACATTTTTTATCTAATTATTCTTCTCAAATGTATCCAATTTAATTTAATCAGTTGATTGTTGCTATTTGAAATATTTTTCTAGTTTTATTTTATCAATTTTTGGAATTTTTGCCAGCTCAAATCCTTCAGGTCTTTTAGATAGGGGACGAGTAGCATCAATTCCCATTTTTGCAGTTTGTAATTTTTGTTGATTGCTTGATGGATCAAGGCTAGATCCTCTAACCTTTGTCAGAATTACAAGATCTTTATCAGCTTGAAATCTGGTTGCCATAGCATATTCTACAGATTCTGCACTATTAGGATCAATGTCTTCATCAACTATTGTTACTTGTTTTAATGAACGATGAGATTCAAATGTTTTTTTAATAATTTTTTTAGGATCTGAATCATTTTTCTTTTTAATTTGTACAACTGCATGTAACCAATTACATCCACCGTTTGTCATAGAGACCTGTTGTGTTTGAGAGAAAGATTTTTTCAGTTCTCCATTTAATTTGGACTCAATTGGCATTCCCATAAGTAATCTATGTTCAGAATATCCAGATAGAACATCATGGAAAATTGGATTGTTTCTGAAAAATAGATTTTCAAGTTCAAAAACAGGTTGAGATCTTTTATGATCATATGTCTGAAGCATTTCAACCATCCATTCGGGATGAGTTTTGTCACGAAGTATTCTTCCTTCCATTACAATTTCTGCACCTGATGGCACATGAAGTCCTGTAAAAGGTAATTTTGCTAAAGTTAATTTTCCATCTAAGAGTGAATTTGCAATATCAATTTCATCTTTTCCCCAATCTGCTTGATATGCACCAGCAATTGAAATAGCAGGATGAACACCAACTGTAATCGCAATTTTGAGATCCTCACCATGGTCTTTTGCATCAGTAAAACAACGATGAAGATGTCTCCCTTCAACCATTCGAATTGAAAAATGAGTTTTGTCAATAGGCATTAATCTATGAAAAGAGGAATTTTGCTTTCCAGTTTCTGGATTTTTTACATATGCAATGGAAGAGGTGATAAAAGGACCGGATTCCTTTTCGAAATGGGTCACAATAGGCATAGAAAGAAGGTTTTTTGATTTGTTTTCCATGAATTTTCCTGAAGAAACAGTTTTTGGTTTTTTAGCTTTTTTAATTGCTGAGATTACTTTTTCATGAATATTAAATTCATTGCCACCAACAGCAATACCAAATCGTTTTCTAGTACCAACTAAATTGGCAATTAATCTAAAATCACTTTCTTTAATTTTTTCAAATAATACAGCATGAGAGCCATCAACCTTAGCTGTAATTCCAGCTATTTCATATTTGGTTGAAACATTTGTTTTTACAGTTTTTAGTTCTTTAGTTTTTTTGATCTGTGAAATGTAATTTCTTAAATCACTCATTCTCGATCATCTCCATAATATCAGACATTAAGGCTTTTGCAGTATTAGGTTCTAATGGTTTTTGAATAAAAGTAGAAACTAAAGCAATTCCCCTCATTCTAGTACTAATTCGTTCAGCAATTAATTTTAGAAAAAGAGCTTCGGATCTAGATGGAATAATAGTTGTTGTAATAGGAGTAGGTCCAGTTGCCAGGGATACCACCATAGAACCTAATTTATTAGAACCTTCAGTTACTGAAATAAAATAACCATTTTCAAACTTTTGAATTTGTATAGAAAAATTTCGACTCTCCAAATTTACCATTTTATGGAAAAATCCATTTGGAGAGGTCAACGAGCTATGAACAAATCTTATGCTTTTATTGCTATTGATTCAGTCTTCTGGGATGATACAACTTCAGGATTCTTCTTACAATTTTTCTCATGTTTATCTGGATAAACAAAGAGTTTTTCACAATGTTTGCAAGGAGTTTTTTCCTTAGTTTTTGTTGCAGTTTTAGATTTTGCTATTTTTGATTTAGCAGTTTTAGCTTTAGACTTGGATTTTGCTTTAACAGTAACTTCTTGAACTTCTGATTCAATTTCAGTAGCTGCTGCAGCTTCCATAGAATCAGCCTCAACTCTAGCTCGTAATTTTGCTTTATATTTCAAATTACGTGGTTTTGTTCTTAATCTATATCCACAACATGGACACCATAGTCCCTCCCATTTGATGAAAATTTCACAAATCTGGCATCGACGTTGTCCAGAAGCATATCTTCCAGTGCCAACAGGCTTTTGAGCCTTATATCTAACACAAATTCCTTTACAAGTCATCTTGGTAATATCATATAGAATTCATAACTATATAAGCATGGATCGATGAAATCTATATAAAATTCTATAAAAACTTGAAAAAATTATATCTATTATAGCGATCAAAATTATTATTTTCAAAAAAAACATTGAAATCAATAATAAATATGTATAGCTAATTCTAAATCGGTGATTTTTGTAAAAATAACAAGTATCAATATAGACGTTTGATAAAAAAATTCAATTTTATTAGAAAATTTAATGAAATTTAGTATATTTTCATACTTTCATCAATGTGTAGACACCATTGAAAGTGGAAATTTCTAAATTATTATGATTTTTAGTGATTTTTCTGAAATAATTAACCAAATTTGTTAACCGATCAACGATAATGGAAGAATTGAATGTCGGTATCCCTCCCTTTGAGAAATATATTTTGCTGAAAGCATATCTCGTTTTCCTCTTTGGTTAAAATTTTTAATTTTTGGGCTAGTTTTTCTCTCATCTACAAATTCTAATTCAAATGAAGAGCAGAATCTAAGATTAAGTAGTTTCACAATTTGTGTTCCAATTTCCATATTCCCATCTCCAATTTTTAGAATTTTTCTTTTTGCTCTAAGGCCTCCAAATATTCCAATAATATGGATAATTAATTCTTCAATAGATGTATGAACAGAACTTCCAATTTCTACTCCATAATAGAATACGGATAAACCGATCCTTTGCCCAGGATCTACTCCCAAAATAAGATTCTCTTCTTCAAAAACAGGATCAAGTTTTTGCATCATCATTCCTCTAATTACTGTAGGATGATGTTCAAGAATATCTTCATGAAGTAATATTTTTTCACATTTTACAGGAGATTCCTTTCTAGTTGTTAGAATCAAATGGCCTGAATAATTCTGGATTTCAGAAGGGAGAAGAGAATCAAAAGGCAGTTTAAGAGTTTTCAAAAAAGTTGAAAAT
The DNA here is from genome assembly GCA_024644105.1 of Candidatus Nitrosopumilus sp. Taxonomy (GTDB): domain Archaea; phylum Thermoproteota; class Nitrososphaeria; order Nitrososphaerales; family Nitrosopumilaceae; genus Nitrosopumilus. The sequence goes on along the minus strand of JAHELP010000051.1, from coordinate 468 downwards.
CTAAAGTATGGTTTACCATAGGTAGTAGCAATTCCAATACGAGAATTATCTAAAGGATCTATAACTGTGTAAACATAAGATAAAATTTAGGTTTATGCCTTCAAAACAGTTGACACCACATGTTTGACTGCTTCATCAAAATTAGCATCAATACTTGATTGAATTTCAGATAATTTTGCCTCACCTTCTTGAGAAATTTTCGTAGATTCAGCATTTGCTTTATCTTTGGATGCATTAATTATTACTTCAGCTTCCTTAGTGGCCATCTCTCTAGTTTTCTCTAATAAATTATCAATTTCAGATTGAGCCTTGATTGATAGTTGTTTTTTCATATCCCCAACTTTGCTGGTTAATGAATCTAAATCGTCTTCTAAAGCATTCAAAGATTTGATAATTCCTGTAACTTTTGATTCAGCCATGCTACTCATTATACATCGAATCTAATAATTCCATTACTTAAATCATTCA
>JAHELP010000050.1:4704-7141 GCA_024644105.1 Candidatus Nitrosopumilus sp. | reverse complement strand
GCCTTTTTCTTCATGTGGACTTTGGAATCCTCATATCTTGCTGATTCTATTTTGAGAATTTTCTTGACATCCTCTCTTTTCTCATCAAGCTCAGGATAGGTATCCTTGAGATAGTCAATGTGAGTATCTATCAAATCATCAATGTCTAGTTTCAGATTCAGGCGATTAATTGTTCCATTAATTCTCCTAAGCATCATTCTGAGATTATATCCACCACCAACATTGCTTGGTAGTGCACCATCTGTAATTGCAAATATCAAAGTCCTCAAATGGTCTGCAATCAGATATACTCCTTCAAGCGGTGTTATCATTTTGTTTAATTGTTCATCTGTAATTCCTGCATTTTTTACTGCAAGACGTCTTACTTGATTTAGATCATCGAAATGATCAATCTCTTTTGCAATTTCTGTAAAGTATTTTTTCAAAATTTCAGAGTCTGAATCAATTCCAATTGTGTTGAATAATTTTTGATTAATTGGACCAAAGCAGCAGTCATATGCCGTAGGCGTTCCCATGGTAATCCAGGCAAACCTCTCTAGTCCTGCACCCATGTCTATTACTCTCTGGTCTAGTGTAGTGTGATTTCCAAGCTCTCCTTGAAACTCTGTAAATACAGCATTTCCAAGCTCTAGTCCTCTGACAAAGTATTCTAGTGATGGACCAAAAGAACCACCTCCGGCCCAAACGTCTTCTACAAAGACAACTTCCTCTTTTTTAATTCCAAATTGATTAGTTAATAATCTAAAATCCAAATCAACACATTCGTCTTTCCAATATCCTCCTAAATCTGGAACACTGTGTTGTCCTATCATACAGAAACTTGAAAAGTGTCTGCCGGTAACTCCGACGTTTTCTAAATCTTTGAAACGCAAACATGTTTGCGGAACTACAAGGGGATTTGCAGGAAACTCAAAGACTACTTTACTTCCCATCACTCTTTGAAAATCAACAACTGATGCAATTGTAAAAAACAAATCATCTCGCCATCTACAAACAACAGGATATCTACTTACTGAGGTGTGATTATTTTTTACAAAAAACTCTTCAACTTGTTTCCATGCTTGTGTATAGTCAAATCTCTTACTGGTTGGAGGCTCGCCAATGAATGAATATGTGTCAGTTCCATCATCTGGACACAGATTTCTATCAGCATTTAGAGTCCAAAAAAATCTGCCACATTTGGCACATGACTTTCTTACAAATCCTTGCTCTTGGAATAATTTGACATTATAGTATTTTTCAGGATCTGCTGAAAATTCTTTTAGAATCTCTTTTTTATCCAACGATGTGGCTGCTCCATTCCAATATTAAGAATTGTCGATTAATAATACATTAAATACACTACGTGATTTAGTCTATCCATGTTTGGCAAAAAGCCCAAGTTGAAAGAAGGGACTCATGTTTTCTCAATTAAAAAAAATGGTGAATTTTTTGACTTTATTTTTGGTATAGTTACTGGTGTTGATGGAAGAAGAGTAGGAGTCAATGGAGTAATTGTAAATCCAGTCGGACTCAAAAACAAGGTTGCTCAAGGAAAAACAGGCGAACGCTCAAGAGAAATTTTAGAGCATCCAAATCCTGACAATGTTGTCTTGGCTTTGGTGTACAGAGTCGAACATGAAAATTATGCAGCAGAATTAGATCTTGACAAAGACAAATGTGATATTCTTCCTCCCAAAGTTTATGCAATGCTAGATGGATGGATTCGTGAATCCTTACCTGAATTTTTCAATGCTGTCTTGTCACTCCCAGAAGGTTCTGAGAGAGATGAAGCAAAACGAGTCTTGAGAAGTAGAAAGGATACTCTGACTGATCCGAATCTTAAACGAACAGTATATGCTGTTTGCAGAAGTCTGAAAATTCTGAACTAAATTTTCCCAAGCTTTCAGGCGTAACTTCTCCATAGTTTTATATTATGCCCCAAGAAAATCTCGATACAATGGAATATGTTTACGCTGCTTTACTTCTTCACAAACTAGACAAAGAAGTTAACGAGGCAAACCTCACATCAGTTGTTAAAGCATCTGGTGCTGACGTTAATGAAGCCCAAGTTAAATCTCTAGTTGCAGCCTTAGCCGATGTTAACATCGATGAGGCAGTTAAAGCCGCACCAGTAGCAGTTGCAGCAGCCGCAGCACCAGCAGAAGGCGGAGCAGATGCAGCAGCACCGGCAAAAGAGGAGAAGAAGAAAGAAGACCCTAAAAACGAAGAAGCAGCCATGGAAGGATTGTCTTCCTTATTTGGCTAAGCAACTTTTCTTTTATCAATTTAATTTTGATCTTTATTTTTGTTAATCTTAATTACTTCTTGCTCTCAGTTTGTATTGATTGGTTGATTTCTCATTCCCAATAGATGGCTTCATTAGTATTCTTGATTACTTGGGTACGATAGCTTTTGCAGTAACTGGAGCTTCCAAAGCAATTGCACACAAGGCAGA
>JAHELP010000050.1:0-4604 GCA_024644105.1 Candidatus Nitrosopumilus sp. | reverse complement strand
CCTAAAGTTCGAGAGACTTGAATCTAAATTGGAATTATTGGGATAATGTCCATTCGTAGATTAATTTGATTTGCTCCATTACTACCTCGTTGATTTGAGCAATTTTCTCCTCTAGTTGTGCGATATTTTCTCGAAGCATTTGATTTTCAACTTCAAGCTCTGTTATTCTCTGCTCTAGTCTGAGAATTTCTCCATTGTCAGCAACTGGTGCAGGGTATAGTTCTGTATGTGGCTCTTCATACCCATACTCTTTGTAATCATATTCTCTATACTCGTGTTCAGTGTACTCTGCTTCTTGATAGTTATCTTTACCATGATCATCCCTGTTGTCATATTTCTCAAAGAAATAAACAACACGTTTTGCTTCTTCATAACTCAAGTCCGTCTCAGCAACTATTACTTCTACTAGTTCCTCAATCTGACCTGCTTCCCATAGTCTTTGAATTTTTTCCATAGGAATAGATTCCATTATTTTATTTGCTAGTAATTCAATTGATTCCCACTCTGGGTCGTTCTCATAATGGTTCTCATCGACACTTTCTTTTTCTTCATAGTATTGTCTTGCATCATTCTCAAGTGATCTGAGTTCATTTTCATATGCTTCATCTAGTTCATCATACTGTCTCATCATATCTGATTCCAGAGACTGTCTTTTCTCATCAAATTCTAAAAACATCTCATTAAACATTCTGTCCATTTCTGAATCAGTAATCTCTGGATTGCTGTCTATTTTTTCATAGATTTCCATCTTTACTTCTCCATATTGTCTGTCTAGTTCCTCAAACTCTTCTTGAAAATAATTATCGATGTGTTGTCTTTTTTCTTGAAATTCGTTTTCTATTGCTCTGTATTTTTCCTCCCACTGGTTATCTTCTGCCATTGCAGGGGAAATCATTCCTACAAACAAGATGGCAAATACTCCAAGTATTGGAAGTGTCTTTTGCATTATTTTTTAGAATAAAATTTGGCATTTAAAGTGGAATGTGTAATGTGTAGTGACAGTTATTAGGTAAAACTCAAAAAACTTGGCTCGATTATGCCGGAGTGTAATCTTTTGCTTGGCCTGCGACTGCCCTTGCTTGAGCGTCTGCTTTTTGCAAGATTTGCTCTTTTGTCTCATCTGTCATAAATCCAGATTCTACAGATAAGGAGCGAGCATACTGTGATGCCTTGCCAAGTATTTGTGAGATGTTATCTGCAGTAATGTATGCTGCCTCGATAGATAATGAAACTGCTTCTTGGTGTGCTTGTGCAAATTGGTCTCTTACTTTTTCAACATCGATTACCATTTCTGCTTCTGCATACTTGAGGCCATCTTCTAATGCTGAGAAAAGTGTAATTCCAGCTTCTACTGGTTTGATATCTAATTTACCGAGAATTGATGCTAATTTTTCATTGATTGCCTCGCCTTTTTTCACTGGTGTACTGTCTTTTGCAATCCAAATTGTTCCTTGATCAATTTTTGTTGGAATTCCAGCTTCCTTGAATTCTGTAAGCATTGGTCCTGGAGCAATTCCTGTATTCTTTGCAGGAACAACAATATCGATACTTGCAATATCGCCGCCTCTTGCTGCCATCATGATTTTGTTTTTGGCAAGTAAAACGTTTAGCTTGAATGGTGACATGTTTGTAAATATGAACATAATTTGGCCTTTGAGTTCGCCAACCATATCTTTGATTCCTGGAACGTCTAGTGTCTCTAATGCTTTTGCTGCAACCTTGTCTTTAACACAGACAAACTCTACTTCTCCTTTCAGTGTTTTTCTTAATGGTAAAATTTGAGTTGAACGAACTTTATTCATTTTAATGATTGATAGAACTTTGTATTTTTTTGGTAGCTCTTGTAGTTGCTGATACATTTGGGTTTTTCTTTTAGGATAGACAGTTCTATTTTCATGCATATTTCTTCTTAACCTCTTGTGCTTGTTTGATTGGTTTGCCCATTGTAGTTTTGATTAAAATCTTTTTCATGTTCTTCTCACCGTTTGGTAATTTTTTCTCAATTGCGTTGAGAACTGCATGTGCGTTAATTGCTAAATCTTTGTCATCCATTGTCACATCTCCAATTTTAGATGAAATTGACAATGATGCTCTGGTTCTAACTTTGATGCATGATCTAAATCTTTGTAAAAATGCTTCAATAGATGCATCAAACGGAACAGGTGTTGGCATTTTTCCTCTTGGACCTAAAAGCTGACCCAAAGTTTTACCAACAGTTGGCATTACTTTGGTATCTGCTAGAAAGAAATCATATTTGTTGATGAATTTTCTAGATTCTCTTTTGTTGGTGCCGAATTTTTCTAATTCTTCTGTTCCAATTACTGAATCTGCTTTTGCTGCTTTTGCTTTTTGACTCATGTCTCCAGTAGCAATAATACAGACTGTTGCAGGAGAACTGGTTTTTGGAAGCTGTACAACTTCGTTAATTGCAAATCCTTTCTTAACGTCAATATCTTTGAAAGTAATAATTAATTCTACAGATTGTTTGAATTTTCTCTCTTTTGTAGCAGCTTTTGCTTCTTTTACCATTTCAGCAAGCTGAGTCTCGTTAATCATTACGAACAATTTTCTAGAAAGCCTACTTAAAATCGTTTAGAGGTTGGGTTTGTTGCCAACCATTTATTTTAAAAAATTACATATTTTCACTAAAATTATTAAAATTAAGGTGGAAATAATGCTGAAAACCTACATATATTAAATCAGAACCTTATTTTTCGAACACGTTGCACCGTTTTGATGATTTAGATATGAAATTACTTTTTGAATTGACTGCAGATGGCTCAATTTCTGTTCCTACATTATCTAAAAAACTTGGAATTAACGCATCAGTACTGTATAGTAGAATTAAGAGATTAATGAAGAAAAAACTCATCAAAAAGTTCACTATTGAAATTGATGATTCCCTTTTGGGAATTGGTGTTAAAGCATCAGTTGGAATAAACCGTGATCCCAAGTTAAAGGATGCAATTCATAAAAAATTCATGGAAACTCCAGAGGTGGTATCAATTTCTGAGGTTACAGGTAGATTTGATATTATGATTAAGGTATATGCAAAGAATCTAGAGGCTCTTCATTCAATAGTAATTGAAAAAATCGGAAAAATTGAAGGTATTCAAAATACTGAAACCTTTGTAGAACTACAAAAAACCGATAAAGACCCTGTTTATCTAACTCAATAATTATTGGAATTTTTCATCCCACTTGCCTTCGTTAATTTCGGCAGTGATTTCTTTTGGTGTTTTTCCTTCTACTTTAATTCCTAATGCCAAACATGTACCAATGATGGTCTTTGCTACTGATTTTAGTGAAGAAGCATAAGAGTTCTCAAGTTTTGTGTTTGCCACTTTGATGATTGAATCTAAATTGACATCTCCTGCCCATTCAGTTCCTGATGCACCTGAACCTTTCTGGATTCCAGCTTCTTTTAAGATGAGTGCTGCAGCTGAAGGGATACCAATTTCAATTTCATATTTTTTTGTATCTGTATCAACGATTACTGTAACTGGAACTTTCATTCCCTCAAAGTCTTTTGTCTTTTCATTAATTGAGTTAATTACTTCCATAATGTTTACTCCTAGAGGGCCTAATGCTGGACCTAATGGTGGGCCTGCTGATGCTCCTCCTCCTGTTACAAGTGATGATATTTTTTGTTCTCCCATGTTAAATCAAACTCAAATTGAAAATTTAATCCTTCCTAAGTCTCACTTGACAGCTTTAGATAGTTAGCGTCCACTGTGACTGGTAATTGATATGATGCATCGAGTAAAACTACAGTTGCCTCTTCTTTTTCAACGTCAATTCTGGTAATTGTTGCCTTCATTCCCTTGAATGGTCCACCTGTAATCTCTACTACATTATCTACTGTTAATGTTGAAACTGTTGATTTCTTTACTAGATATCCTTCAATATCTTTGAATTCTAATTCTCCTCTTAATTGACCTCTGATGTGTCTGACTCCTTCTACTGCCAAGTATGCATCACTTGGATTGATTGCTTCAATGACAACATATCCTTTAAGATCACTTACCCAAAATACTGATTGAATGTTAATCTGATTTGCATTTGCTTTTGCTTCTAATAATCTCATTACCACTTTTTCCTGACCTCCAGTGGTTCTAATTGCAAACAAGTGTGATTTTATTTCCTCAGACATTTTTACCTACCAAATGTAATTACCGAAAAGACAAACTGTATTGTAAAGCCAATAGCTCCTACACCTGCAATTCCTAACAAAACAAGTCTTAGATGCTGTGAATACTCATCCTTGTCTGGCTTTTTGGCCATCTTCATTGTGTTGGCCATGTTTTTCAAAGTCTGCCTAGGGTTCATTGCTGGAAATTAATAAGGTGTCCTTATATCTCTTATCTCATGGAACTACTGGTTGCGTATGAAGATGACCCGGCAGGTCACAATATGGCAAAATATCTTTCAAAGGAAATGACTTTGGATGGAGATATTTTTCGTGGAAAATATTATGATCTTGTTATTATTCCAACTCCTGCAATTTCAGCTGATTGGTTGGAGGAAAAATATGATTATGATGGATTTATTTTTCTTTCAAAACATGCAGCCGAATCCGGAGTTTTAGCTTTGACATGTCATAG
>JAHELP010000049.1 GCA_024644105.1 Candidatus Nitrosopumilus sp. | reverse complement strand
AGAAGAAGAAGAAGAAGAAGAAGAGGAAGAGGAAGAGGAAGAAGAAGAAGAAGAAGAAGAAGAAGAAGAAGAAGAAGAAGAAGAAGAGGAAGAGGAAGAGGAAGAAGAAGAAGAAGAAGAAGAAGAAGAAGAAGAAGAGGAAGAGGAAGAGGAAGAAGAAGAAGAAGAAGAAGAAGAAGAAATCGAGGTCACTTTTAGAGACGATGATGGAGGTGCACCAGTCGAAGTATTAGACGAAACTCAGGCCATAGAGCCTCTTGTTACAGAAGCTCCTGAAAGTAAAGAGCTGATTTTTGAGGAGAAAGAGCGGAAGAAGAAATCCAAGAAGAAAAAGAAGAAGAAAGATAAGCGCACTGCTCAGCGATTAAAGAAAGTACTTGATTTGAAGACCAAGGATGAAGATATCGCTGGTGAGGCCGAGGATTGGTCAGGTGATCCGGGTCTCTCTCCTTTCATTCGCTGGCTCACATCTTTGGGAGAGACTCCTTCGGAAGGATACCATGACCTGGAGGTCGAAATGAAAATGAGGCAGGAGGATAAATTCCCGGCAACCGGAGGAAGCGATCTGCAAGACAGCAAAAAATCCAAGAAGAAAAAGAAGAGGAAATCCAAGAAGAAAAAGAAGAAGAAAAAGGCCATCAGCTATGCAGAAAATGAAGCTATCGTTTCCGAGACCCTTGCTGAACTTTTGGCCAGCCAGGGGTACACTCAAAAAGCGATTGATATGTATAAAAAGCTGGGTTTGATTATTCCCGAAAAAAGTACTTTATTTGCGCAGAAAATTGAGGCGCTAGAATCAAAAGATAAGTGATATGATAACCGTAATGACTGTATTAATTGCGATAGTAAGCCTTCTACTGATGGCTGCTGTATTGATCCAAAATCCGAAGGGAGGAGGGGTTGACTCAACATTTGGAGGTCAGAGCGCCAACCAGATGTTTGGGGCAGCAAAGTCAACGGATTTCATTGAGAAGATAACTTGGGGATTAGCCATTGCGCTTTTTGCTCTTTGCATCATGGCCACGCTTATCGTTCAAAGTAGCGGCGGCGGTCAGCAATTACTTTCCCAGTAGATTCTTATCAAAAACAAAGAAACCTGATGGTAGTATCCCTCAGGTTTTTTTATTCCCTTATTGCCAATTTGTCCAGTAGATATGTCAGTTTGGGGGTCGGTTCAATGGATATGGTGAAGTCCTATCCGTAATAACTGCTAAAATGACAGGAAACTTGGAATGGCACGAGAACTGCGGAACAAGAATGAATATGAACTTTTTCCTAACACTTAAATAATTGAAACAGACATGATGAAGCCAATTAATGATCGAGTAGTTGTTCGGCCTGCACCGGCAGATGAAAAGACTTCTGGTGGCATTATCATTCCTGACACTGCAAAAGAAAAGCCTCAAAGAGGAGAAGTAGTTGCTGTTGGTCCTGGTAAAGACGGCAATTTAATGACGGTAGCACAGGGTGATATTGTACTTTATGGGAAATATGCAGGTCAAGAATTGGCCTACGATGGCGTGGATTACTTGATCATGCGAGAAGATGACATTCTCGTCATTCTGGACAAATGACTCCAGGTTCAAGTCAATTCAGATCTATTAAACTTATTTATTTAAAACTAAATCGTAAAAAAAATGGCTAAAGAGATTAGCTTCGATACGGATGCACGAGCAAAGCTAAAGGCTGGGATCGATGCATTGGCCAATGCTGTAAAAGTAACTTTGGGCCCAAAAGGCAGAAATGTAGTCCTACAAAAATCATTTGGAGCACCGTCCATCACAAAAGATGGGGTGACGGTTGCCAAAGAGATAGAATTGGAAGATCCTGTTGAAAACATGGGTGCACAAATGGTAAAGGAGGTCGCTTCCAAGACCTCGGATATTGCTGGTGACGGCACAACAACTGCCACCGTGCTCGCCCAATATATGATTACTGCTGGCATGAAAAATGTTACTGCCGGTGCCAATCCAATGGAGTTAAAACGAGGTATCGACATAGCAGTGAAAATAGTAATTGAGGATCTCGCTAAACAGTCTGAGACGATTGGTGACGATTTTGAAAAGATACAGCAAGTAGGTGCTATTTCTGCTAATAATGACGAAGAAATTGGCCGTCTGATTGCAGACGCTATGAAGAGAGTTTCTAAAGATGGTGTAATTACAGTCGAAGAAGCCAAAGGCACCGACACCTACGTCGAGGAGGTTATTGGGATGCAGTTTGACAGGGGTTACCTTTCCCCATACTTTATCACCGATGCCGACAACATGACGGCCGAGTACGAAAACACGCTTGTCCTGATCCACGACAAGAAGATTTCCAACATGCAAGACATTGTGCCTATTCTGGAGAAATCAGTTGCTTCCAGCCGACCATTACTAATCATCGCGGAAGACATCGAAAGTCAGGCTTTGGGGGTCCTGGTTGTAAACCGGTTAAGGGCTCAGTTAAAGGTAATAGCTGTGAAAGCTCCTGGATTTGGTGATCGCCGGAAGGCCATGCTTGAAGACATTGCTATCCTGACAGGCGGTACAGTAATTTCTGAGGAAAAGGGCTACAAGTTGGAAAACGTGGAGTTGGAGCATCTGGGTTCAGCAGAGAAGATCATCGTCGACAAAGACAACACAACTATCGTAAATGGTAGAGGTGATGCCGATCAGATCAAGGCTCGAATCAATCAGATCAAACAACAGATCGAAACAACTACCTCTGACTACGATCGTGAAAAACTCCAGGAAAGATTAGCCAAGTTGGCTGGTGGGGTGGCAGTTCTCTACGTTGGTGCTGCCACTGAAGTGGAAATGAAGAACAAAAAGGATCGGGTAGATGACGCTCTACATGCAACCCGTGCAGCGGTCGAGGAAGGAATAGTAGCAGGAGGAGGAGTAGCTTTTGTCAGGACGCTCACTAAACTTGAAAATGTAAAAGGTGTCACTGAGGATGAGCGCATAGGTGTGGAGATCATACGTAAGGCTCTGGAAGCTCCGGTTCGAATCATTGCTGAAAATGCCGGAATCGAAGGATCAGTCGTTCTGCAGAATGTCATAAAGGGTAAAGGCGCCTATGGATACAATGCACGGACAAATGAATACGAAGATCTGAAAAAGGCTGGCGTAATCGATCCAACAAAAGTAACTCGTGTTGCACTGGAGAACGCTGCTTCCATAGCTGGCATGGTTCTCACTACTGCTTGTGTAGTGAACGATAAGCCAGAAGATGATAAGGGTGGTGGACATATGCATCCTCCGGGAGGCATGGGAGGAATGATGTAGTAAGGAACCGCTTCGTCTAGAATATCCTTAAATAGTGAAAGCCTTCTTCTGAATCAGAGGAAGGCTTTTTCACATCATGCTAAAAAACTACGAATTCCCTGTCCAAGGGAAATGACTACGGGATAAGCACAGTCATTAAGACTCTACTTATTGAGATTGGACGGCGAACGATGAACAAGAGTCGCGTTGCATTTTCCGCCAATAGTGTCAAAAGTGTGTCCAGTCATCTCATGGTATCTTTATTCAGTAGCCTAAAATCGCCCGTCCATTGCTGTCGAGCAATGTGCATTAAGACAAAGTATACTACTAAAAAAGTGTCAATCCAATAACGAATTCATACATAGACAGGAAAAAGGAGGATCGGATTTGGTCTGTGTTTGATTGGGACTTGATATCAAATGTAGACTTTGAAAGGCAATAATCAAAGGACTGTTCCAGAAATTTGACATATTGTTTTCGGGCATTTTTAGTACAGCACTGATTCAGCATTTTACAAATACAGATGACCACTAATGCAAAGAATCGTTCGAGCCTGACCATTGATTCTCAATTAAAAAGCCCATCTAACGAAGCTTCTTGCAACAACTCTGCTTTTCAATATTGGCTAAATGGAAGAAAATTCAAGGCAATAAATTGGGGATCATTGACGGGTTCGCGATTCTCTGTGATCAATAGTTAGTCAAATATTATCTTGAGTTTTTGCAAAAATCAAATTGAAATGAACCAGGTATCCCCTCACTTGAGAGAATTAGGGGTAAATGACGAACTGCTTTCTCCCTCCGAAAAAGATTCATTAGATCGGTACGGCTACTTGAATCTTGGGCCGATCCTGACCACAGAACAAGTCGAGCAGATCCGATTGAGGATTCAAGAACTGATGACAATTGAGGGCGATGAAGCTGGATCCGAATTGATGGAATCGCCCCATATCAAACATCCTAAAGAGGCAGGTGCAGACCGCCTGGCTGATCTGGTAAATAAGGGCCCGGAGTTCGATGTGTTTTATACACACCCAAGGGTACTGGCGGCAATTTCATATGTTCTGGGGAACGACCTTAAATTGTCATCGCTCAACTATCGTGCAGCTAAACCCGGTCATGGAGAACAAAACCTTCATGTAGATTGGAAGGAAGCAGTAGATAAATACGACTACCGGGTATGCAACTCCATTTGGCTTCTGGATGATTTTCATGAAGAAAATGGAGCTACCAGAGTTGTTCCTGGCACTCATCTGAGCGGATTGCTACCAGATGATGTGATGGAGAACCCAACAGATAGACATCCTGATGAAGTATTGATTGAGGGAAAGGCCGGAGAGGTGGTTATTTTCAATTCCCACACCTGGCATGGTGGTACGAAGAATCTTACTTCTTCTCCCCGAAGGGCCATCCACTCTTACTTCTGCAGGAGAGATATGCCCCAGCAGATCGATCAGAAAAGATATATCCAACCTGAGACCAGAGCAAGAATTGGTCCTGCTGGGCTTCACATTCTTGATATTTGAACGAGATGAATGTCGTCTAAAGCGGAAATGACAGTGACTCAGAAGGCTCCTTGTAGCAGTTCATCCAATTTGCCTACTAATCCTGGCGGATTGATTCTGAGGCCAACTGTAGCACCGACCGTAAGGATACGAACCTTTGCACTAAAGATGTTTGGATCGGCATATCCCGGATGATAATACAATTGGAGACCGGCAAAATATTTATGTTCATTGATACCGAGTGCTGCCCTGAAAGACATTTCCTTTGACAGAATGTAAGACGATAACTTTTCAGAGGCTGATTTATATGTCAACTCCCGACCTTCCAGCCCAAGAAGGAACACTCCGGTAGCGAAGAAACTTCGGTATACGAAGACTTGTCCGTATCCCGCCCCGAAACTGAGACCAATATTCCTGTAGTGATCATATGGTACAATTGAGAAAAGTGAATCACTTCGTAGATTCTGGTAATTGGCTGATACATTCAGAAGAGGTGATCCTTTCGAGCGATTTTGTCGGTCCATGAATCTAAACGACGACCTTAGAGAAAACTGCTGGTGAGATAATGCGTGAGTCGCAGACAGGGTGCCGCTCCACATGCCCATATCTGCATACTCAATCGGTGATCCGATCTTTTCCATAAGGATATGGCTCGATTGATAAAACCCCTGGATGTAACGTATTGAACTTTCAAGAACCAAAGATGAAGGATAAGCATTGACACGAAGGACGTATTGCTTGGGCTGATAGCCCTTATAATTGCCCCCATATTTCAGGGGAACTGCCAATGCCACACCCAGTCTCCGGTATTTCAATCTTGCCCCAAGGGAATAAGCTACATTATGAAAATTAATGAGCGAAGTTTCCGGAGCACTTAATGAAACTCGATAATCACGATGAATTAGAAAACCACTGACCTGACACTTCTCGGGATAGAAAGAAACAAAGGAAGAGTCGCCTTGTCCCATTAAAGAAGTAACCAGTAAAAGTGTGAGCAGCCAAAATCCGATATACCTGATTAAAGATGAAATATGAATCATTGGAAAATTAATTATGCCGTCGGGGTAAAATGGAACAGACCTCAATTGCAAAGTGATGATGACAAAAGAAAAGAGGCCATCCTGCCAATCGGCGGATGACCTCCATCACCACTCATGCTTCAGACATTATTTACTTAACATGAATCATCTTCTTAGTTGCAGTATATGTCTCTGAATCTAGCTGGTAGTAAAGGACTCCTGAGGCTTTGAGATCTTTCTTCTTGAGCTCAATCTCATTATATCCTTTATCAAAATCACCTGCCTGGCTGTAAACCACTTTACCGGTTACATCAAATACTGTCAGAGTGACATTTGTTGCTTCTGGCAAATGGAATCCAACTGCTGTTGCATCTGTGAATGGGTTTGGCCTGTTTTGCATCAGGGCAAACTCATTTGGTGCAATTTCTTGACTGGTGAAATTCAACGCTACATCCGAAATCTGATCTTGACTATTGTACGCCTCGGCAGGAGTCACAGTCGAGTTGATAGTCATCGCCTCGCTTAATGAAACCGCTTTCTTAGCTTCAATGATCAAAGTATACAAAACACTTTCAGGATCAACAGATACACCTTCATAGTGGTTCCAGCTGGTAGTTATCGTACCCTGTCCTATGCGGTTTAGCGCAAAGTGCTCGTCGTTAAGATCAAGTCCCTCTCCCATCACGATATTCGTGACTTCGAATGCACTCGGATCAAATTTGAGCGTGTACTGATATCCAGCGATATCTACAAAGTTGTCTGCTCTCACCTCTACAGCATACTGGCTACCAACGTTCATTGAAAAATCATCGACGTTGAATACCAGGTTCTTACCACTACGGTCTGCAGAACGTGCAGGATCATGATCAAGATTAATATCTCCGATCTTCACCGCTACAAAGTCCAGACGCATTGGTTCACTTAATGGATTGATCGTGTATTTCTCCTGATTGTTGACAGTATTGAAGAATCTCCAGCTATCGCTGTCCTCAAGCTTATCAACTTTACCCAGAATCAGCTTACGCAGATGTACCAGGTCAAGGGAAGAAATTCGACCATCATTGTTGATATCAGCAGCAACCTCTCTGTATTGATTCGCCAATGCTTCTTTAGCAAGAATATGCTTCTGAATCTTGACAAGATCAAGTGTAGAGATACCATTCATATCATCAACATCCTTCACAGGCTGAACAATCACTCGCTGACCAAGGGCAGTCGCAAATGCGTAAGCTCCCGTAGCGTTTGTGATGTAATTCAACATCTGGCCATTCTCCAGCTCAGCCTTCACTTGTACTTGTTGTACACTTTGGCTTAGCTCATTGAGAATACTACCGGTGATGCTACTGTTTGAATTGCTAGGATCTCCACAACCACCCATGTTGTTTTGAACCACCAGCAATACATCACAGAAATCAAACGAACCACTTTCGTCGATGACCCACAGACGCACCATTTGCGTACCCAGGTTCTCACATCCTACCGTGAT
>JAHELP010000048.1 GCA_024644105.1 Candidatus Nitrosopumilus sp. | reverse complement strand
TTTAATACAACATTCACATTATGATTCTTTCATGAGTCAAATCATACTAAAAACACAGGACAGAACATATCAATCAATAAAGGTTGAAAGTGATGCCAAAAACGCACCTTCAACCAGGATGCCATTTGAATGGACTGAACTTGCGGGATTGTCTTGGATATTCCAAGAGCATTCGTTTGACGATTACGCTTAATCAACTAGGAGGAGGTGAATTTAAAGAATGAAAAATAAAACTACAATATCTACAATTACAGTATTTGCAATAGCTTCGATGCTACTAGTGTCTGGGTTTAATCTACCTGCAGCTAGTGCAGAAAGTGATCCAGTTGTAAAGAAAATAAAGATTGCACCTGTGGCAGCACAAGAGCCAATCTATAAATCACAACTAAGAACTATCGGCTACATCTACATCTTTGAAGCATGTGCAGGAGATGATCCAATCATATCTCCGGAAATAGTAGTTAGATCAGACAGTGAAATAAGATCTGTAAATCTAGCAACTGATTTGAGTCCTGAAGCATGTCAAGTATCATCCACAATTATCAAGGCAGCAAGTCCTGATACTATTGCTGGAGTGATAGTTGCAAAGGATACACTAACAAAGATGGCAAATGAGAGTGGAAAAAAAGTTGGCAATATCAAAATAATGATTAGTGAGAAAAACTATGAACTTCAAAAAACAGTAAAGTCACCCGACAGTGATGCAAAAACATCAAAACTAGTCAAATTATCTGAAGAAATTGTCGATTTGAGAAAACAGCTCAAAGATGCCAGAAGTGAATACTATAGAGTGTTATTCCTAATTTACGGATAACCTCTTTCTTTTTTATATCCTAAAAATTACCTTTTGACCAAATTTCAAGTAAAACATGGATTTTGGGCAATATTTTATGCCTAGAAGAAAGTTTTTATGTTAAAATAATTGCTTTCGTGTTGTAACGATGGCAGACAAAAAATCAGCACCACTTCCAGCATCAAGTGGGGGCCTTATGCGATTCTTTGAAGATGAGACAAAAGGATTCAAAATAGATCCAAAAATTGTAGTATCAATTCCTATCAGTTTAATTGCCGTATCGTGGATTATTGATTTATTTTTCGCTCCGTGAATAAAATATGGAAAAAGCTCCAGATGATGTTTCAAATATACACAATAGATTTTCCCTTACGTTAGTTAACCCATCATCACATTACTTTTCTCTTGTAGTTTCAATGGTAGTAGCAGCAGTAACAGTTCTATCAATCTATTTGGGTTACTTGGGCAACCTAGGTTTTGAAGAAAACTGGTTTAGACTGCCACTAGTTTTAGGAGTATTGTATGTAACACAATTACTAGATACACGATTTACAAAGAAAAAAGAATACTCAAAGTCACTTCATTCATCTCTCTTTGGAAATATGCTATGGACTGTGACATTGTTAATGGGAATTCTATCAAGTGTTGTTTTATCAAAAGATTTAGAACCATTTTTCATAATTTTTGGACTGTTACTTTTTGCAAGTTTTAGAATAGGAATTTACACAACAACATTAGGAGTAAGTCTCAAAAAAGCTTGGACCATTTGTTTAATACAGCCATTGGCAATGTTTTTGGTATTAATTCCACACGACATGTGGATTTCAATACTTAGCGAGCCAATTGGATTAGGTTACGGAATATCTTTTATGATTATTGCAAGTATATGGTCAATCCTAACAGACAGAGCAGGAAGACCAGCAATGGAGAGTACTCATAAAACAATTCAAGCATATCTTGCATCTCAAGGAAATGATTTTGAGGATGCGGAAAAATTGATGGAACAGCGCTCAAATGAAACCAAAGTATCCACTTCACAAATTAAATTTTTGACTCAGAACGGAGAAAAGGAATTCAGGATGGTTCTACCAGGAATCCACCCAGGCCCATATCACCCAGTAGGTGGAAGTAATATCCCATATCTGATTTACAAGAATTTATCATCATCAGCCATGGTCATGCATAGTATATCTGATCATGCATTAAATTTGCCATCAAGAAATGAGGTTGAAAAATATTTGAAAAATTTAGAAAATAGTAGAGTCAAAGAAGAAGGAATGAAATGCACAGAGCCAGTAACAGTTCAAATCAACAAAGCCAGAGTTACCGGATTACTTTTTGGAAATAATCCTTTATTGTTTTTGTCATTATCCCCTCATGGGATGGAAGATATTCCAAGCTATATGAAAACAGAAATTGTACAGTATGCTGATAACAGAAATTATTCTAGAACAATGATTGTGGATTGCCATAATGCAATGGGAGAAGAAATATCAAAAGAAGATGGTGAAGACATGTTAAAAGCAGCAAAATCATGTTTGGATACTCTAATTACAAAAGAAAGTTTTCCAATAGAATTAGGTTATGCCAATACTGATGAAATGGATGTATGGACAGAAGATTTGGGAATGGCAGGACTAGGAATAGTTTGTCTAAAAATAAATGAAAAAAAATACTTTCTAGCTTGGGCAGATGCCAATAACATGGAAAATGGAGTAAGAGAGAAAATCATAGACATATTTGCAAAGAGAGATTATCAACTTCTGGAGATTTGTACATCTGATACACATTACGCTCCTGTAAAAGCCAGAAATAGGAATGGGTATTATCAACTCGGATTAATTACAAGTGCAGATAAACTAGCAAAGTGGTTCTTTAAAATTGCAAAAAGTGCAGAGGCCAACACATCATCTACAAAATTTGAAATTTTGGAAAATGAAACAAATGTAAAAGTAATGGGGCAGGGAATCTATGAAGATTATTCTAAAGCATTAGATAATTCATTGAAAATTACAAAAGGATTTGTAATTGGCGGAGTAGTATTTTTTGTTTCTAGTCTTTTCCTATAGTCTTCATTTGATCAATATTTCCATAAAATTCATCCACAAATGAAGCAAATTGAAATATTGGAACAATAGGTACATTTTCAATAAAATTAATTTTATCTTGATATAATGTCACAATCACAGGCACGGCTATAGCTCCAGGAGTTTTTGCAACATATTGTTTTGTGCGTTCAATCTGTTTTTGAACCGCAGTAGATAATGCTGAAGCACTGTACCGATTCCAATGTTTACAGTCAATCAAGATAGCAATTCCAAGTCTAATACCAACAACATCAATTTCCATCCTAGGCTTTGTTAACATTACATTTTTCAATACTGCAAAATTTTTTTCAGATAAAACTTCAGCTGTTAAGCCCTCAAAATCTCTCCAATCCAATTCTACAGCAATTTCATCTATTGGGAAACCTTTTTCAAGTAAAGCAACTGCAATTTTTAATTTATCACCATCTTCAAAATAATATACATTATCTTCGTTTGTTCCAATTTCATTTTTTATGAATTCATCTAAAATAATTTTAGAATCTGTATCACTCATTTTAGTAACAGCAGAAAAATCTTGAACTGAAACACCACCTTGAATTATTCCTTTTAATCCAATAATCATTTTTGGATGAATTTTCAATTGTAATTTTTGATTCATCTTAGAAATATAGGTTTTAGCAGCTAATAACAGCAGGGTATTATGATATAGGTTTTTTTACATGACTTTGAAAGTATCAACATGAAAAAAATGCTAGTAATCATACTAGCTATTTTAACGGTATCATTAGTGTATAGTGAATCATATGCAGAAAAAAATACATTTTTTGATTCAGTAAAATTTATCCAATATTTAGATGAAAATACAGCTCTAGAGGAAGTGCGAAATGGGAATCTTGATGTGTATTACTATACAATTTCACCAGACAGATTAGAAAATAATCAGGACACGGATGGGCTACAAGTTTTTGATTCAACTGGAGGGTCGTACAGCATTTTAATCAACCCTGCAGAATCAGAAAATTTCAATCCTTTTTCCGATAAAGAAATCAGATTTGCATTAAACTATTTGGTAGATAGAAAATTGATTGTTAATGAATTGATGGGAGGATATGGGGCTCCAATCATTTCATACTATAGTCCTACTGATCCAGAATATCTTACTGTTGTTGAACAATTAGAGACATTTAATTTCAAATACAATCCCACATTTGCAAATCAAATCATTTCAAGAGTACTAGATGAAAAAGGAGCCATAAAAAATGAAGGAATTTGGCACATTAATGAGAAACCAATTGAGATTACAATTTTTATACGAAGTGATGATCCTGTGAGAAAATCTATTGGAGAGATATTATCTGCAGAATTAGAAAATACAGGATTTGTGGTTAAGAAAGATTTTGGAGATTTGAATAAAGCATTCGTAGTAGTGTATGGCTCTAACCCTTCAGATTTGAAATGGAGTTTATACACTGAAGGGTGGGCACGTTCGGCATTTGTAAAGTATGATTCAGTAGGTTTAGGTCAAATGTATTCTCCATGGTTTTCAAATATGCCAGGTTTTAATGATCCATCATATTGGAATTATAAAAATGAAAAAATAGATGCGCTTACTCAGAAAATTTACACTGGAGATTTTGAAACATCAGAACAAAGAGCAGAATTAATACAAGAAGCAGTAGCAGAAGGGATTAACGAATCAGTAAGAATTTTTTTGGCAAGCAAAATTGATCAGTATGTTGTTAATGACAAAGTAGATGGAATTGTAAATGATTTTGGTGCAGGAGTTCCAAGTAGATTTACACCAATAAATGCAAAAAGTGAGCAGTCAGAATTATCTATTGGTGTCAAGCAAATCTACCAAGGAGCATGGAATCCAATAATGGGATTAACAGACAGTTATAGTAGACATATTTGGGGAATAATTTCTGATCCTGCTACATTCAAGCATCCATTTACCGGAGAGACATTTCCTGTCAGAGCAACATGGGATGTAGAGACGTCCGGACCAAATGAAAAATTAAACATTCCACAAGAGGCAATCAGATGGAATCCTAGCTCACAACAATGGCAAAATGTCGATGTAAATGAAGAAGCAACTAGCAAAGTAACATTTGATTTTAAATTTAGTAATTGGCACAATGGCGAAAAAATGGATATGAATGACATAATTCATTCACTCTATTTTACAATTGAATGGGGAACGCAAACAGATGTAAATGATAAAACATTTGATACAGAATTCACCCCAAGAGCTGCTCAAAGTATACAATCAATCAAAGGAATAAACGTACTTGATGAGGATACAATTGAGGTTTATGTAGATTATTGGCATTTTGATGATGGAGAGATTGCAGAATGGGCATCATTATGGAGTGTAGTTCCATGGGAGATTACTGCTGCAATGGAAAAAGCAGTTACAGAAGGCAAAGTATCATTTTCAAGATCTGGGGCTACAAGCAAAAATGTCAATTGGTTGTCATTAATCATCCCAAATGATTCTATAACAATCAAAAATTATCTGAATGAATTCAAAGAAACAAGCCACATTCCAAAATCATTGGAAAGGAATGTAGATGATTCAGAATATTTCCAGAGCAGGTATGAATCTTCAGTCAGTTGGATTGACAGTAATAATCATGCCGTGATAAGTAATGGTCCATTTTATTTAGAATCGTATTCTCCAGAATCTCGAACCATCAAAGTATCTACATTTGAAGATGATTCATATCCATTTAAGAAAGGAGAATGGTCAAAGTTTGAAAATGCAGAATTTCCATCAATTTCAAAAATTGAGATTGAAAAAATAATTCAAAGAGGGCAAGAGATCACCATAACAATTGAAACCGTTAATTCAGATAAAATATTGTATTTTTTAACGGATAGTCAAGGAGAGAAAATTATTTCAGAAACAATAGACATAGAAAATAATCAAACCACTATCAAAATATCCTCAAATGATTCTAATAATCTAGGCATAGGTGCAAACAACATCAAAATATTTGCAATTTCCAATTCTGTTTTGAAACCAGAATTTTATGAATCAAGTTTCATTGTTACAGCTAGCGATGAAGAATTACCAAGTAATACATTTGATAATGTAGAATTTTCTATAAATAATTCATCATATTGGATATGGATAATTCCACTAGTTGTAATTGTAGGAATTTTGATTTATCTAAAAAAGCGAAATTAAACCAGACCATAATCTTTTAGAATTAATTCTATTTGAGATTCATTTTCAAGTTTTGAATATTCCTCTAAAAGATTTTGATTTAATTCATAGAAAGTATGGCCCCATTTGAATTTGTCAAGTAGTTCCATAGATTGTTCTTTAAAACCCAGAATGAACAATGATGCAGACAATGCTTCAACAGTAGTTAATTTATTTAATTTTGAATAGTTAACAGGATTTCCAGCTAGTAATGGAGGAAGCTTTCTTTTGATACCTGCAAAATTTTTAGAAAATGCTTGATCTGCAAGATTCCAAGAGCAATCAATGCCAATGATTGAATGAATTACAGACTTGTCTTTTGGCAATAATGTTTTTTCTGAAAAAGGATCCAATACCAATCCCTTTGAACCAATTTTTTTGATGTTTTGTGCAAGACCAAATTTTACCATTTTAGCAGCTGTGCATTTCTTAGGATCATCTTGATAAAACATTAAGACTTGTAGTTTCACTTTAATCAAGAATAGTATTCAGAGTATTTTGAATTTACTCTAATGTCTTGTATGTCACTTTATAATAGAATCTTGAAACTTGGTCATCCTTTAGAACCTCAACATTCCAATTTGCATCAGGCAAAAAGCCAGTTGATGATTCAGGCAAAATACTAAACTTTTCTAAACGTACATCAGGACCACTATATCTTACATTTAGACTAACTCCGTCCACTTCTACAACATCATAAATTTGACCAGGTTTTCTAGTAGATTCTCTTACTAAGCAATCAGCATCAGGTCCAATAATACAAGTTCCAGTCACAGTAGTTACTTTAAGATCAACATTTGATTCATCACCCCTAGTAGGAGTAATCAATGAGCCAGTCAAAACCCTAGGAGCAATAGTAACATTATCTGTGGTTTTTTCTTCAGTAAAAATTGGTATTGTTTTATCAGCAATTCTATTTTCTTTTTCAATTACAGTATCTAATTTTGGAGTATATGGTTTTTCTACAACAGTGAATTGTACAGAACCAGTATCAAAATCAGCATCAACAGATACCTCGTATTTGCCAACTGAAGTAACTTTATCAGGAATTACATATTCATATGTGAATGAACCAGAAGGACCAGGACGGATTGTTTTGATTGGACCAGTATTTTTTCCACAAATAAATGAGCCACAAGTTATCTCGGTTGCAGCCTTTTTGATAACACCTACCTCAAATTTTTCGAGATAGATTAACTTGTTTGGTTTACCAGTAATTATTACTGTATCACCAGGATGATATTCAGATTTGTCTAGATTAAGTAGTAAAGCTAAATCATCTTG
>JAHELP010000047.1 GCA_024644105.1 Candidatus Nitrosopumilus sp. | reverse complement strand
CTAATTTACCAATGGTTCCCACTGAATTCTTTCTTAATGAAATTAATGTAGAAATTACAAATAACTCATTCTTAAAATCTTCTGATTGTAATAGGGGTTTTAGATTTGGTTTAATCATTCCAGTTAAAGTTCTTCCATATGCATTTACAACTCCGGCATATCTAATGTTACTAGATATTTCTAAAATTTTTTGACATTGCTTTCTATATTTTACTACTGTTTCTTTCCATTTATCTGCAGGTGACTTAACCATGATAAAACTCATTTTTGAAATTAATAAGGATGTTGCCCAGTTGCAATCTTTAGAACTATGAAATATTATTTAGAATTTGACTCTTTTTCTAGCTTTTTCTTTAATTCTAAATTCTCTTTGACTAGTTTATCATTCTCAGTTTGGAGTGTTTCAAGTGAATGCTGTCTAGTATATGCTGGGTGCCCTGGTGGAATGACTGTTGAATTCATAGTTAACAAACCTGCAGCATATTGCTGATACATGTTTTGAAATCCTTGAAGTTTTTGATTAATAGTTTCAGCATTTTTTAAAAATTGTTCCTTCATAGGATTTTCATGTGTTTTGAACATTGGGTTTGATAATCCTGGAGGTAATCGTGGAAATTGAAAAGCCAAATGTGGAATATTTGGATTTAATCCATATAGGTCACGTAAGTGATTATTAACTAAATTATCCATGTGTATCCTCAAAATTTGCTATATTTGTGGCTTGCTTTAGTCGTTTGATATACTCTTTAGTTAAATCTCAGGCGTTTTTGCTCAATTTGAGCTGATCGCAGATCCTTATAGATTCCTAATTTGGATCGCAGATACGCTTGGAACAAAAACAAAAAACATGTCTGAAATGCAAAAAAGAGATTAAAGAACAAGATCTGCATAAAATTGTAATTTACGTAGTTCAGGAAAAATTTACAGAACATCATTATGAACATGTAGAATGTCCTGATAATTTCACTGTTTGAAAATATAATTAAGAATTATCCTCTAAACTCAAATACGTTATAAATTTCCCCAGTAGTTCTGGAACGATATTTCCACTCTTCTTTGGTCCATACAATTTTAGAGAATTCTTTCTGAGAATTTGGATGCAGTCTTTCATAAACATCATTACCGATTAAGATTTGGTTTGGCTTTGCCATGTTTTGAATTTTTGCTGCAATATTCATTGCAGGACCCATCAAATCTACATGTGAGTTTTCAATATCAGCACCATACCTCACTACAATATTTTTTCCAAAATCAACTCCAATTTTGACCATCAAATCAGGATAATCATATTGATTAAGAATTGGGTTAATTCCTTTTTGAATAATTGAAATCATAGATTTTGCACAATTTACAGCATTGTCTGCTACCAATAATCCATTTGCTTCTCCAGCAAAATAACCAATAACAGCATCGCCTACAAATTTTAATACATACCCATTATGTTGTCGAATAACAGCAGCCATTTCTTGTGAAAATGAACTAACGATAATTGCAATTTTTTCTTCAGGCATTTCCAAAGTCATTGTTGTTGAACCAACCAAATCTACATAGAGTACTGCCATGTCTAATTTTGAAAAAACATTTTTTCTCAAAAACTTGTCAGACTCATCAATCATTCCAGAATATTCATATCCTTTTTTGAGTGCCCCCCAAACACGCTTTTGGGTTTCTAAAATCATTGTTTCAGAATCCACTGTCTTTTGTTGGTTTTTACTAAGCAACATATCTACAACATTATTTGATTTTGGAGCATTTTCTGATTCCATAATTCTTTGATTTTTCTCTTCTTCAGTCATAATATTACCCTAATCTAGGGGAAAATCTATTCCACATTTTGAACATTTCCCTCTTTTTCCCTTATATCCATCATGGTAATACTGGATAATAATCACTTTACAGATTTCACACATTATTCGTGATTCGGCCATGCCTACATTGCCAATTTTATCTATTTAGACATAATGATGAAGGTTTAAGGAGTGTAATTATTCCATATTTTTTGTGCGATTAGGTTCAAGATCATCTAATGAGTTCATTCAATTACTTAATGAAAAAAATGAAGCAATTCAGAAATCATATCTCCCAAAAATGATTGATTTGACAAACATGATTAACGTCAAAGTAATGATGGGAGATTCTACAATTACAGAACAAAAAACATTTGATCCTAAACAGGTATCTGATTATTTTCAAAAAATTAATGATTCATTGAAAGATTGGTCTTTACAGGATGTATCAATTACAAACAATCAAGATGTTAGAAGAATATTTACTAAATTTGAGATAAAGGAAGGAAGTTATCTTATATCCGGCCATGTATCATTACAGTTTCATGTTTTGCTATATTACAAACCTGATCAAAGAGTAATAGATTGTCAGAAAGAGTTAGCAAAAATTGTGGATTTGACTAAAAATGAACAAGAGCAATTCTCAGACAATAGTGATCAGTTAGTTTTGAAAAAACTAAAAGAAATGGGGTATAAAGACTTTGATCATCAAAAACTCTTTGAAGTGTTTTATGAAAATGATGAATTTAGAGAAAAAGTTTTTTCAGAAATTCAAAAAGACGCAGGGGTAGATTTTCAAGAACTATCTGAAAAAAAGACAAAGTTGTTTTCAGAATTAGATTCTCTTTTAGTGGAAACTTATCAAACATCTCCTGTATTAATAGATGATACCAAGTTAGTTGGTGGAGAAGAAGGGTGTTTACTAACATTAGATTTGGAATTTATTAAAAATAATAACCGTGAGGGAGTATTTGATCCTAGAAAAATGTCTGATTCAGTTAAAGAAAATATTTTGAAGCGTCTTTCAGAACTTGAATTTGTAATTAAATCATAAGAATAAACCAAGATACCGGAAAATGAGATTAAATCTCAAAGGGGAGATCCGGTATCTGGATATATTTTCAACGGGATTTTTTAACTATTTAGGCATTCCTCATTTATTACGCATAAAATTTGACCAATCATGCAACTTTTCTGTAGAAGAAGTAAAATACGCCAAATCAATAGCATGATTTCCAATGAAGCCAACGTATGATGAAATTCAAGATGCAAACACATTGCGAGGAAATGAAATAAAGAAAACCCCACTAATTCATTCACCAACTTTTAGTGAATTAACAGGATCTGATGTGTATCTAAAAGCAGAATTTCGACAAAAAACAGGGTCCTTTAAAATACGTGGTGCTTATTTTAAAATTAAATCATTATCTGTTGACGAAAAGAATAGAGGAGTCGTTGCTGCATCAGCTGGTAATCATGCTCAAGGAGTAGCTTTTGCATCTATGTTAGAAAAAATATCTTGCACAATAGTAATGCCAAAAAATGCATCACCTGCTAAAGTTGCAGCAACTCGAGGATATGGTGCAAATGTAATTTTGGAAGGAATCAATTATGATGAGTCATCTGCTAAAGCTAAAGAAATTGCAAAAGAAACAGGAGCTACTATGATACATGCTTTTGATGATCCACAAATAATTGCAGCCCAAGGCGTAATTGGACTTGAAATATTGGAAGATTTACCAGATGTTGATGAAGTGTATCTCCCAATTGGTGGTGGGGGTTTAGCTGCTGGAACTTTAATTGCAATAAAAGAAAATAATCCTAAAATCAAAATAATCGGAGTTCAATCAAAATCATTTCCTGCAATGTATGATTCAATCAAACAAGGATCAATTACTGCAAGTGGCGGGGACAGAACAATTGCAGATGGAATTTCTGTGAAAGTTCCAGGACAATTAACATTTAATATAATAAAAGAACTAATTGATGAAATAGTTCTTGTTGATGATGTTGAAATTACAAAAGCTATGTTTCTTCTGATGGAGAGAATGAAGTTTGTAGTTGAACCCGCAGGAGCAGCAAGTTTAGCTTATCTAATTTCAAAAAAACCCTCAATTGGAAAAAAAGTTGTCGCAGTTTTGGCCGGAGGTAATGTGGATATGTATTTGTTAGGTCAGATTGTGGATAAGGGTCTTGCAGCCATGGGTAGATTACTAAAACTATCTATTTTACTACCTGATAGACCAGGAGCTTTCAAGGAAATTGTTGATGAAATAACATTGGCCAATGCAAATATTGTGGAAGTTGTTCATGATAGATTAAGTTCAAATATCAATGCAGGTTCAGCAGGAGTTACATTGAGTGTAGAAACTCAAGGAAAAGAACAAGCTGGGTTACTCATTGAGTCATTAAAAAATAAAAATATTCAATTTACTTTACTAACATAAGTTACTTGAATTTTTTCTTTGCAAATTTTGAAAGACCAACCTTTTTCAATTGATCAGATTCTTTCATAACTGAATTATGTTGATTTGATTTATGTGATTTTAATTTCTTTTTTAAATCTGGAAACTCATTTGCTAGCATTTTCATGGCATAGATACCGGCATTTCCTGCTTTGTTTACACCCACTGCAACAACAGGTGAACCTGAAGGCATCTCAGTGATAGATAATAGTGAATCTAATCCACCAAATGCAGAAAATTTTGTCGTGTCTGATTTTTTTGGATGCTTATCATTATACACCAAAATTGGAACCCCAATTACAGGGATTGTTGTATGTGATGCTATCATTCCAGGTAAATGTGCGGCGCCACCAGCACCTGCAATAATAATTTTAAATCCCATTTTTTCTGCATGTTTTGCATACTCTGCTAACCTTGCAGGAGTTCTATGTGCAGATACAATTTGATCTTCATGTTTAATTTTATACTCATCTAAAATTTCTGCAGCAGCCTGCATAATTCTACTATCAGAACTAGATCCCATGATGATGCCCACAAGAGGTTTTTTAGAATAGGCCATGATAATAGAAAAAACTAGAGAGTAATTAACAATTCTATCATAACTTTTGAGAACTATTTTTTACATCATTAGATATTTTTAATCCAACATAATCTATTTTGTAATGGGGAAAGTTCTTGGAATAATTGGTGGAGGTCAATTAGGCATGATGATTGCAGAAGCTGCAAAAAAAATGCCTGAGGAAATATCTGAAATTATAGTACTAGATCCGACTAAGAATTGTCCTGCCGCTCAAGTGGGCGCAACTCAAATTATTGCTGATTTTAAAGACAAAGATGCAATTATTGAATTATCTAAAAAATCAGATATCATCACATATGAAATAGAATCTGGTGACAGTGATGTTTTAAAATCAGTTGAAAAAAATGCTGAAATTAATCCATCTCCTGAAACATTGAGAATAATACAAGACAAATATCTACAAAAAACTTTTTTAAAAGAAAACGATATTCCTGTTCCAGATTTTGTTAAAATTGAAAATGTTGATGATGTTAAAAATACTTTGAAAGAATACGGGTATCCTGCATTACTAAAGGCACGACGAGATGCATATGATGGACGAGGAAATTATAAAATTGATTCTGAAAAGGACATCCAAACAGCATATGATTATTTTAAAGGTCAGAAATTATTGTTAGAGAAATTTGTTCCTTTTAAGATGGAAGTGTCTGTTATTGCATCTCGAAATACAAAAGGTCAAATCAAAACATACCCTCTAGTCGAAAATATTCATGAAGAAAATATTCTTCGCCAAACAATTGCTCCAGCAAGAGTTTCTGAAGTAGTTACAAAAAAAGCAGAAATGATTGCTGAAAAGATAATGTCAGTTCTAAAAGGGGCAGGAATATTCGGTATAGAGATGTTTGTTACTCAAGATGATTCAATAGTAATTAATGAAATAGCACCACGAGTGCACAATTCAGGACATCATTCATTACAATCAAGTGAGACATCTCAATTTGAACAACATCTTAGAGCAATTTTGGGCTTAGAATTGGGAGGTACCAAATTACTTCACAACACTATCATGTACAATATACTAGGATCTAAAGATTTCCAGGGAGAATACAAACCTCTTGAAATTTCAGAGGGCAATTTATTTTTGAAAATGTATGGTAAGAAAATTTCAAAACCCCTTAGAAAATTGGGTCATTTCAATCTGGTTGGGAGTGAAGGTCAATCCATTGATCAATTAATTAAAAAACTTGAGACGCTCAAAGAAAGGGCAGTAGTAAAATCAATCTGATTAGGTTTATTAATTGTGAAGAAAAAAATTCTATATGGCACTAACTGTTGCATTAATCCTTGTTGGAATTGCAATAGGTTTGCTTGTACTTTATGCTGCAGATGTAGCAGTTGCAATGTCTTCAGATAGTGATCATGGATTTTTGCCACTAGACCACATGCAAAGAGGCATGGGTCTTGGAGGACCTGCATTGATATTGCCAATAATTGGATTTTTTATTGCAAGAAAAGAACCATCGAAGGGATTAGGAATAATGATAATTATTTCAGGCATTTTAATCATTATTGGTGGAATTGTAGTTTTAGTAAATCCTGCCCCTGCAGCTGAATCATCAGATAGAGATCCAATTTCATCAATGGCTATGATGTTTGTTCCAGCTGTAATCCAATTGGCTTTAGGCGGAATCAAAATCTCCAAATCTTAACTGGAAATACCATGCCAACTTGTGCAAAATGTGAAAACGATGTGAAAAAGGTCTATGACTGTGATCATACAGATTTTGAAGAGTATTGTGTTGAATGCTATACAGAATTACACTACTATTTGACAGAGAAGGAGTAAAGAATGTTAACAGATAAAGACATTGCAATTTATGCACTTGGAAAAACAGAAGGAGTCCACTCAATTGCAGAAACATTAGGTAAAGGACTAGATGACGAAAAATACATTGAATCATGGAAAAAAACAATGAAGTTGTTGGGAATTGAAATGCCACTAAAAGAACTTGAAAAAATATACAATGAATTTGCAAAAAGAATGGAGGAATTAGTGGATTCTGAAAACATAAAACCTAAAAAATCTACAACTAGTTAAATGAAAGCAATTATTTTAGCAGGCGGAAGAGGAAAGCGATTAAGACCCATCACCGATTATATCCCAAAACCCCTAGTCCCAATAAAGAATGTCCCAATAATTGAATGGCAATTAAAATATTTGAAAAAATTTGGAATAACTGAAGTAATTATTTGTACAGGCTACAAACAAGAGATGATTGAAAATCATCTAAATATGAAAGACATTGGAATTAAAATAAATTTCTCAATTGAAAAATCGCCGTTAGGTACTGGCGGAGCAATTAAAAAAGCAGGGAAAATGATCAATGAAAAATCATTTTTTGTCATAAACGGAGATACAATAACAAATATTGATTTAAAAAAACTTGCAACAAAGAAAAATGCAATAGCAGCAATTGAACTAAGAACAAAATATGGGATTTTAGATACAGAAGATGAAAAAATAACTAATTTTAGAGAGAAAAAAGAAATACCCAATACATGGATGAATGCAGGAATTTACCATCTCCAAAAAGAAGTGTTAAAAGAACTACCAAATAAAGGTGATATTGAAAAAACAGTATTTCCAGATTATGCAAAGAAAGGAAAACTAAATCT
>JAHELP010000046.1 GCA_024644105.1 Candidatus Nitrosopumilus sp. | reverse complement strand
ACCATTGCAATCTTGATTTTATCATTTTCATGATTGACCATATTTTGAGCAATTTCATTCCATTTATCCCAATTAGATGATGCATTTACCATTCCAACTTTGCCAAATTTCCTAAATATTGCATCTAGTATTCCTTGATCATAGAGCATCTGTGGAACTTCAAAAATAGATTTTGCATCATGGCATGATAATACATCTTGTGTTGTAACATTTGTAAACATTGCAATTTTCTTTTTTGTTTTTTCCTCTAATGGAACTGTACATCTAACAGCTAAAAAGTCAGGTTGAATACCAATCCTCCTTAATTCTTGAACACTATGCTGTGTTGGTTTTGTTTTTTGTTCTCCAACCACATCTAAGGATGGCGCTAATGTTACATGGACAAAAATTACACTTTCTGGCCCTTCTTCTACTCTCATTTGTCTGAGTGCTTCAAGGAATGGAAGTGATTCAATATCTCCTACTGTTCCGCCACATTCGACAATCAAAAAATCTAATTTTTCTTCTTCTGCAATTTTTGTAATTCTATTTTTAATTTCATCAGTAATGTGAGGAATTATTTGAACACATGCTCCCAAGTATTCTCCTTTTCTTTCAGCTTCTATTACCGATGAATATACCTGGGCAGTAGTAATGTTATGACTTTTCGGGATATTTTGGTTTAGAAATCTTTCATAATTACCAATATCCATATCACATTCTCCTCCATCATCTGTCACAAAGACTTCCCCATGTGCTACTGGATTCATAGTTCCTGCATCATAGTTGAGATATGGATCTATCTTGATACATGATACTTTTTGGTCAGCTAATTGTAATAATTTTGCAATCGAGGAAGTTGTTACGCCTTTTCCAAGGCCAGACATCACACCACCTGTGACAAAAATAAACTTCGTCTGCACATTAATGAAACGAGTATCTGGTTTTTGTATGTTTTGTCGATCATGATTAATTGAAATACCTGATATTGCATAGTTTTGATATGAGATATTCTATTTTTGTTCTGCCCTTGTTGATATTATTAATTTCTAGTTATGGTGGATTAGTTTATGCTGAATCCACTTTTGAAATAGTAATGCCATCAGGAGCCTCTGATCCTGGCGCTCCTTTCTTTTGGAAGGAAAAAACAACAGGAGTAACTTCTGGGGAAATTACAATATATCCAAATGATTCTGTGCTTTGGAAAAACGCTGATACTGCATTTCACACAATTACTTCTGTTACACAGGCAGGTGAAATAGATGGTAAATTTGACAGCGGATTCATGAATGCAGGAGATTCTTTTGAGATGCAATTTCCTGAGCTAGGTGATAATTACTATTTTTGCAGTCTTCATCCTTGGATGAGTGGAATTGTTCATGTTGTTAAAAATCCTGGCAGTGTTCAATCTATCCATAATGTAGCTTCAGGATTCAGTGAAGATGGGTTGGGATTTGAAGTAAAATATATTCTTGATACAAATTTACAAAAAGCTGTTTTTATTGACCCTGATAACAAAAGTTTAACTTTTAAAATTTCTGGAACTAGTGAAAATGACAAAATCACTCTTGTATTGCCTACTGAATTAATTGAAAATCCTAACACTGCTATAGTAAATGGTGAAATAACTGGTTTTGAATCTGAAATTACTTCTTCAGGAACAAAACTTGTAATCCCAATTTCTTCTGATACTACTGAAATCAAAATTATGGGTACAAAAGTTATTCCTGAATTTGGCTTTCTAGCATTAAGCATATTGAGTATAGGTCTTGTCAGTATGTTATTTTTAACTCGCTCTAAACTCTCAATATTTGGTTAATTCCGATCTTTACATTTGTCAATTTTTTATCTCCTTTTCAAATGAATTTTAGTAATTGAAACCCTCTTTGTTTTATTTTTCTATGTATATTATACAATGAGAACCTCTAGTTTGGCGGTTATAACTGAATTTGAGTTCCCCTCCATGAAAGTTTGAATACTTGACCGCCAACTTAGACGATTTTGTGTTTAGGTGATTGTTTGTTTTTTGAGTTTTTTTGTAAATGCAGCAATTTTTGATTCAAGCTGGTTTTGAGGTGTTTTCTCAATTAGTTTCAAATATGCACTTCCCACAATTACTGCATCTGCTCCTGCGTTAACATATTTTTTTACATCTTCTGGTGTTGAAACTCCGAATCCTATCCCAATTGGGATTTTTCCTTTAGTTAATTTTTTGACATTTTTTATTGCATCTAAAGAATATTTTTTTATTCCAGATTTTATTCCTGTAGTCCCAAATACTGCCACAAGATACAAAAATCCTGATGATGCTTTTGTAATTTTTTGAATTCTTGATTTACTGGTATTTGGAGAAATTAAAAATATTGTATCTGCGTTATTTTTTGCTGCCTGTAGGTACTCTTTTGATTCTTCAATTGACATATCAGGCAGAATAAATCCATCAATTCCTGATTTTTTAGCCTCAGAAATGAATTTTGTATATCCTTTGTTGTATAGAATATTGGTATATGTCATTAGGATTAATGGAATGTCTGTTTCCTTTCTGATCTTTTTTACTAGTGTGAAAAACTTTTCAATTTTAGTTCCTTTTTCTAAAGAAATGGTGCTTGCGTTTTGAATCACTGGTCCATCTGCTAGTGGGTCTGAAAATGGAAATCCTAATTCAATAATATCTATTCCTCCTTTGATAAGACCCCTTACCGTTAAGAGCGTTGATTTTTCATTTGGAAAGCCAACCATAATATATGAAATTAAGGCTTTTTGATTTTTTGCCTCCAACTCTGCAAACTTTTCTTTAATTCTTGTCATGTTTATTCAAATAATTTTGTACTTCTTCAATGTCTTTGTCTCCCCTTCCAGAAAGTGTTACCACGATTGACTCTGATTTCTTGCTCTTTTTTGCAACTTTGATTGCTTCTGCAATTGCATGGGATGATTCCAAAGCGGGTATGATTCCTTCCATTCTTGTTAATGTTAGAAATGCATTAATCACTTCAGAATCTGTAGCTGAGTGATATTTTACTCGCTTATTATCTTTAAAGTAAGAATGTTCAGGACCCACTCCAGGATAATCTAATCCTGCAGAAATGCTATGCGTTTCAGTAACCTGGCCTTCTTTGTCTTGTAATAGATATGTCATCATGCCATGTAAAACTCCTTTACTTCCAGCTGACAAAGTGGCTGAATGCATTTTTGATTTTAATCCATGACCTGCAGCTTCAACTCCTATGATTTCTGAATTTGAATCAACTAGAGGATAAAATGTCCCAATTGCATTTGAACCACCTCCAACACAGGCTATTACTATATCTGGCGTCTTGTTGTTAATTTTTTTCATCTGTGATTTTATTTCATTTCCTATCACACTTTGAAAATCTCTTACCATTACAGGATATGGATGCGGTCCAACTGCGGAACCCAGCAAATAGTATGTATTTTCAACGTTTGTAATCCAATCACGAATTGCTTCATTAATTGCATCTTTGAGCGTTTTTGAGCCTGATTTTACTGGATGAACTTCGCACCCAAGCATGTTCATTCGAAATACATTTTGTTTTTGTCTAATTGTGTCTCTGTATCCCATGTATACTTCTGCTTTCATTCCAAGTGCTGCACATGCCATGGCAGTTGCAACGCCATGTTGACCTGCACCTGTTTCTGCAATAATTCTTTTCTTGTTCATTTTTTTTGCAAGTAATGCTTGACCTAATGTATTGTTTATTTTGTGAGCTCCTCCATGAAGTAAATCTTCTCGTTTGAGATAGATTTTTGCACCTCCAATTTTTTCTGATAAATTCTTTGCATAGTATAGCGGGGTTGGTCTTCCAGCGTAAATTTTTAGATAATAGTCTAGTTCTTTTTTGAATTTTTTATCATTTTTGAATTTTTGATAATTTTCTTCTAATTCTTCAATAGCTGGAACTAGTGTTTCTGGAATGTATTTTCCCCCAAATTCTCCGAATCTGCCATTTTTAGGATACTTCAATATGCATTCACCAATTTCTTTACTTGTTCTTCAATGTTGTCACTTTTCATAATACTTGAACCTATCAAAAATGCATCTGCCCCACACTTTTTTAGATATTGAATGTCTTCTGCTGTGTTAATTCCACTTTCTGATAGAATTGGTCTTGATTTTTCTATTCCTGATAGTATAGATTCAGTAGTTTTGATATCAATTTCCAATGTGTCAAGATTTCTATTATTAATTCCAATTAAATCTGCATTTGTTTTCAATGCATTTTCCAGTTCTTGTTTTGTATGTACTTCAAGTAAAATTTGTAATCCCTGTTTGTGGCCATAATCAATAAAATCATCAATGTCTGTGAGGAATTTTTGATCAAACAAAGACTGTATTACCAACATGTAGTCTGCACCTATTTTCTTTGCTGCATCGATTTGTATTTTATCAATCATGATATCTTTCATGAGCATTGGCACGTCTACTGCTTCCCTAACCTTCATGAAATATTCTGGTGAGCCCTGAAACAGGTGTGGTTGAGTTAGGACAGATAGCGCTTTTGAGCCTCCTGCAATCATTTGATTTGCAATACTCACAGGATCAGTCAGTGTCTTGATTTTACCTAATGATGGTGATGAGAATTTTATTTCAGTAAGTAGTGTTGCATGAGGATTTGTATTTATTATTTGAATAAAATCCTTGGTTGATTTTTGCAAATCTGCATCTACATCATACACTCCATCATCTATGGCCATTTGGGAGTTGTTTACCAGTTTTCTTAAAATATTCTCAGCCATCATTAATCTCCTTTAATTTTGAAATATCTCCTGTGTCTTGAACAAATTTTTCTAACAATGAAAATGCTTTGCCATTATGAATTGTGTCTAGTGCTAGTTCCACTGCTTCCTCAAAGTTTTTAGAAATGTTTGCAACGATTAATCCTCCTGCTGCATTTAGTGCAGCAGTTTCTATCATTGCTTGATTTGCAGTATTGTTTAGCACTTTGACAAATGATGAAATTGCATCCTCTTTTGTTTTTATTTGAATGTCTTGCAATGATGATTTATGTAATCCTACTATCTCTGGATCAATTGCATTCATCAGTACTTTGTCATTCTTTAATATGCAAACTCGATTAACTGCACTAGTAGAGAACTCATCCATCCCATCATCAGAACGAACTGTCATTATATTTTCAGAACCTTTTCTTTTAAGAAGTAATGGCAGTCTATCTAGATATTCTGTAGAAAAAACTCCTACTAATTGATTTTTCACTCCAGCTGGATTTGATAGAGGCCCTAGAAGATTAAATGCAGTTCTTTTTCCTATTTTTTTTCTTGCTGCTGATACATGTCTCATTGCTGGATGAAACTTTTGTGCAAACATAAAGCAAATGTTGTGTTTTTGTAAAATGTCTGCAATTTTATCCGGTTCTGTGTTCAAATCATATCCCAAAGCCTCAAAAATATCTGCACTTCCAGAAACTCCTGAACTAGAACGATTCCCATGTTTAGCTACAATTCCACCTGCTGCAGCTACTACAAATGATGCAGTAGTGGATATGTTGAATGTTTGAAGTTTGTCTCCCCCAGTCCCACACATGTCTATGACTGGTCCTTGATTTTTAGTCTCAACTTTGAGTGAGAATTCTTGCATTTTATCAAGCATCCCTAATAATTCATCATCTGTCTCTCCTTTCTCTGCTAATAAAGACAGAAAATCAGCATTTTGAGTATCATTGGTTTTACCTGATAATACATCAGTCATTACCTGATTCATTTCATCATATGTGAGGTTGGTCTTTTCTTGCAATTTTGAAATTAAATCTGAAATCATTTCACTCTTTCCTTTACTTGCTTGATGAAATTACCTAGAATCTTTTTTCCATCTTCTGTCATAATTGATTCAGGATGAAATTGAACTCCCTGAATAAGATATTCTTTATGTTGAATAGCCATCACTTCCCCATCATCTGATGCCGTTGCAGTAACTTCCAACACATCTGGGATTACTGTTTTGTCTCCGACTAAACTGTGGTATCTTGTTGCTCTAAAAGGATTTTTCACATTTGTAAATAATTTTGAATTACTGTGATCAACTGGGCTGGTCTTTCCATGTCTAACACATCCTGCATTGGTGACTTTGCCTCCAAATGCATCTATGATTCCTTGGTGTCCTAAACATACTCCAAGAATTGGAGTGTTTGGTCCCATGTCTTTGATTACATCTGAGCATACTCCAAAGTATTTTTTGTCTTCTGGAGTTCCGGGTCCAGGAGAAATAATTATCGCATCATAATTTTTTTCTTTGATCTGTTGCAATGTTATTTTATCATTCCTAATTACATCTGATTCAACTCCAAGCTCTCCGAGATACTGTGCAATGTTATACACAAATGAATCATAATTGTCGATGATTAGAAATTTCAATCTGATGCCTCCTTTAATGCTTGAAGCATAGCTCCTGCTTTGTGCTCTGTTTCTTTGAATTCATTTTCTGCAATAGAGTCTGAAACAATACCTGCTCCTGATTGGACAAACCCTTTGTCATTTTCAATGAATATGCTTCTAATTGCTATTGCAAAATCACAGCATCCGTTGTATGAGAAATAACCCACTGCTCCAGCATAAGGTCCTCTGGCTTCTGTTTCTAATTCATCAATGATTTCCATTGCTCTAACTTTAGGTGCACCCGATACGGTTCCTGCAGGAAATACTGCCTGAAATGCATCAAACATGTCGTTTTCTGGGGCTAAATTACCCACTACGTGACTAACTATATGCTGAACATGACTGAATCTCTTAATCTCCATCAGTGATTCAGGATGAACTGTTCCATATTTGCAGACTCTGCCAATATCATTTCGTCCCAAATCTACCAACATTGTGTGCTCTGCAAGCTCTTTCTCATCATGAATCAATTCTTCAGATAATGCCTTGTTTTTTTCTTCATTATCTGTGATTTTCCTAGTTCCTGCAATTGGAAAAGTTTCTACTTTGTCCTCAGTAATTCTAACTAGCATTTCAGGAGATGCTCCGATTATTGTTTTGGCATCTTGCTTTAGATGATACATGTATGGTGATGGATTTAATTTTCTCAGTGTTTTGTATAGTGTTAGGTCATCTCCTTTTACATCAAATGCAAATTTTCTAGATAATACGACTTGGAAAATATCTCCATCATGAATGTATTTTTTTGCCTTGTTAACAATTTCTGAATACTTTGATTCATCCATATTTGGTACTACATCACTAGCCTGAAATTCTCCAAATTCACCATCATCCATTACAAACTTTTCAAATCTATTTTCATCATGATAAAAATAGAATAATTTTTCATGTATTTTATCATATAAAATCCCATCATCATAAATTCCAAATTCTAATAGTGGTTGAGGTGAATTATGAGAATCTTGTATTTTTTCGACTAATCTAATTGCATCATAATTTACTACCCCGACAGCTCCTCCTAGATACCTATAACTTTGATCATCTGATTTACCTAGTAATTTTTTTAGTTCTTCAAATGGCTCGGCTGTCTGAATAGTTTGTGTTTCACCGTTTTGAATAACTTCAACCTTGTCAACATACCCTTTTAGAATTATTTTAGGATCAAAACCCATTACTGATGTTTCAGCTAATATCTCTGGCCCTGTT
>JAHELP010000045.1 GCA_024644105.1 Candidatus Nitrosopumilus sp. | reverse complement strand
AACATGGTTAGGATCACTTTCATCACTGATTGTTGGAATCTTTTCAGCATTAATTTTCAAGATACTCTTTCTACTTTCTTTATCTGGAAGTGGAATTTGAATAATTTTATCAAATCTTCCTGGTCTTAATAATGCAGGATCAATCATATCTGCCCTATTTGTTGCTGCCAGTACTATTACTCCGTGCATATTTTCCATACCATCCAATTCTGTTAGTAATTGACTTACCACTCTTTCAGTAACAGCTGTTTCTCCACCAGCCCCTCTGATTGGTGCAATGGAATCAATTTCATCAAAAAATACAACACATGGTGATGATTGACGTGCACGTTTGAAAATTTCTCTAATACCACGTTCTGATTCCCCAACCCATTTTGATAAAAGTTCAGGACCTCTAACTGAAACAAAGTTTGCTTCACTTTGTGTAGCCACTGCTTTTGCAAGTAGGGTTTTACCTGTACCACTTGGACCATGTAATAATATTCCTCTTGGCATGCTATGTCCAAGTTTATCATAAAGACCTGGATATTTCATTGGCCATTCTACAGCTTCTTGTAATTCACGTTTAACATCTTCTAATCCTCCAACATCATCCCATTTTACATCTGGATTTTCAATGAAAACTTCTCGCATTCCTGATGGAGTTACCTCAATCAAGGCTTTTTGGAAATCTTCATGATTTACAATTAATTTATCCAAAGTTTCAGGAGGTAATTTTTCTTCTTCCAAATTCAAAACTGGCAATAATCTCCTTAAACATTTCATTGCTGCTTCTTTACAAAGATATTCTAAATCTGCACCAACATATCCGTGACTAACTCCTGATATTTTTTCCATATTGACATCATCTGATAATGGCATGTTTCTACTGTGAATTGCAAGAATGTCTTTTCTTCCTTTTTTATCTGGAACTTTAATCTCAATTTCTCTATC
The DNA here is from genome assembly GCA_024644105.1 of Candidatus Nitrosopumilus sp. GTDB lineage: Archaea > Thermoproteota > Nitrososphaeria > Nitrososphaerales > Nitrosopumilaceae > Nitrosopumilus. The sequence goes on along the minus strand of JAHELP010000045.1, from coordinate 6,966 downwards.
AAATCTTCCTGGTCTTCTTAGTGCCGGATCAATGGCATTTGGTCTATTAGTTGCAGAGATTACAATTACCTTTCCTCTTGCCTCTAATCCATCCATTAATGATAACATTTGAGAAACAACCCTTCGTTCAACTTCACCAGTAACTTCTTCTCTTTTAGGTGCAATTGAGTCTATCTCATCTACAAAAATTATTGATGGAGCTTTTTCTCTAGCTTCTTTGAAAATTTCTCTTAGTCTTGCTTCACTTTCCCCATAAAATTTACTCATAATTTCTGGTCCTGAAATACTAATAAAATGAGCATTACTTTCATTTGCAACTGCTTTTGCAAGTAATGTTTTACCTGTACCTGGTGGACCATATAACAAAACTCCTTTTGGAGCTTCAATTCCTAACTTTTCAAAAATTTCTGGATGTCTTAATGGAAGCTCAATCATCTCTCTAACTTTTTTAATCTCATTTGAAATTCCACCAATGTCTTCATAGGTAACTTGTGGAACTCCACGTAATGTTTCTCCTTTTTCTGCAATATGGAAAACTGTTTTTTGAGTTACTAACACTGCATCAGCTGCTGGATTAACTCCTATAACTTGAAAAGTTAAACGTCCACCAAAGTATGGGACCATCACATTGTCTCCTTTAATCAATGGAACACTCTCTAATGCATCTGCGAGATATCTTTCATCAATTGGAGGAATTGCTTCAAGTGGGGCTACTACTACTTTTTCTGCAGCTACTGCCTTTATTTTTCTAACAGAAATTGTATCCCCTATAGCAATTCCAGAATTATTTCTCCCTAGTCCATCAATTCTAATAATTCCCTTTCCTTCATCTGAAGGATAAAGTGGAAGACATTTTGCTACAGTTCTTCTTTTACCTTTAATTTCAATTACATCGCCTGTAGATGCATTTAATGTGTCCATAGAATCATAATCGATTCTTGCTACTCCTCTTCCAACATCTCTAGTATATGCTTCAAGAACTTTGAGAGAAAGAGCATTTTGACTCATATAGAATGGCCTCAATTCTAATTTTTATACCTTTGTGGTAATTTTCATAACTTACAGTGGGAATACCACAAGCTTAAAATTCTCTTTGCGTCGGAAACGATCAACTTGGGTAAGAGACCATTAGTTCGAAGACGAGGCCGTGGAGGCAATCAGTTTAGATCTACATCTACTGGCAAAGTAGGAGTAAAGGCCAATTATCCCCGTTTTCCACTATCTGAGCAGCATACAGGCGAAATTATCGATCTTGTACATGAGCGTGGTAGAGAAGCCCCATTATCAAAAATTAGATTTGAAGATGGTTCTGTTTCATATGTACCTGCAGTTCTAGGAACTACAGTAGGTGCAACTTTACAATTTGGATTAAAATCAACTATTGAAAAAGGAAATGTCATTAGTGTTCAAAATATTCCTGATGGTACAATAGTATGTAATATTGAAAAACACTTTGGCGACGGTGGTGCCATTGTAAAATCAGCAGGTACTGATGCAACTATATTTTCTCATGGTGATGATGGTGTAACTGTCAAACTTCCTTCTGGTAAGTTTGCAACTCTTAATCCAAAAAATAGAGCCATGATTGGTACACTCGCAGGTGGTGGAGCTAGTGAAAGACACTTTATGAGTGCAGGAAACAAATGGCGTAGTTTTAAAGCTAAAGGAAAGAAATATCCAATTGTTAGAGGTGTTGCTCAAGCAGCATATGTACACCCACACGGTGGTGGTCGTCATCAGCACGTTGGACAAAGTTCCACAGTTTCAAGAGATGCTCCTCCAGGTGCCAAGGTAGGTAGCATTGCAGCAAGAAAAACTGGTAGAGCTAGAATTAAAGAAAGAAAGTAGTTTCTTCTTTATCCTAAAATTGATTAATACCCAATGAAATATTATTCTAGTGTCACATAATCGTGTTAGACTTTTTGTTACAGGTAAGGTACAAGGTGTTTTTTTCCGTCAAACCCTCAAAGTAATGGCAAAGAAAAATGATGTTTTTGGTTGGGTAAAAAATCTCAAAGACGGTAGGGTTGAAGCTGTTCTAGAGGGTGATACTGAAAAAATTAGTCGATTAATTGAATGGGCTCATGGAGGTCCTGCTAATGCAAGAGTTGAAGATGTAGAAATACGTAATGAAAAATTCACTGGAGAATTTTCTAAATTTGATGTCTTATACTAGTGAATTTCTTCAAATGCATCTTTAATAATTTTAGTAAACTCTGAAATATTTTGATCTTTTTTAATTTGGATTATTTGTATTGGATCTTTTCTGCTTTTTTGAATTTTAAGAATAACCCCTTCCCTTTCAGGTTCCACATCTGCAAACCACCTAAATGTCATAGATTTACAAAAGACTACTCTGTGCATTCTGATATCTTCTATTACTTTGTCTCCTAAAGAGAAGCAAAATTCTCTAATTGAATCAAAAAGTGGCAATACTGCAGTAGGAATCTGTTTCTTAAAATCCTCATAACTTCTTTTATTCCCAAATGAAATCATTCCTTCCATGAATTTAGAAATTTTATTTTAATTATAAAGGTAGTAGACCTGCTGGTTCCAGTCTAGACGAATAGCCCCATTTCAAGGCATACAAGATCCGCCACGTTGACGAGGAAGCGTGGATGCTCCACCTTAGGATTGCTCCCTCCCGGACCTCATCCCTTTCGATGGTTCGGTCTTAGAAGTTATCCCTTCGGATATTTCTAGTCCTGCAACCACCCGCCTCGGCGTGATTTCATTTCCGCACACCAAGCGGGAATTACCCATCTAGAGATTTACCCAACAGTTGCTGATCTCTGCATATAGCCGGTTTCAGAATAGGGCACGGCTGGCACCCTGATCCTACCTACTACCAATTTTCCTAAGAAAGTATGTTATATTTGCATTAGGTTTGATTTTCTTTCAGTTTTAAAACTACACTACAAACTGAGCATACGTTACCTGTACAATCACTTCCACATTTTTCACATTTTGTTTTCTGTTTGGAACTAGAACTCTTTACAGCTTGTGATACTTTGAGAATTGATTGATACAAATTATTTTTAATTCCGCTATGTTGAGTTTCCAATGAATTTAAAAATTCACGAATTTCTGTTCTGATCCCTTCATTCATGTGTGGACATGGTTCGGATTGAAATGGCATATCATTTGTAAATGCATAAAAAACAATTTCAGATTCATAAATCTCACAAAATGGTTTTATTTTTCTTAAATTATTTGCCGAAGTATCAGGATCCATCCAACCAATCTTTGTTGTATCACCTGAGAGCATGTTGATAACAAATGTTTGTAATGTATCATCTAGATTATGACCAGTAGCGATTACATCTGCACCAATATCTTTAGCAGCATAGTCAATTGCCCTTCTTCTTAATGTTCCACAGATTGAACAAGATGAAGTTTTTTCATTTTCTCGTAAATCTAGGGCTTCATCCAAAGTCAACTCAAAAAGATCTTTGTAAGCATATACTTTATGTTCTACATTTAGTTCAGTACAAAATTTTTCAACAATTTCTAATGCCTCATTTCTATATCCTGGAATTCCCTCATCAATAGTAATTGCTTTTATTCTAAAACTATGAGTTAATGCCATTTCATTAATAATTTTCAGTAAAGCTAGAGAATCTTTTCCTCCAGATACTGCAACTGCAACTAATTCATTATGCTTAATCATATTATATTTTGAAATGGTTTTAGCCGTTTTTCTCACAATTGACTTTGAGAAACAATGTGAACACAGCTTTTCACCGGAATATTTTCTTGTATATACTGGAGGATTTTCACACCTATCACAACTCATGCAATCAAATATTTTTTAACATTAATGATTCTTTAGGTATTTTTTAGATTGTAAACCAACCAGATTTTAAATATGATAAAGCAATGTTGAGACCAAATATTACAAAGGTGAATGCGTATATCCCCCACATTACTATATTTACTGACTTGTCTGAAATTCTTTTATCAATAATTGTATGAATGAATTTTCCTCCATCCAAAATTGGTAATGGAAGCATGTTGATTATACCAATGAAAAATGAGATCATCCATAGCCATAACAAGAACATGGAAACATTGGGATCATTCCATTCAATGAAATTCATCACTGGTTTGTATGCAAATGAATTATCTCTCATAATACCAATTAATCCTCTTTCAGGATCTTCTGGAGAAGGCATGATCTCTATTCCAAAATCTAATGCTTGACCATCTCTAATTACAGAAACACTGGCAGTATCTCCAGGACTCAGCGCAGGAAAATCCACCGGACTAAATATCGGTATATCATTAATTGAAGTGATAATATCATTTGCAAGTAATCCTGCTTGTTCAGCACCAGAATTTTCTATAATAGATAGAATTAGCACACCTTCTGGAAGTTCGTAAAATGTACTTAGAAGTGGTTCAGGTAAAACCATTGCAAAAAATGGATTTGTTAATAAAATAGCCCCTAATACAAATGCAAACATAACATTTGAAGTGGCTCCTGCCCCAATCACTCTTAATTTTGAAATCTTTTTAGCTTTTTCAAATTCCTCTTCATCTGGTTCCACAAATCCTGCAAACATTGCAATGAAAATTGCAAATCCACCTGTTTTGATTTTAATTTTTTCAAGAGCAGCAACTATTCCATGTGCACCCTCGTGAATAACTAAAACAATAGGAATTGATAGTAAAAAGTATGTAATTGATGATGCAGATGTTAGTGTAACTCCTGGAATAAGTACTGTCAATTCTGAGAACTCTGATTGTGCTACAAAAAAGTTTGAAACATTGTTAAGCAAAAACCAAAATGCAAAAGCCATCATAATAAAACCTGCAATTACACTTGTATCTGCAAAAATTCGAATGCCTCTTTTAGTACGACTTAATATTTTTAATAGTACTTCATTTACTCCTCTGTTTTTGTATACTAGGCTGTAGGCTTTAATCTCAAAACCATACTTTTCAAATTTTAGAGCTTTTGCAATAATGACAATGACTACCCAAGCCATTAAGACATAGATTATCGAATTCTGAGTAATAAAATCAAGTTCCAAACTAATTGTTAATTTTTTAAGGTACGGACATTTATCGTTTACTATGAAACCAGTAATAATTATCTCAACATATCCTACCAAAAAATCAATTTCTAAAATTGCACGTGAACTTGTAAAAAATAAAACAGTAGCATGTGTAAATATTTCTGAAATTTCTTCAATTTATTCTTGGAAAGGAAAAGTAGAAAATTCTTCAGAATATCTTGCCATATTCAAAACAATAAATAAAAACAAGACAAAATTGAAAAAGAAAATCAAAGAAACACATCCTTATGATGTACCTGAAATAGCAGAAATTGATGTTACCTCAATTGACAAATCCTATCTAAAATGGCTAGTTGAATCTACTAACTAAGACTCAACTGCATATCTTAACAAAGAAATTATTCCACCTAAACCAGTTACTCTGAGGCCAATATCTGTAGAAGAATCAACACTGTAAATTTTTACACCTTTGTTTTCTGCATCATTTAGAAAATTCATTATCTCTTGTTCATCATTTTCTTGTATTATTTTATCAGAAAATACTAGTGATTCAACTGCCCCCATTTGATTAGCATTAAAAGTTTCATTATACCCCATAGTGAATTTTCTACTCTTCTTATTTGCCAGAATCATCACTTCATCAATAATTGATGATGCTTTGGCTAATTTACTATCTGACATTATTTCTTGCATATTTTGAGATTTTGTAAATGTATAAATTCCATCTTCTCCTCCTGAATCAATTCCATCAACTACTTGAATTTTACATTTCTGAAGTTTTTGTGATTTTTCTATAAAATTTGCAAATCTCTTCTTTGTTTCACCCGGACCAAAAATTACTATGGTATCACCTTCTTTGAAAATAGTTGATAGTGCTTGCTGTACTTGCTCAAAGAATTTCTCAATATTGAAATTAGTTTTGTATCTCTTTCCTCCAGCTCCTGAATAGATATTTGGCATAAATTCTAAATGGGTACCTCTTAATCTTGCAATTCCACTATCACTTGTGTCAATTGCAACTAGAACAAAACTTATTTGATTATTACTTGATTCTAAAAGTTTCTTTTCAATGGGTAACCATTTTTTCTTTGATATTGTAATTCCATCATTTAGTTTTAGAATAAAAGAATGATGTGATCCATGTGGTACTGATTCATTACTTGATTCAGATATAGTTCCTCCTACTCTTAACCTATCTAAAACATCATCAAGAGAAATTTTTTCTACCGTTAATGCAATTCTAACTTTGATTCTTTCTCCTTTATCTGGTCTTGAATAATCTTTATCTTGTTTTAGAACCCTAGTTGTATCTCCAATCACTTTATCGCTTTCTTTGATTATTCGACGTAAATTCAAAAGATCTTCTGAATCTTCTGGAATAACAGATATTGAATTCTCATCTATTGTCTTTGTAATCATGATATTGTAGTATTTTACAAAAAGAAAATAGTTTAACTTGTTGGTTCTGTTTTTGTTTCTTCAGATTTCTTTTTTAGATAATTTTCAACCCATTCCAAAGTAAGAACGCCTGATTCAGATAGATTTGTAAGAGAATTAGCTGATGCATCTCCTGATACTTTACCATTGTTTCTTTTAATCTGTCTCCATTTCAAGGATGTATTCCCACTTTTTGAATTATAGATTATGCCCAAGACATCTTTTCCATTAACAAATGTAATGTCTCTAATTTTTTTTAGCGTAACTTTATCGGCAGCTTCTACATAGATCGCCCCTAGACTGTCTTCTCTTTCTGCAAAAACCTCAGAATCTTCCAAATATGCCCTTGGTGCATAAGACATGCATGTACTAGTAATGACAAATCTCCTAAAACTCTCCAATGATGCAGGCGTATCTATTGTAACCATTTGGAATGATTGAACTATTGGCCATTTATCAAGCTTCTTGAAAGACTCAATAGGAAACTGCTTGAAATATGGCTTGCAGG
>JAHELP010000012.1:28695-30138 GCA_024644105.1 Candidatus Nitrosopumilus sp. | reverse complement strand
TACCAAAAATTGAAGGGTTGGAAAGATATTCCCCATCACTTGTTTTAGTTAGTCCAAATAATATTCTAAATGAGGGATTTAATTCTAAATCTCAAAACAATATGGAAAAAGTTCTCTATGAAGGAGATTTTCCAGGAAAAGAATTCTATGAACCATTCGGGCAAGTAACATACTGGGAAAGACAAGAAATTAAAACGGAGTTACGTGCAGATGGAGAATATTTTATAATTGTTCTTGATGAAAAAAATCAAAAAGGGAAATATAGTTTAGCAATTGGCACAATTGAAGATTTTTCAGGAGAAAACATGTTTTTAATTTTACCACAGTCTTGGTGGGAGACAAAAATATTTGTAAATGATTATACATCAATAGTAATTGTATTTTTTATTTTAAGTATCATAATTTTAATTCCAACATTTGTGTTAATTAGAAAAATAAAACGCAAAGCTCAAGCTAATAATTTTAAAATTCGTGCTCAAAAAAATTAGGTGTATCTAATTAGGACAATCTAATTTTCATTGTGTTTAATAGAAGAAGAAAATAACAATAAACATGAACGCATGGAATAAGTTTTGGAATTGGTATGAAAATAAAATATTAGGAAGTGTAATTTTAATTGCAATTATACAATTCATTCAAGTTCCACACATGGTATGGAATGCAGACATTATGTTGGAAGCAGGTATCGTATCAAGAGTTCATCCAGTAATTGATTGGTTCTTGTATGGAGTAGACCTAATTGAAATAATTTCAATCATCAACGTTGGAATGATAATGTTCAGTCTTATCAAGAAAAAAAGAACTGCAAAAAAAGAAATTCAACAACATTTGTAATTATTGTTCTCGTTTCCACATAACTCGTTGAGGGAAGGGGATTTCTATTCCAGCAGTGTCAAAAGCATTTTTAGCAATTTTAAGTAACTTTGGACCTACTTGATCCCAGTCATCTCTTGGATGCCACACTAAAATTTCAATATTTACGCTTGAGTCATCTAATTCTTTAATTCTAAATTCTGGTTTCGGTAATATTAGAACAAAAGGTAAGGAAATACGAATTGCCTTTTCTAGAACAGAAATAGCTGCATCTATGTCTTCTTTGTAAGCAATTCCAATTATAGCCTCAGAACGTCTAACAGGGGTTGAGCTAAGTGATCGGATATTAGATGTAAAAAATGATTCATTTGGAACTCGGATAATTGTGCCATCAAATTTTCTTACACGAACAGAAAAAGTACTGATATCTAATAGAGTGCCAGATACATCAGCACCAGGAATATCAATTTTATCTCCTTGTTTAACAGGTTTTTCAATCATTAAGAATATTCCAGAAATTAAATTGGAGACAACTGATTGAGTAGCGAATCCAATTACAATTCCAAATATCCCTCCTGCAACAAGCAATCCAGAAAAGTCAACACCAGTGGTAGATGTAAAAACTATGAA
>JAHELP010000012.1:23350-28595 GCA_024644105.1 Candidatus Nitrosopumilus sp. | reverse complement strand
CAATTAGCATATATTTTTGCAGATGCACCACTAGAAAGAAAAATTGGAGTATCAAGATCTAAATATACATAATCTGTTCTTCTAGCTGGATAATTCAGAGGTCTAATTGGGGCCAATTCTATATTTAATTCAGAAGTGGATACAGGGATTGTTTTTTCAACAAGATTTTCTTCTGCATCTAGTCTATTATATGAAAAAACATTATTTCCTATTTTTTTTATTTTAATTGTAGTGTTTGGAAGAGATAGATCAAGAGAGTCATCTATAGAGTAAATACCATAATTTGAATAATTCTGCTCCAAATCAGAGTGACTCATATTTTCATTATGAAATAAACTCAGATTTATTCTATTGTTTTAACAGATCATATCTATAGAAAAATAAAAAAATGGAGAACTACTCCAAATCTAAAAGAATACTTGTACTTCCAAAGGGCTCATTAATTCTGAATTGATATGTCTTTGAAGGATCATATTCAAACTCTGTTCCACCATAACCAATGTTTGGTCCAAAGAGAAAATTAAATTCTCTTGTATCACCAGGGTTGATTACTATTGCACCACTAGTAAAATCCATACCAGAATATTTGAAGACTTTAGAGCCATCCCAAACATCATAGCTGCATATAGAAGGACTAGTGCAATTTAGTGAAACAATTTCAGAACTTGTATTTTCAGCCAACATACGGATATTCAATATTGGTTGACCTGAGGGACGAATTTCAAATTCATTTCCTTCAGTACCTACCCCATACCAATAGTATGTGATTGGCCCAACAATGAAGTTATCAGCATTTGCCTTGTATTCATAGAGAGCAATTTCTTTTTTGATTGGCTTTTCACAATCTAGTCTTTTGTAAGCAACTTTGATCTCAGAACATGCTTCTAATTCATTTTGAAGTGATGCTAATTCTGAATCAGTGTTTTCTACAGATGATTCCATTGGTACAGATTCAGAACTGACTTGAATTGTAATAAATCCAGATTTTATCAAGAATTGAATACCATTTACAAAGTCAGAATCAGAGATAGTTCCATCAGCCCACCATCCAGCATTGTTTTTTACCCAATCAGGTACGCTTTCAGATGCCTCAGAAGATACAGTTGTTGGAGGAACGTTAATGATTCCATCTTTAATCAAAAATGATATCCCAGTAAGGAATTCAGATTCAGAGATAGTTCCATCAGCCCACCATCCAGCATTGTTTTTTACCCAACCAGGAACTTCTGCATAAGCAGTAGAAACAGTTGAGGCTACTATCAGAATTGCTGCAATTGTAGTTATTGCGATTTTCATTATTTCATTTCTTGGTTAATGCTATTTAAACTAGTGCTAAATTATTAGCTAGTGCTAAATTAGTGGTGGAAGGCAATCTTGAAAATAAAATCAAAAAACATAGTGCCAATTGAAAATAAATGTAAATCTGCTTATATGTAAATCGGAAGAAACTTGAAAAGTGAAAGAAAAGCAAGAAATAACAAATCAGATTAGTCAACCACTCTCGGAAAAAGAGATTGAAGAGTATGTATTTGAAAGATTTGAGACTGTTAAAAAAAGTAACAAAATAAAAGATCTGGTAGAATTTCATGCCATGAACAAATACATGATCATGGCACATAGTCAGGAGGAATTAAAAATAATGGGAAATTTAGTTGCAAGTAACAAAAAAGAACAATTCTCAAACATCCTAAAAGAATATGAAAAACATTTAAAAATTTCATTTGAAAGTGAACCAACTATCAAAAAACATAGTAATGTGATAATGCATATTTTTGGGTATTTTTCAAACAGTTTTAGTCAGCAAGAAAAAGAAAATTTTTTTGATTTGGTGAAAAAGTTCAAAGATGAAAAAATAACAATTGGGGAAATTCTCTCTAACATCAATCCAACAATATATCGATTTAATAACACATATCTTTCTGGTCAGACGTATTTTTTATTATATTCAAATCCAGAGCCAGGAAATTTGTTTAAATTTTTATCAAAAAAATTTTGCTAAAAAAAATCAGAAATAGTTTTTTGTCTTATTAATTCAGTAATATTTCCGTGAGATATCCATTCTGATTTGCTAATACTCATTTTATTTGATGCCAGTAATAATGCATGTTCAAAATCATTAGCCAGCATCGGGGTTTGATTCATGGTCTCACGAATACCTTCTCGAACTTGCCATACCCCAACAGGAATAGCATATTCTGGACGAATTTCACGTAGAATTACAACTCCTGCCTGAATTTTCATTTTAGTCAAGTACTCTAAAACCCCCAATTTTGCTGCAAAATAGGCACCAGCTATTGCAGGAGGGTGATCTATTCCACGTGCATCCTCATAATCAGAACCAAATCCAATCACCCCATTAGAATACCAAGCTTCAATCATCTCGTATATCCATCGATGAGGAAATAAAATGACAGTGAAAATATTTCCAAGATGCTCATATGAAAATACCCTGAATGAATCAATCAATCCATAGTCTAGAATATTTTCTGTAAGAGATTTACAAATAATATCGTCAGTTGCAGTTATACTCCATTTAGTAGGAACCAATTTTCTTTTCTGGCCCAACATGCCTATACTGAAACATTTTTGAATTTTTGAAATTTCAATTCCAGAATTGTATAAATTCAAAACAGCATCTTGAGCTTTCAAATCTTTGTCATAGTATATTTTTTCAATTGATTTTTCAGAGGAAGTTCCAGAAAATTTTGCAGATTTTATTTCACCAATAGGACCAAAAGGGGCACTTTCACCATCTAATGAAATATTTGGAGAAGTAGCTTTTTGAAAAATTAGATCAGAGTCAATAGGTTTTGATGACATTGCAACTTCCTGAAGATTTTCAATGTATCTTCCATCAGTTTTTTCTATTGGAATTTTTTGAATGCCCCTAACTAAATTGAGTCTAAAATTAACAATTTCTTCTAATGATTTTCCTTTCCATTTTTCAGGATTGTCAAGTAAACTCGTATCCCCATGCATTGGTGGAACCATTGGACCTACAAAGACCTTAGGATAATCATATGAACCAACAAAAACAGAAGGAGGACTAGTTCCGCTAATAGAATCAGATGAAAACAGATTACCATGTTTAGAAAGAGACTCATGCCATTTAGATAAAATTGCCCGTCGAATATTTTGAGAATCAGAAGACATGATATTTGTGCCTAAAATATGCCTATTAACTTGACTAATAAGAAAAATTGAGGCATAGTGAACGCATGGTGTTTAAGTGATTATTTCAGTTTAAAGATATGGCAATAAACAGAATTGTTTCATTTTTACCTAGTGCAACTGAATTGTTATACGAATTAGGAGAGCAGGATAAACTGTATGGAGTAACGCATGAGTGTAAATATCCAGAGGAGGCATCATTGAAACCCAAAGTCATCAATACGGTAATTAATTCAGACCAATTATCCAGTAAAGAGATTGATATTACAACTTGCAAATTATTGAGTGAGGGTAAAGATATTTTTGTTTTAGATGATAAGAATTTAAAAAATGCCAAACCAGATTTGATAATTTCTCAAGAAACATGTGAAGTGTGTGCAGCATATACAAATCAAGTAAATAAAGCAGTAAAAATTCTCGAAAAGAAACCAATTATTCATTCTATGGATCCTCACAACATGAAAGAAATCTTCGAATCTGTAACAAAATTAGGAGAAATATTAGATTGTAAAGAAAAAGCAAAGCAAATAACAGATTCTCTAGAAAAAAGAATTGCATACATCAGAAATACTAGTGTTACGAATGAACCAAAAGTATTAGCAATTGAATGGATTGAGCCATTTTTTACAGCAGGTCATTGGGTTCCAGAAATGATCAATATAGCAGGAGGGGCAAACATGATTAGTAAAACAGGAGAACATTCAAGAAGATTAACTATCAAAGAGATAATCAAATCAAATCCAGATATCATAATATTAATGCCGTGTGGTTTTGATGCAAAACGAACAAATTTAGAATATAATAAATTTTTAAAAAATAACAATATTTGGAATTCTTTAAAAGCTGTTAAAAATGACAAAATTTTTGCTGTAGATGCAAATTCGTTTTTTAGCAAACCAAGCATTAGAACAGTAGAAGGTATAGAGATTCTCGCCAAAATCATCCATCCAGACGAATTTCAAAATTTGATTATTTCAAAAGATGGATTTGTACATGTTAAAAAATAAACTAATCTAGGCACGAGAATCTGAATGTTCTAAAGATTACATACTACTCGTTATCTTTATTTTTTAAAAATAATTTAACATGATAATGGATTTTGCAGGGGATAGAGACATCAACTATTTGCTAAAAATGACAAATGATTTGATGACCAAATTGAAAAAAGAAGTGTAATTAAAAAAAATTAAAATTCTCAGATAGATCTTCCTTTGTACTGATAATCTATTACTTTATGAAATAGATTATGAGATGCTATGACAGTAATTGATGCTACCACAATTCCAATGAAATTTCTAATAGTCATCATTTCACTCGGCTGGGATGCAATCAATGAGGTCTGGAATACCACATAGGAATTATCAAATAACCAAATGGCCAGAGTTGTCCAAGAAAGCAGTCCTGCCATAAAATATCCCAAACGAGTTTTGTGATGAATAAGAAATATTGATGAAAATATTACAGCATACCATACAAAAGCTGCAATTAACCAAAGTGTCTGGTATACATCAGGTCTATCATCTAGCCAATAGTATGATGTACCAATCAGAGCCATTGCAAGTAATGAAATTTGTATAAGTTTTTGATTTATTTTAAAACCTGTTTTTTCTTGCTTTAATTCAGATTTAGGAGGAGATGAATTCATTTCATTTGTTGCAATGTCAATTGATTCACGAACAGATTTTAATCTCATTGGGATGATTTTTGTTATTTTGTCATCAGTTACTACAGTGTCATGCACAAGACTGTCAATGAGAGGTCTTGCAAGAGATGCTTTAACTGGAGTAATAAGATCAACCCAGTAAGAAGATAGTCGTGTAGTCAAAAACGGGATTTGTAGTACAAATAAATTCTTATTTAGATATGCAGCATAAACTCGCATTAATTCTTCATAAGTCATTTTATCCGGACCTCCAATTTCAAATATTTGACCTTCTGTTTCGGGTTTTGCAAGACATTCTGCCAAATAAAAAATTACATCATCAACAGCAATTGGTTGTGCCAAGGATTTTACCCATGAAGGACAAACCATAATACGTAATCTCTCAACAAGATAGCGAAGCATAGCATATGA
>JAHELP010000012.1:0-23250 GCA_024644105.1 Candidatus Nitrosopumilus sp. | reverse complement strand
CAACAGCAATTGGTTGTGCCAAGGATTTTACCCATGAAGGACAAACCATAATACGTAATCTCTCAACAAGATAGCGAAGCATAGCATATGAACCACCTTGAGCACCTATGATTAATGATGCACGTAACTCAGTAACAGGAATATTTCCAGAAGCAAGAATTTCTCCAACTTCCTTTCTACTTTTCATATGGGGTGATAAATCTAAACTGTCATTTACCAGGCCTCCAAGGTAGATTATTCTTTTAACACCTGCTTTTGTGGCAGCATGAAGAAAATTTTGAGCTTGAATTCGTTCACGAGATGCAAATTCTTGCCATTCAGATTTGTTTCCCTCCATCGAGTGGAGAAGATAGTATGCAACTTCAATTCCAATCATTGCATTAGACAGTTGATCCTTGTCAAAAACATCAGCCTGTACATATTTTACATTTTTAGAGTCTTCTAGTTTTTTTCTGCTTAATCCAGTAACAGTGTAACCATTAGAGGACAATAATGAAACTAATCTTGATCCAATAAATCCAGTTGAACCTGTCACCATGATAGAAAATGGGGTAGACTGCGTAATCTTATCTGATATCACGATTTGATTACTCATGGAGCATTTTTCATATTAAATTATATAAACTGGTGCTAATTCAATTTTCTAGTGGTAATAAAAAAATCTACTCACATCATTAATGAAAAAGTAGAAAATTAATAATTAGCACTATGATTATAATTTGGCACCAGTTAAATACCATACAAATTGACAGATTTTATGGTCTACATTAGGGCTAAAAAAGTAAAATCAGATCAATATCTTTACCTGGTAAAAAGTGTCTGGGATTCAAAAAAAAGTACATCTAAACAAGAAATTGTAAAATATCTTGGAAAAGCATCAGATGTTGTAAAAGATGACATACCTATAGAATATAGAAATAATCCCAAAGTATTATCAGTTCTTGCATCATTTAATCCCAAAGACATTAAAAAAAGAGAAGAGGCAACTAAAAAATCAAAGAAGCAGTTATACAAAAAACTGACTGATGGAAACATAGAAGATTGTGTAAAAATTTATGAAGAATATGTAAATATTTTCAATGCAGCTGACTTCTTTGATAAAATTCTAAAGCCTGTAATGTATGAGATTGGAGAACATTGGGCAAGTAAAAAAATCAGTATAGCAACAGAACATGTTGCAAGTAATGTTGCACAAACACTTGTGAAAATTATAATGGATGGAGTATCTGGAACTGGAAAAAAGAAAAAAGTTCTCATATGTGTACCAATAGGAGAAGAACATCATTTAGGATGCGATGTTTTAGAAACATATCTTTCAATTAAGGGATATAAAGTGTATAACATGGGAACTTCAATGCCAACAGAATCAATAATTGATTTTATCGAAAACAACAAACCAGACATACTTTTTGTATCAATCACATTACCAGATAATCTCTCGGCAGGTCAAAGATTAGTTAAAAAAATAAAAGAGGAACACAAAATACCAATTTTAATTGGAGGATATGCAATGCAATCTGAAAAAATTCCAAAGTTTGATGCCAAAGTTATTTGTGATACAAATCTTGAAGAAATTCCAAAAATTATTAGAACTGCATAATTATAATTTCAAGTATGATTCAATTTTTGGAGTGCATAGAATTGAACTGTGTGCAGCAGAATCCGTTCCTATCCCATAGCTAATTGTTGAATCTCCAACAAAGAAAAGCCCCTCAATTCCTGGAATTTTATGGGGCATTTTAGATTT
The DNA here is from genome assembly GCA_024644105.1 of Candidatus Nitrosopumilus sp. Lineage (GTDB taxonomy): Archaea > Thermoproteota > Nitrososphaeria > Nitrososphaerales > Nitrosopumilaceae > Nitrosopumilus. The sequence continues at coordinate 21,503 of JAHELP010000012.1, read as the reverse complement.
CCAGACTTTTCCAGGTTCTTTTACAACTGATTCAACCAATTTCCAGGCCATTGGACGCTCCCATAATAATGAGGGTTCAAACTCTGGATAAATTGAAGATATTTCCTGTTTCATCTTTGCTACAATATTTTTAATTTTTTGTGGATTATCAGTGTCTTCAGGAAGTACAGGAGTTCCAGCAATAATCAAATGTTCACCAGGTGGAGAAACTGAAGGAGTAATATTAGAAATAAAAAATATGCCTTTGGTAGTATATGATTTACCTACTGGAAATACAACTTGACGAGAATCAATTTTAGATTTTAATGCAAAATGAACCTCTACAACAGATGTGGTTTTATTTAATTTGTTGATTTTTTTCACAAATTCAGTAGAGATGACATTGTTCTCAAATAATTGATTAAGTGCTGTATATGCAGGGTATGAAATAACCACACAGTTTGTAGGAATTAATTCATCATCACCAGATAAGTTTTGAACGATTACGCCAGAAACTTTAGAATTTTCAATAATTACTTTCTTTACTAATTGTCTAGTATGTATTTCTCCTTTATTTTCTAAAATGTAATCAGATAAAACATGGCATATTGAATCATAGCCACCATTATCAGGATATGCAAATTCACTAGTTCCACCTTTGAAGGGATTTGCTCTTATTATTGTGCGTGTAAATTCTCCTAGCGATATATGATCAGCAGTATCAGCAAAAGCAAGCATGCATACTGCCTCAAAGAAAGCATTTGTTTCAGAATCTAAATTGGATGTAATTTTTGTCAATGGTGTGTTATCCCATAACTCAGTCTTAGAAATGGAAGTAAATGCAAGAGGTAGCAGAATTCTAAGAAGTTTAATTCTACTTTTAAATGGCAATAAGGAAAGCCTCAACAAATCAAGCATTCCCTTTGGGTACACATGAAAGCCATCTGTCGAATAAAATGCAATATCATCAACTTTGGCAAGTTTCAATTTAGATTCAATGTTTAATTTTTTTAAGATTTCAAAAATTGCAGATTTTTTATAAAATGGCATAATATGAAATCCGTTATCCAAGATATGATTTTGAAATTTCATGGATGCGGTTCTACCTCCTAATTTGGAGGATTTTTCCAAAATTCTTACAGTATGCCCATTTTGTGATAAAAGTGCAGCAGTAGTTAAGCCTCCAACACCAGCTCCAATCACAATTACAGGCATGGTCATACTAAATTTTTCAAAAAATGTTATTTATACTGGTGCTAATAATTGCTCATAGTGCTAATTAATCTATTACAGACAAATTTTTAGAATATATCTCAGCACATTTAATGAATTCGTTCATCACATGACTCATTTTTCTAATCAATATTTTATTTAAAAAAGGTACAAATTTCAAAAAACCATTTAGTTGTAAATTAATTGATATTGTAATATTAGTACCTAAAGAGGATAATTCATAATTTTCAATGAAAGAAGTGTTTTTCAAAGGACCAGATAAAATGTATACTTCATGGATATTCGGGGGCAAAACAACATGCTTGGTTTTTACATCAAGAGTTTTACCTAAAAAAGAAATTTTTTCTAACACTATTTTTTGTGAAGATGATTCTTCTAAAACAGTTAATGATTTAAAATAATTGGGCATAATTTTATTAAAATTTTCTACATTTGTGCTTATCTTAAAAATTAATTCTCTATTAACAGAGCACTCTCTTGAAAGAGTAAAAGATTTCATGATACGACCTCCATTTTTAAATACTCTGACAAATTTGTTTTTGTAATTGATACATCAGGATTCCATTTTTTTATTTGGAAATATACTTTGGCTAATGAATATTTTACGCTATCAGTCTTTATAGGATCAGTCATCGGAAGAAGACGAATCGTAGTTTTTTTTGTGGTAGTAGATATTTGAATAAAAAATTCCTGATGTTGTTCATCAATAACAATTACGGGCAATATTGCATTTAATCCATTTTTTTCAACATAGATTGTAGGGATTTTTATCAATGGAGATTTTTGAAATTCAGGAGTAAAAGATTTTGCAAAATCAAAGAGATCAATTTTTTCATCGATTACAATATGAGGCATTATTGATTTGATTTAGAGACAATCATATTTATAAAAAGTAAAGAATTACCCCTAGTGCCAAAATGATCCACAGGGCCCTAAAATACACTTTATTTTGGCACTAGAATCAAATATCTGGCCGCCTTAAATAATTTAATACCATAATGTACACATGATGGCAGAATTAGTACATCAAAAAAGTTGTAAAAAAAACCTGTTAGTAACAGATGGCTATACAGGTGAAATTGCATGCAGTAATTGTGGTGCAGTTTCATCTGAAAAAGTAATGGACAGTAGTTTAGAAACAGTGGGTCTTAGTGGAGAGGAGTATCAGAATAATTCTAGAGTAGGTATGAAGACATCTTTGAAGATGGCAGATAGAGGCCTCTCAACAATTATGGAATCACAAGATAAGGATTCAACGGGTAAATCATTATCAAAAGAAAACCGTAGAATGTTTTATCGTTTAAGAATGTGGGACAGGAATAGTCGTTCTGCAATTTCAGTAAAATCATTTCAAAAAGCGTTTACATTATTAGATGGAATTAGTTCAAAATTAGGTTTACCAGAATCAGTTGTTGAAGAAACAGCATATTTATTTAGAAAAATAGCTGCCAAAAGAATTTTGGCAGGTAGATCAACATCCTCAATGCTATGTGCAACCGTATACATTACATGTAGACTAGCAGGCATACCACGAACACTACAAGACGTTGCAAATGCAGGAAACATAAAGAAAAAGAATTTACAAAGAATATACCGATTCATAGTAAAAGAATTAGATTTACATCCAGAAGCATACAATCCAAATGAATTTGTAACAAGAGTAGCAAAAGCTGTTGGATTATCTGAGAAGACAGAAAGATTGGCATTTAAAATTCTCAAACTAGCATCAAAGAAGAATGTCTCAACAAGCAAAAATCCAATGGCGATGGCGGCGGCTGCAATTAACTTGGCATCAGTTATGAATAGAGAAAAAATCACGCAGATAAAAATTTCAGATGCTTCTGGAATTAGCGCCGTAACAATTAGGGATAGAACCAAAGAAATCAAGGAAAAAGTAGGAGGTGAAATTAATGGGTAGAACATGTAGGGGAATTTGTCAAATGCATAAAGCAGCCTCGGTTCCAAACAAAATTAGGTATGAAATTGGGCAGAAAAGATGTACTTTTTGCGGCATATTTTTGAAAGTGGATGATACACGTTGTATTTGCTGTAAAGCAGTCCTAAGGACAAAACCAAGAAGTAAAAAGCGAGATTGATTATTTTTGCGATGCACTGATTAAAGATACAACATCCCTGTCTCTTAGTTGATAATCAATTGGCAATCTCAAATTGTATCTCAAATCTTTCCCATAAAGTAATCCTTTAGTTAAATCAGAGTGAATTTCTTTTGCCAGATCATTAATAGTTGCTCCATCTTTAAGTAAAATTAGATCTGGTAATACACGTCCTTTTTTGTCAGCCAAATTATTTTCATCTGCAACAGGATAAATAGAATTCATCTTTAGTAATTTGAATACTGCAACATTAATTGCAAACTGAACACCAGTTCTCATATATTCACCCATAATTCCTTTTTTAATGAAATTTAGAGCATTATTTTGTTTTTCATTGAGTTCATCAGATTTTATTATTTCAAATGTTTCAGAACCAGGTGAATATTTTATCAGTCCTTTTTGCTCTGCACGTCTAAGGACAAATTCACTGTCACCACTTACTGGAATTACAATAGAATCATTGTATCGTTCTCTTAATCGAGCAAAATTTTTGTCAGCTCCTTCAACATCAACTTTGTTTGCCACAATCAAAGTGGGTTTTGAAATTTTTCTCAAGTATGATGCAAATTTCTTGGTATCTGTCATGTCAAAATCATCAAATTCTTTTTCCTCAAGATTTGTTGCATGAAAAGTTACTTTCACATGATCTTTAGTTACCCCAATACCACGATAAAGATCAGTTATAGCATCTAAAACATCTGAACCTGTTTTTATTAATTTGGAAACTTTGTCTCGATTACCTTCTAAAATTTTATGATACCACATGATTAATTCTTCTTCGATGTCTGCAAAATCAGATATTGGATCACCAGTACCAACTTCAGAAATTTGTCCTGTTGAATCAATTCCTCCAGAGGCATCAACTACATGCAATAAAGCATCAGATTGTGCGGCAATTGATAAAAATTGATTCCCCAAGCCTTTACCCTTCCATGCATCCTTTATCAGACCAGGCAAATCAATTAGTTCGATTGGTATGTATCTCCATCCATCAAGACATTTGGAATTATTTGGATTGTCTTGTATTTTGAATTCTGGATGTACACACAATGAAATTGCATGAGCGACACCAGATACAGGGGATTTGGTAGTGAACGGATATGAAGAAATTTCTTCTGAAGATAAAGTTGCAGAGTTGAAGAAAGTGGTCTTACCAGTATTGGTTTTACCGATTAATCCAATTTTGATAGGCATGAAATGATTACCACTACAGAATATTTATCTCTGCCTAGGAATCAGATGGTTTTTTATTTTTAATTTTTTCTAATGTTTGACTTAATTCTTTGATTGCCCATTCAATGTCAGAAATATCTTCATCAGATAGAGTTGATTTCCATTTATCTAAAGTGGTGTTAGTAATTTCAGAACAATTGTAAACTAAATTCCAATATGGATGGTGTTCAGCAGTAGTATATGCAAGTTCAGTTACATCATTAAGTCCATTTTGAGCTCTAGCTAAAGAAGTAATTTTTTCTCCAAATATTTTGACAATATCATTTTTAAGATCTTTTTCTACTTTTAGAGGAATGTTTTGATTTTCAAATTTTTTTGCAAGTTCCAATAGATCATGATAAAAATTTTCAAAATCAGTCATCGTGATAATCTCTGATGTTCTGCTAACATACATCGATTAAAAATTACTTTAATTCCTGCTTTTTTAGCAAGTTCTTCTGCTTCAACATTATGAATTCCTTCTTGAAGCCAAATCACTTTTGGTTTTTTCTTTATCGCTTCTTGTATTACAGGCAATACTTGATCAGAGGGTCGAAAGATATCAACGATGTCAATTTCTTCATCAATATCAGAAACAGAGGCATAGCATTTTTTTCCTAAAATTTCATTAGTAGTAGGATTTACAGGAGTGATATCATATCCATTTTCTGAAAGATATTTGGGCACGTAATGAGCTGCTTTTGAAGAATTTTTAGACATTCCAACTACGGCTATTTTGTTTAATGCAAGAATTTCACGAATTTGTTCATCAGATGAAGGATCTTGTTCCATAATAGATACGAGTTTTTCATGAATATAATTTTTGAATTTACATATTTGAAACGAAGAATTTTTTTAACGGTTATTAAAATAAAAAAATATGGAATCAGAACCTAAAGATCTCATCGTATTAGGAGCAATCAAGCATGGGAATAAAAAATTTGACAAAATTCAAAAAATAACCCAAATTAAACCTGAAGAATTAAACTCTATTTTAGAGGAGTTAGAAAAAAGAGGGTTAATACAAACTGAGGAAAAGAAAGGATGGTTGGGATCAAAGATAGAGATTACTACCACTGAAAAAGGTTCAAGAGAAGTTGATGAAAGGGTTCATGAATTACAAACAAAATGGAATCAAATGTCATTAATATACAAAAGTGGAGACAAAGATAAACTAAAGGAGGAAATGGAAAATAACAAATCATTCATTCCTTCAATGATGTTCTTTGGAATAATGGACATGATGATGTTTAGTATGATGTTTAGTATGATGGGAATGGCAATGTCAGATTATGTTGCACCAGAAAACATGCCCGATGCCGGAGACGGAGGCATGGATGATGGTGGAATGGATGATGGTGGATTTGATTTTGATATTGGATTCTAGTTTGTGTTTTATACTTGAGATAAAAACAAACTATAGTTGATTTACAATTCATTTGATAATCCAGGTTTAGTCAAGGTACTAACATTTTTGCAGACCCACAATACAGAATATCTTTCAGGACAAGATCTAAGCGATGTATTACGAATTAGCAGAGTTGCAGTATGGAAGCATATCAAAAAGATTCAAGAATTAGGATACACGGTGGAATCAAAGCAGAAATTAGGATACAAATTGATTTCAAATTCAGAATTATTACTCCCATGGGAAATTACAGCAAATTTAAAAACCAAAATTATTGGGCGACAAGCTTACTATTTTGATTCTATAGATTCTACTCAAAATCAGGCATTAAAAATGGCAGACAGTATTGAAAATGAGGGTGCCATAATTATTGCAGCCAAACAAACAGGAGGGCGTGGAAGATCTGGAAGAAAATGGATCTCACCAAAAGGAGGAATTTGGATTTCTATTATTTTGCACCCAAAATTTGATATTTCAATTACTACATTATTTCCTATTGCATCTGCACTTGCACTGTCAATTGCAATAGAAAAAACATTTTCTATCAAGCCGGAATTAAAATGGCCAAATGACATTACAATTAAAGGAAAAAAAGTAGCTGGAATGTTAGTAGATGCATCACTAGAATCTAATAAAATTGAGAATTTAGTATTAGGTGTAGGAATCAATTTTGATGTAAATGTAAAACAGATTGAAAAAATGCTAAAAAATACACCTAATTTTTACGGGGTGGCATCACTGAAAGAACATAAACAAAAAATAAAACCCATTCAGTTAATCCAAACTTTTTTAGTTGAATTAGAAAAAATTTACAAGTTACTAAATGAGAAAAAAATAAAGAAAATTATTTCTGAATGGACATCAAGATCATCAACAATAGGAAAGAATGTAGAGTTAAACACCATAGATAAAAAAATTAAAGGAAAAGCAATCAAAATTGATGATGACGGTTCATTGATAGTATCTGAAAATAATAATTCACATAAAATAATTGCAGGAGATATTGTTCATTTGGAAAAATAAATTATTTTCTTTTGATTTTTGGTTTTGATTTAGAGGCTTTTTTAGCAGATGGTTTTTTGGAAGAGGTTGATGGTTTTTTAGAAGTAATAAGAGTAGATTGTTCTATGAGTATTTCTTTGAGATCTTTTTGAATGTCAAAAACAGTTGAAAGTAATTCTTCTAAAGATTTAGAATACTGCTCATAAGTTGCCAATAATTCAGTTTTCTTTTCATTTGCCTTTGAAAGATATTCATTTGAGCGTAGTAAATTTGATGATTCAATCATCTCAGGCAAATCCCTTGGAGGTTCGCCTAATTGGGTTATATCAGATTGGACTTTTTGGATTTTTTTTCGTAAATCGTAGATAATTTCACCTGCGCCAATATTTGCCAATACAAAATTCGTATTTACTAACGAATTAAAGATTTTCTAACTGAGAAGAATTAATGAATCACTTTATTTGATTATGAGCCTGAATTGAGTATAAATTAGAAATAAACTATAAACAAAATCAAAATATGAAAACGAGTGGGATGAAGATTTTTCATTTTTTATTAATAATTTTGTTTAGTTCTACAATGATTCTTGAAATTGCTTTTGCACAAATTGAACAAGACCCAGAAGTTATGTTTAACATAGCTAATGACCATTTTGCTAATGGAGAATACAAACAAGCCATTACAATTTATGATGAGATTTTGGAAATAGTGCCAAACAATATTTCAACGCTACAAATGAAAGGAATTGCTCTAAATAATCTGGGTGAACATACCAGTTCATTAAAACAGTTTTTCAAAGTACTGCAATACAAACCAAGTGACATTATTTCTTTAACGGGTATGGGAGTAGGATTTGGATATTTGGGAGAATATCAAGAATCAATATATTATTTTGAAAAAGCATCAAAAGAAAAACCAGAAAGCATAGTCATAAACAATTACAAGGATTTTATCAACAATGTAATTTCAAAATATCCGTACACCCCTACTGAAAAGCCTAAAGATATTTCTAAATCTCAAATCACATCAATTCCAGACTGGGTAAGACCAATTGCTAAATGGTGGTCAGAGGGAAGCATAGAGGATGGTGAATTTAATTCAGCATTAATTTATTTAATAGAAAATAAAATCATCAAAATCCCTCCTGTTGAATTACTAAATCAATCAAACGAAAGCATTCCAGAATGGGTAAAAAACAATGCAGGATGGTGGGCAGATAATCAAATTGATGATGATGCATTTGTTTCAGGAATTCAGTATTTAATTGAAAACGGCCTCATCATAGTAAATGTTCAAAATGAAACACAAAAAACACAAGAAGAATTAGATTCAGAATTTTACTTGTTTGAGAAATATCTCAGAGATATTTCAAAAAATATTTCTAAAGAAAAAAGATACATCGAGTTTCCGAATCCAAGTCAAGATGTGATTAAAAAATTCCTCAGAGATTATATTAAATGGAATTTTGAAGAACAGGCAAAAAAAGCATCAGAGAAGTTTCCAGATCCAACATATCAAATTATTGATGATGTATACATAATTAATTACAAAGTTTTCATAAATGATCAACCTACAGGGTTACCATTAGATCATGTAAGTACACTAAAAAATTCTTTCAAATTTTGGGAAGAGCAGATACTAACAACAGAGAATCAAAAAGCAAAAATTGAATTTGAAATTACAAATCTAAAACACGAAGCAAATGTTTGGGTAACATGGGTGGTTCGTAACTTAGGGGATGGCGTATTAGGACATGCACATCTTGGAAAAGGAGTGGTAGAAGTTACATTGGGGGATTACAACTGTGATGGAAGTTTTCAGTTATATGATGTAAAAAGTGTGGAAACAATCATGACTCATGAATTAGGGCATTCTATTGGATTAAAGCATACCAATGAAAAAAGCAACATAATGTATCCATCCTATACTCCACAATATGCATATTGCTTACTAAGTTAATTTCAACAAAACAGATCATATTCTAAAAAACTAGAATAGGCATTAGCTCAACCTACACACAATTAACCTGTGGATATTTGGTAAAATGGATAAAAGGGGATTTTATCAATTCTATGTATTATGCTTAAAAATACAATAGTTGCAGGACCAAAGTGTCCTTCTTGTGGAGATAAAAAAATGGTCACGGATCAAAACACAGGCGAATTATTTTGCAGTAAATGTGGATTAGTAGTTACAGATAAAATTGCAGACACCGGGGCTGAATGGCGTTCCTTTTCAAATGATGAAGGAAACAAAGCTAGAACAGGAGCTGGAACATCACTTACAATGCACGACATGGGATTGTCAACAGTAATTGGTGCTGCAAATAAAGATGCAACTGGAAAGCCACTTTCTGCGGGTGTCAAAAGTTCAATTGAAAGATTAAGAACTTGGGATAGTAGAAGTCAAGCACATTCTTCAGCAGATAGAAATTTGAGACAAGCACTTAATGAGATGGATAAACTAAAAGACAAACTTGCATTGACAGATGCGGTAATTGAGAAAGCAGCTTATATTTACAGAAAAGCAATGGAGAAAAAACTGGTACGAGGTCGCTCCATTCAAGGATTAGTTGCAGCATGTCTTTATGCCTCATGTAGAAATACAGAAACTCCAAGAACATTAGATGATATTGCAAAAGGAATCAACATCAGAAGAAAAGATGTTGCAAGGTGTTATAGATTAATTTTCAGAGAGCTTGAATTAAAAATGCCCGTGGTTGATCCCGTAAAAGGAATATCAAGAATTGCAAGTATTGCAGAACTAAGTGAGAAAAGTAAAAGAAAAGCAATTGCAATTTTAAATCAAGCAAAAGATATTGGGATGGTGGCAGGTAAAGATCCTATGGGAATTGCAGCTGCAGCCCTATATCTTGCATGTATTAGTACAGGAGAAGTCAAATCACAAAAAGATATCTCGATTGCATCAGGAGTAACAGAAGTTACCATCAGAAACAGATGTGCAGGATTGAGAAAAATGATTAACGACCAAGAGTAGAAACTTATTTTTTTGTTCTTTGAAATTCTAATTTATCCCAAGGAAAAACAACATATCCATCACTATCAGTTTCTCTTCCATAAATTAATTGTGAAGGATATTTTTTACCACGCCTTGCAAACATCGTAACATAAATTAATTTTGAAGGATCATCAGTTCTTGAGAGAATTTTATCAAATGTTTTTCCAGTATCAAAAATATCATCAACTACCAAAACATCAGAAGTAATAATTTTTTCATCTACAGTGATTTTTTTAATTCCCAAATGATCAGCTAATAGCCTAGAAGGAACTAATCCACCTCTACTCAAAGTGCTAATGCTTGAAAAAGTTCTAGAAGATTTTGAAATAGTGTCATACAAGTTTTCAATTAATGAATCAATTTCGGACCAGGATACATATTGTTCTAAAGCCATAAACAAAAAAAGATAAAAGTAGAATTAAGTTGTTATGATTAAAAGGTCTTTGAGGGATGTTTTTTTAATGGTTCAACAATTTTAAGAACTTTGAAAGGTAATTTACCAAAATCAATGTCTTTTTCACAAGATAACAACAACACATCATCATTATTCAAAGGGAAACTCATTACGATTACTTTGTCTCTATAAGACATTGAGAAATGAACTTCTCCAAATTCACCATCAAATTCATGTCTCATTCTAACACGTAAAGCAAGTTCCATGAACATCATTTCATCTTGTTTTTGTGCTTCAAGAGAGAGTAATCCGTCTTTCATGCCACCAGCAGTAAGATGGCCTCTACTGTTGATGAGCCTAGCTGAACGCATTTTGGGATCTAATTGAATAATTTTTTGACATATTTTTTCAAGTTCATCAGTATTATCCATTAGTCTAATTTAGAAATAGAACTATTTATTGCGATCTGTAATTATAGATAGCTGTGCAATCAGATTCCTCAAAAGAAACTATCGATTATTACAAGCATCTGTCATTGTTTTGGACAGACCTCATGCATCTGATGTCAAGTAAACCACAGGCATTAGCTTCCACAGGACCAATGAGAGCATTTGCTGCTAATTCAAAAAAAGTTACAACAGAATTGATAGAGATTAGTGAAGATTTAATGGGATTTAATCAATATCTTACAGAATATTATAAACAGCTTGCAGAAGCATGGGAAATTGCTCAAAAGAAAGTTAATTTGAAGGCACCTGAAGTACCACAAGACGTTGAACAAATTGAGGCATTCAAAAGAATATGGATAGATATCTTTGATAATGATTTTACAGAATTATTTGATTCTAAAAAATTTGGAGAAAATTATGGAAAACTAGTTTCAAAAGAATTGGAATTAACAAAGCATTGGAATAATATTACAAATGTAGTTTTACAGTCAGTCAATCTACCAAGCAAGGAAGAGATTGATGAAGTCTACAAAGAACTTCACTCACTTAAAAAAAGAGTAGGGAAATTAGAATTAGAATTAAAGAAAAAAGAGATGAAAAAGAATGAATAGTGAATCCAAAATTGATCCAAAAATAATGGAAGAAGTCTTGAAATTCAGCAAAAATGTAATTAATGCCCCAAAATTAGTTTCTGCTCCTGATGAAATTAGTTTGGAGGTAACACCGCATGATACAGTTCATCAATTAGATAAAACAAGATTGCTTCATTATAGGCCACTTACAGAAAAACAACACAAAACACCATTACTAATTTCATATGCATTAATTAACAGATATCACATATTAGATATTCAGCCGGAGAAAAGCTGGGTAAGAAATCTGCTTGAACAAGGATTTGATTTGTACATGTTAGATTGGGGAACTCCAACAAGCATGGACAAGTATCTGGATTTTGATGATTATGTTAACGGATATCTTGATTCAGCTGTAGAGCATATCAAAAATGAATCATCCAATGAAAAAATATCATTGCAAGGGTATTGTACTGGAGCAACTATTGCAACAGCATATGCAGCACTACATCCAGAAAGTGTAAAAAACTACATTGCAACTGCACCAGTAATTGATGGATGGCGCGACACCACTGTAATCAGTAATCTTGCTAAACATATGGATGTAGAAAAGATGGTGGAGACAATTGGAAATATGCCTCCAGAGTTCATGTATTATTGTTTTTCAGTCCTAAAACCGTTTGAGCAAGGAATTGAAAAATATGTAAAATTTTTCAAAAATATTGATAATAAGAAATACGTAGATAATTTCCTCAGAGTAGAAAAATGGTTAGGAGACACACCGCCCATTCCAGGAGAATTGTTCAAACAGTGGATAAAGGACATCTATCAAGACAATTTACTCATTCAAAACAAGATGTATGTAGGAGGAGAGCATATAGATTTGAAGAAAATCAACATGCCTACATTTACTCAAATTGCTGTAGGGGACCATCTTGTCTCACCAGAATGTAGCATGCCACTTCATTATGCCATAGGAAGTGAAGATAAAACTTTGAGAATGTATCCTACAGGTCATGTAGGAATGATAGCAAGTTCTCTATCACAGAAAAAAGTATTACCAGAGCTTGGAAAATGGTTAGCTGAAAGATCATAAAAAAGGAAAAAAATTAAAAAAAAGATTTTCCACTAGTTTGTTTTTGTAGTGAATACAGAAATCCAAGATTTTAGGATGTTTCTGTTAAGGTCAGCAAATGATTTTGCATTATCGTTGAATGTTTTGATATTTTGTTGTGTTGCATCGATAGTTGCAAGTGCGACCTGATTCTGTATTGAAGTTGCCTTTACAAATTCTTCAGTAGTATCATTAATTACTTTTAATGATGCTTCAGGAATATTTGCTGCAATACCTGCTTTCTTTACATATTCTTTTTGAAGGTTGATTGTTGAATCAACTATGTTTTCATATGCTTGTAGGTATTCCTGTTGTACATTTGTAATTGATTGATGATATTGTGGTACTGATTGTTTAATACCGTTGAAAAGTTTGTCAACATTTTCTTGATATACAGAAAATACATCTTTTGGATTTGGTTGTGTTGTTTCGTTTTTACTCATTGTTTCACCTCCTTATTTTTTGGTTTTTTTGCTATTGGCAAGATAATGACTTGTACTAAATCACCATCTCCTAAACCAAGTGCATTTCGTTCAGCTTCAGGGATAGAGATTCTTCCATTACTACTGATAGTAGTTTTGTAAGCACCCCAATTCATAAAGGAAGGAAGCATTTGACCGATGCTAAACATAGTATCCATACTTTTACTTTGCATGGTAGACATGTTATCCATCACATTAGATTGAGTTTGTCGTGCACTTTCAGAAACTCCTTTTAGAGTTTCTAAAGGATTGAATTTTTGGCTAGATTGATTTGTCATCAAAGAACCAAAATTTTTCATGAATTCTGCTTGGGCACGTCCACTTTTTTGAATCCAAGATTTGAACATCTCAGAAGGATCATAAGGGTTTTGATTACCACTCATAGGTAATAATTGGAATTAGTGGTATTTAAACGGATCTAAATGCCATTTAAGAATTCCAATACTTTAGAAGTAAAAAGAAAGGGATTTTGAACATATGGAGTATGCCCACACCCATCCATTCTATAAAATCTGCAATCCTGAATTGCAGCTACAAAATCATCAGCATAAGTAATTGGAATCACAGGATCATTGGCACCCCAAATAATCAAAGTAGGAGTAGATATGGATTGTAGTTTTGAGGTAATGGATGTAGAATTTTTTAATCCCAAAATAGTTGACATGAATGCAAGTTTAGCATTTGGTAGTTGCATTCGTTCAACAAATTGATTTACAATTTCAGGTTTTACTTCATTTCCAGAACCTTCCATCAATTCAAAAGCATTTTTTGCACTTATTTCATTGGGATATAATGCAGCCATAATGTAGGCATCTAATGCAGGAGTTGATTGTTTCATCATTCCGGCAGGAGATACAAGAACAAGTTTCTCAATTTCTTGAGAATGAGATGATGCATATTCGACAGCTATTTGTCCACCCAATGAAGAGCCGATAATATTAGGACGTGAAATTCCAGATTGGGAAAAGAAATTTTCAAGAAAAGATGAAAAAAAATCAGGAGTATAATCTACTGTGGGTTTATCACTATGACCAAATCCTATTAGATCAGGTACCACAACACGAAATGTATCAGAAAATAAAGGAACAACTTGGGACCACCTTTCAGCAGAAGCTCCTAATCCATGAATTAATACCAAAGTATTTTTAGAATTACCAGATTCCAAATAGCGGATCTTATTGCCATCTATTTGAAGAAATTTTTCTTCCACTATTTTAGCAACAATTATTATCACTAGATAAGTTTTAGCGTATGCGATCAAATATGCATTTGATCTAGGGGATTTTAAGAAAATGCAAATAGCAAGTATGTTTTTTAGTATTAAAAATAGTTAAAATATGTGATTAAAAAGAAAATTTCAAAAATTTTAGTTCCATTAGATGGTTCAAAAAATTCTCAAAGAGGGTTAGAAATGGCAATTACACTAGCAAGAAATTGTGGCGCAATCATTACTGGAATTTACTCAATTTATGCTCCACCCCATTCAGAATTTAGAGGTGTGGGATCTGTTGAAAAGGTACTAAATATTGAAATAAAAAAAATCATGGAAGAGGCAAAAACACTAGCTGCCAAAAACGGCATTGTGTTTAATGGAAAAATAGCCAAAGGGGAAATTGGATACAATATAGTTAAACTTGCTCAAGGGAAAGGCAACTTTGACATGATAGTTATGGGCTCACGTGGAAGAAGTTCTACCAAGGAGTTGTTTTTTGGGAGTGTGTCAAACTATGTCATTCATACAGCAAAGATTCCAGTAGTCATTGTAAAGTAATCTAAGAGAACCCCTGTTTCTTGAAATATTTTTGATGATATTCTTCTGCCTTGTAGAAAGTGGGGGCAGGGACAATTTCAGTTACAATGGCAGAATCATATTTTCCAGATTTTTCAAGTAATTGTTTTGAGTTTTCTGCAATGTCTTTTTGTTTTTCATCATGATAAAATATTGCAGAACGATATTGAATTCCAACATCAGGGCCCTGACGATTTAATGTTGTAGGATTATGATTATTCCAAAATACATCTAATAGTTCTTCAAAAGAAATTTCATCTGGATCATATTCAACTTCAACAGCTTCTGCATGACCAGTTTTATCAGTACAGACTTCTTCATATGTAGGATTTGGAAGGTTACCCCCAATGTATCCTACCGCTGTAGATTTGACTCCTTTTGTTTTATTGAGTAAATCTTCAACATGCCAAAAACATCCTGCACCAAATGTTGCTTTCATTAAATTATAATTTTTTACATAGAATTAAAATGATTCTAAATTATTCAATTAAAATTACATCTTCTTGTATCAGATACTTTATTGAATTGATAAATTCTTGTTGTGAAATCAAATCAGTAGACCACCAATGAGCAATATTTCGAAACCAAGAAGGGATTTCATCAACTTGTGATGAATCTGGTTCATAGTTAGCGATTACAATAATATTATTTTTTAACATAAAATCCAACCCGTTCATAAATTCATCATCAGAAATATCACCTGTAGCCCAACTTTGAGCATATGTCTTAATCCATTCTGGAATATAGGTTGAAAATCCCAAAACAGAGTAAATTGTTTTTCCAGGAAATTGTGAATCAAACCAAGTTCGGTATTCTGTTTCAGTATTATATCGGTCAATGTAGTATTGGGGAGATTTATCAAATGACGGGAAATTTTCAATATGAGTTGGAGAATAGCCTACAACATCGTTAAGAACATACAACGGAAATTGTGAATCAAACCAAGTTCGGTATTCTGTTTCAGTATTATATCGGTCAATGTAGTATTGGGGAGATTTATCAAATGACGGGAATCCCAATATGCGCATTTTTGGATTTTCAGAATAAGATTCAGGTAATTCAATTTCTAGTGAGGGATTTGGGATTGGTGATGTAGGAGGGACAACAGGGTTAGATGGGGTAACAGGTGGAGGTGGAGGAACATATTCTAAAGATTTTTTATATTCAATGAATTTTTCTAAATTTCCCCCATAAGAAATTTTAATTTTATAATCCCCATCTTCGGACCATGTGGGCCCTCCAACATTGATTGTCTTTGTAAAAGTACCATCAGTATTTGGTATAACACTATCAACATGAGCTAAGCCAGAACCACTAGGAGTTATGATTTGAATAATGATAGAAAAAAGATCAGAATCATAATCAACATTTCCAGTAATAATTAGTGAATCATCTGTATTATAGAGGATTTTATTTGTAGTAAAATCGTTAACAACTGCAAAAGAATCATCAAAAAAGAAGGGTAGTGTTAGTAATAATGTAAAAAGAACAAATAATGAATTCATTGTAAGAGCTAATTTTTAGTGCATATAATTAAAGAATTCGGCAGATTGTTCAATTATGTTTAATTGACATCAGTAAAAATTTCAACCACTTTTTTTGCCAAATTTTCAATATTGGCAGTAGGCTCTGCAGAAATTAGGAGTAGAATCTGGGTAATTGGGAAAGGAAAACTTACTAAAACTGCTTTGTCTCTTCTAGCAGCAAGATAATTTATCGGTCCAAGACTTTCATCATACTCTTTTCTTATGGATGCCTTTGAAACAAATTCTAGAAAGGACTGTAATCTGGTTTCATCACCTTCATGAGGAACAAGACCGTCCTTGAAGCCACCTGCAATTAATTTTCCAGCCTTGTCAACAATGCCTGCAAAACGAATTTCAGATTCTCCAAGTAATTGTGTGCATTTTTGATCATATAGATTCAAAGTAGAATCAGACATCAAGTATTTTTCAAAATATCAAAAATAAAAACCTAGCCTAAAAATCCGTTATATTTGACTACAAATGGCATTTTAATAACACATAATCAATGACATTTTCTTCGGATGCTTTTTTCATTTTTTGAATAGATCTAAATAAGATTTTTTCAACGTATGGAGAATATTGCTTTAAAATAGATTTTTTTAACTCGTCCCTATTCTCCAAATAATAGTCTGCTAACGGATCATATACTGAATTTCCAATTAATTGTTCATCAGAAATAGTAAACCCACCAGAAATAATCATTTCTCTAATTTCATCCAAACTATAATGCTCAGAAGACCAAGTAAATTTTAAAATCCCTAATTTAGATATTGAAGAAGAATTCATTGTGATAGGGATTGCCAATACAAGCAATCCAGAATCAGATAGAATTCTTTTTGATTCAGAAATAAAATTCATGAAAGGTTTGAAATGTTGTGATGACTCTAATGCCAAAACACGATCAACAGAATTTTCAGTAAAAGGTAATTTTGTTGAAGAAGAGTTAAAAAATTCTATTTTTTCTTGAGGACCTGAATAATGTAATTGATCATAATTGATGTTAATACAGAAAATGGATAAATTTTTAAATTTATTTTTCCAAAATATTGCAGGTGCAGAAAGCCCACTTCCTACATCAACGACATTATTACAAGAATCCAATTCAGCCATTTTTGCAAATATAGAACAAAGATTTTCCTGTGCAGATATAGGATCTCTATTTTCAGAATCCCAACATCCAAAATTAAGCATGGACCCGCCAGTTGCAAGTTGCATTACAGGGGATAATGCATTGTATAGGTTCACTACATCCTTTTCGTTCCTACGAATTGTCCATAAAAAAAGATCTAAAGGATTAATGGTAGTCAAAAATATTTCAAATTTATTAGCATTCCTATACTATTAATTCCTAAGGTAGTCCTTCAGAATCTTCAGCACAGTGCTTGTGTACCCATTGTTCATCTTGATTTTTTGTAATCTCTTTACCAGGTTGGATCTTGTCACCACAAGAAATACAAGATGTTGCAAATTTTGCTTTCATAGTAATAAGTAATTTTAGAGAGATAAATCATCTGGTATTTGTTTTCTGTTAACCAATGATGAACACATTTTAGTAATTTAAAATAATTATCAATATATGTCTGAAGCAAATTCCAACACATCATCAAAGATAGTTCTAGCTAAATGGACAGATAGATTTGTTGCGTGGTTAATTGATTTTGTTATAATTTCAATAATTTCTACATCAGTTTTTTTTGCATTGTTTGGAACTATGTATTTTGAACTTGAGAGTGCAGAATTTTGGGCAGAAAGTATACAATACATTCCTACAAGCAGTATTTTCTTTGTATATTGGGTCATTCTAGAATATAAGACAGGTCAAACAATTGGGAAAAAAATTCTTAATTTAAAAGTCATTGGCGTTACAGGCAATAAAGCCAATTTGAAAGGAGTTTTAATCAGTAGTTTTGGAAAATCATTTTTACTTCCCATAGATGTCATTTTAGGATGGATTTTGACAAATGAAAAAAGGCAAAGAGTGTTTAACAAATTAGGCGATACATTAGTTATAAAAATTAAAAATAATTCAGATAACTCAGATTTAGAATACGAGAAAGATTAGATTTTGTCATATTTTGTTAAACAATTACTTTGAAGATTTTACCAACAGATCTATTAGCTAGAAACGATCTTTTAGAATTACATGTCTGAAGATAGTAAACAATGGTGGCTAGGATTACCAGAAGAACTTCAAAAAGATATAGAATTTGAAGAATAAGCATTCTAGAAATCGCTCAAACGTGGAAATTAGAAGAATATTATTAATATCTACAAATTGGATTTAGAGAGTTATACAAAATGAATCAAAATAAAAATTTGAAAAGATCACTTGTTGTGGCATTAACAGCAGTATTATTATCAATGAGTTTTGCAGGTAATTCTCAGATTTTTGCATCTACTATCCTACAAGACAAACAAGACATTATTGATGAATTATTAAATCTGAAAAATGACGAATCAGTTGATAAAAAATCAAAGAAAAATTTAGAGTCAGCAATAAAAAAACTTGAGAAAAGTATGAATTCAAAATATTGGAAAGATGAATCCACTATTAATTTTAAACATGGCGATAAAGTCCTCAAGGCAGATCAGCAGGCGGTGAAAAAATTATCCAAAATTATAAAAGAAAAAAAAGCATCAAGTGAAATTAAAGAAGATGTTGCAGAAATCATAATCAGAATCACACAGATTGATAGAATACTTGTTGACAATGCAATATCGAGTCTTGAAGAAATAGTTATGAGTGAAAAAGGAATTAAAAAAATAGATAAAGCTATAAAATTATTTGAAAAAGGAAATGAATTTTTAGATGATGAAAGATATTCTAAAGCACTAAAAAAATATGAAAAAGCATGGGAGCAAATCAAAAAAGCCCTAAAAGATCCTCATTTTAAGAAAATGAAGATTATAGAATTAGAAGGAACTGTAGATATGAATTCTGACAACATACCAGATGTATACCTAAAAGTAAGTAAATTAACAAAAGAGAACAAACCAAAACTATTAGAAATGAAAATTAATTCAGAATGTGTTAATGGAATAACTCATGATGATGCAAGAATGAAGATAGGGTTATCCACCCCAGTAAATTTATCAACAGAATTTTTTGATAAAGGATTTAAAGCCACTAACAAATGGTTTAAAGAAAATGATCCTGATGAAAGAATTAACCCAGTAATAATCACAACAGTTGCAGAATATTTTTCATTTCCTGCAAGCGGCGATGATTTAATTCAAATTAATCCCGGAAATGAAGCGGGATCATTTGATTTTACAACTGAACCAATTTCTGAAATAGGAGAACAGAGTGGATGGACTGGAAAATTTACTTTTGATGGTAAACCTGGTGACTATTCACTACATTTCTGGTTCCCATTAACTGAGCCAACAAATGAGGGCGATAGTTGTAATTTTCTAAGTAATTTTTCAATCCCAACATCATTTGAATAATTAATTTTAAACGGGAATTTTGATAGTAAAAGTTGTAGGTTTGTTGGATACTGAAATAGACCCTCCATGCTGCCCTACAATGCTTTTGCAAATTAGCAATCCCAATCCAGTTCCAGTCTTTTTAGTAGTATACATAGGCTCAAAAATCTTATCTAAGTCATCATCAGGAATCCCATCACCTGAATCTTTTACTTGAATTCTTACAAATTCAGAATCAGAATCAAGGGTAACATCAATTTCTCCATGTCCATCAACTGCATGAACACTATTACTAAGTAAATTAGACATCACACCTTCCATTTTTCTAGCATCACATTTTACATTAATGTCATTTTCAGGTAAATTGATCTCTACTCCAAAATGCGAATCAACATGATTTAATGCTAATTTAATTATACTTAACATAGAATTTTCAGATTTTTTAATTTCAGTTGTACGAGCAAAATCTAAGACATCTTCAATAATTCTTCTCATATCAAAAATAGAATTTTGCATTCTATACCATTTTTCTTTATCTTGGGTTTCAAGCTTTGAAAGAATTTGAGGAGTCAACATTTCAGAATAAGTATGCAAAATGGTTAATGGATTTTTTAAATCATGTGCAACTCTACTTGCCATAGTTCCAATTGTTGCTAATCTTTCAGATTTTACTAATTCATTACTTTTATTTTCAACTTCAGAAATCAAATTTACATTTTGTTGAAGAAGTTTTGATTCTGCTTTCAAAAGTTTTAATTCAGTATTTTTTTCATTTGTTATATCAGTTCTAATCGCAACATAGTTTTGAATTTCTTTATCAGAATTAAGAACAGGGAGAATGGTTGATTTTAGCCAATAGTGTGACCCATCCTTTGCACGGTTTTTTATTTCACCTTCCCATATTTGTCCTGAAGATAATTTATCCCACATATTTGTAAAAAAATCATCATTGTGTTCATCAGATTTTAAGATTCGGTGATTTTGTCCAATTAATTCTTCTTCAGAATATTTTGAAAGTTCACAAAATTTTTGATTTGCATATATGATAGTCCCTTCAGGATCAGTAACAGATACAATAGAATGCTCAGAAAAAATTTCTTCAAAACTAGAATAATCAAGATTCAGTTTTTTGAAAGATGCAGAAAGTCCCATTATCATATTGCATTTCTCATTTGATATAATACAAGCGGTTGTATGTTATTTTCAATAACAGAGTAAATAGTCGTGTATAGTTTTCACTAGGCGGATTTCAAATAATTCCAAAAATAGCTTACGCTAGGAGAAAATTTCAAATTAAAAATTCATAGCTTCCGCTATGTATGATTTGAAATGAAATCATCGTACAAGTCGTGTATTATGTTATCCACTTGATGATATGAAATATGATCATCGCGCATAGTCTCTATGTAAGTGGCTGAACCGATGTGTTGGTCTATTAGTAAAGGCTGGCTCACCACTCGCCGAAGCTTGTGATCTACACCACCTTCCTATCAACGCAGTATTTTGCTGCCGACCTTCATCTTACGAAAGAATAACTTGTCTCGGGATAGGATTCGTGCTTAGATGCTTTCAGCACTTAGCCTAAACGGCTTAGCTGCCCGGCCTGCCTTATCAGACAACCGGTAAACCAGTGGCCACGCTGCTCTGTTCCTCTCGTACTCGGAGCAACTTCCCCTCAGTTATTCGCGCTTCCATCAGGCAGAGACCGACCTGTCTCACGACGGTCTAAACCCAGCTCATGTTCCCTTTTAATAGGCGAGCAGCCTCACCCTTGGCCCCTGC
>JAHELP010000095.1 GCA_024644105.1 Candidatus Nitrosopumilus sp. | reverse complement strand
GAAATCGAAGTTCCGGATCTTGAGAAATCAATGGAACGTCAATCGGTAGTTTTGATTTTTTCATCGATTTAACGTTTTTATGAAGGTTTCGCTATGATCTCCGGTCAATTACTCTGCCCATAGTACAGCTAGGGCCATGAAACTTGAACACCGTCTAGGCAATACTGGTCCGCTTCTAACAAGCCATCAAGCATCGAAATCGAACTTCCGGTTCTTTAGCAATCAATGAAACGTCGATCGGTAGTTGTCATTTTTGCATCGATTTAACGTTTTAATAAAGGTTTCACTATGATGTGCGGTCCATTACTATGCCCACAGGACAGCTAGGGTCATGAGACTTGGACACCGTCTAGGCACTGCCAGTCCGCTTCTAACAAGCTATCAAGCATCGAAATCGAACTTCCGGTTCTTGAGATATCAACGGAACGAGCAGTTGTCAATTTATCATACAATAAAATGCGTACACGATAATTTCGTACGGGTCACTTAGGTTTTCTGTCCATAACTTTATATCAGCGGCAGTCAATGCCACGAAACTTTGCTAACATCTCGGCACTGCTGATCCGCTTCTAACAAGCCGTCCGGCATTGAAATTGCACTTCCGGTTCCTGAGAAACGCCATCCGGACTAAATCGCACCCCCTTTAACGTACGAAGAAAACACGGTGACAAACCTTTAACTTTCTTACTTGCAAGAACCGTTAGATCGCGTCCGTTCCGCTCATTAATTTTTAGCGGGTCTTTACGTCGTCCAATCAGAGCGAACGCTAGCACGAGGGGGCGTGTCGATCCGTTTGAACAATAGCAGAATAATTTCTTATGCGAAATTTTTTAAGTCATTCAGCAGATCTCGCCGTGGTCGAAAGGTTAAGGCGACGGACTGGTAACCTGAAGGTCGCTGGTTCGAATCCCGACAGGGATTCGAACTGGCGAACCCTAGATTTTTCCTTTTTTTTATTTCTCATTTTTTTGTGAACATATTTAATGATTTATGAGTTTAACACTGTCCCAAATGCAATTAGGGGAGTAATTCTTTTTTGATAACTTGTTATACGAAATCGATTAGAAATGGTGTATTGCTCAAAAAGTGAAATTTTACTCCGAACATGGCCCCATGTTCTGTCGATTGCTATGAACATGGAAATGGTAGGGCTATGAAACTTGAACACCCTCTAGGCATTGCTATTCCGCTTCCAACAAGCCATCAAGCATCGAAATCGAAGTTCCGGATCTTGAGAAATCAATGGAACGTCGATCGGTAGTTTCGACTTTTTCATCGATTTAACGTTTTCATGAAGGTTTCACTATGATGTTCGGTCCATTACTATGCCCAGAGGACAGCTATGGCTATGAAACTTGAACACCGTCTAGGCAGTGCTGGTCCGCTTCCAACAAGCCATCAAGCATCGAAATCGAAGTTCCGGATCTTGAGAAATCAATGGAACGTCAATCGGTAGTTTTGATTTTTTCATCGATTTAACGTTTTTATGAAGGTTTCGCTATGATCTCCGGTCAATTACTCTGCCCATAGTACAGCTAGGGCCATGAAACTTGAACACCGTCTAGGCAATACTGGTCCGCTTCTAACAAGCCATCAAGCATCGAAATCGAACTTCCGGTTCTTTAGCAATCAATGAAACGTCGATCGGTAGTTGTCATTTTTGCATCGATTTAACGTTTTAATAAAGGTTTCACTATGATGTGCGGTCCATTACTATGCCCACAGGACAGCTAGGGTCATGAGACTTGGACACCGTCTAGGCACTGCCAGTCCGCTTCTAACAAGCTATCAAGCATCGAAATCGAACTTCCGGTTCTTGAGATATCAACGGAACGAGCAGTTGTCAATTTATCATACAATAAAATGCGTACACGATAATTTCGTACGGGTCACTTAGGTTTTCTGTCCATAACTTTATATCAGCGGCAGTCAATGCCACGAAACTTTGCTAACATCTCGGCACTGCTGATCCGCTTCTAACAAGCCGTCCGGCATTGAAATTGCACTTCCGGTTCCTGAGAAACGCCATCCGGACTAAATCGCACCCCCTTTAACGTACGAAGAAAACACGGTGACAAACCTTTAACTTTCTTACTT
>JAHELP010000044.1 GCA_024644105.1 Candidatus Nitrosopumilus sp. | reverse complement strand
TTCCGAGGTGAAAAATATGCAAACTCAAAAAATCAGCACACTAGATAAAATGGTTCATGCCCCATTTAGAAAGGTCGTAAAATTTGATCTTATCTGTATGGCAATAGGTGTTGTGATGGGTATGGGTATTGGTGCCTTTATTGCAACCAATATTTAATTTTCATAACACCAATTTTGTGACAGATTAACTATCTGTCATTTTTTTATTTCTATTTTAGGTATAATTTTTGATAATTTATAATCACAAATTAGTCAAAGATGAATCATTCGCCAAGTTTAAATTTGTAAATTGTTCTTGTGATTTTTGCCGTTACAAGGTTTGAAGGCAAAACCTAGTTGGAAACACCATACGGAAAGAAAAACCTTCATCTAAATTTCTAATAATGTGAATTCAATGAAGGCAGACCTGGCACTACAAGGAGTTGACAGCTGTCTTATCACGAATTCACTAAACCAGTATACATTCTCAGATAATTAAGACAAATCCAAGTTGATTTGATTCAGAATCAAATCAATTTCCATTTCCTTTAATTCTAAAACCAACTCTTGAATATTATGAATGAACTAAAATTAGTAGATCAAGAAAAATTTCTGAACAGTATCATGCATGTATCTGGAAATATAAGATATGTGATGATTTATGACTTGAAAGGAGACGTCATCTACAAGCGAAAAATGGATGGAGTGGAAGATTATCTTACTGATACAGAAAACAAAATTGCTTTAAGACATACAATTGAATCTTGGAATTTTAGAAATTCTGTTTCACAAAAAATTGGAAATGCCAATTACACTTTACAGGTATATGATAATCTGATGAGGGCTGTTTTTCCATTTGGAAGTAAAATGCTTCTCATAGTTACCTTGGATAATTCAGGTGCTCCAAATGAGATTATTCAAAGAATCCAAAAAATACTATCAGGAAACATCAAATGACTGAGCTAAGAAAAGAAAAACTCCAACAAAAAAACAAGAACAACAAAACTGTTCCTGAAAATCTTTTGAAAAAAGAGTATTTGGAATCCTTGGAACAATTAAAAAAAGAGATTCAGACAAAGTACTCTTGAATCTTATTTTCTAACCTTCGCTCTCTTATTCCAACTATCATAGTCTGCAATACATTTACTACAAAGATAGGCAGGATCGCTGAGCAGATTAATACTAACTTGTAAGTTATCTTTTGATTTACAACACATACAAAATTTTTCTTTTCTAACCTTCATTTTCTGATATTAAATGCGGATGGCCTCATAAAAAGAGCATAAGATTGGTGGACCGGATGGGATTTGAACCCACGACCTTTGCGGGATTTCTCCTTACGCAGTGTGAGTGCGTCATCCAAACCAAACTAGACGACCGGTCCAACTAGACCACTGGCGGGGAGTTTTTTTGTCTTTGCTATGTGGTATGTCAGTATTACCCTGGTCTTTAGTACTGATTCATAAAATTATTTTTCATGTCATTGCAAGAATTTGATGCATTAATTGATCGAATGAAATTAGCCTTTGAGTATGCTGATAATTTGGGACAATATGTAGAGGCTGCCAAAGTTTTGTTTCAGATGAATGAAGAATTACCTGATGATCTTCAATTATCTTTAGAAGAATTAGACAGTCCAGAGAATGCCAAGTCCTTTGTCAAACAATACAATAATGAGTTAAAATTTGCGATAGTTGATTATAGGCAAAGATTGATGAATGTTTAATTCTATTTCTTGACCCCGAGATTTCTGTTCTTTAATCTCAAGTATGGGTTTCTACATTTTCTACATCTTGTTGCGCCAATATCATTTCTGCATCCACATTTGAAGCAAATTCTCATCACAAGACGTGCTTGTTGTGCAATTCTTTTCTTCTCAGGATCTGTGACTGGCATTTGATTTTCTCCTTAATCTCTCTCTTTTAATCTAATCGGATTTTTCCATTTTTCCTGCTAATAATACTGGAACTTCAGCAGGTCTTTTTGCTACAGGAATGTTTGCTTTGTTAAACATTGAAACTTTGGATTCGGCAGAACCATAAGTTCCCATAACAATTGCCCCTGCATGTCCCATCCTTTTTTCTTTGGGGGCTGCCCGTCCTGCAATGTACGCTACAGTTGGTTTGTTAAATCCCGAATCAATAATTCTTTGAGCTAAAATTTCTTCAGAATCTCCTCCAATTTCGCCTACTACTACTAGCCCCTCTAAATCTGGAATATCTTTTATCATTTCAAAAGCATCAATTAGCCTTGTTCCATTTACTGGGTCTCCTCCAATTCCAATTGTAATTGATTGCCCAAATCCTGAATTTGTCAGGGCATCTGAAATTTCATAAAGTAATGTTCCACTTTTTGATAGAACTGCAATCTTTCCTGCTTTAAATGGCATTGGTGGCATGATTCCAATTTTAATTAATTCAGGAATCATTATTCCTGGTGTATTAGGACCGATTACAACTGCGCCTTTCTCTTTTGCAAGAGCTAGTGTCTCCATTGTATCTCTAATTGGAACATGTTCTGGAATTGCAACAAGTAATTTGATTCCTGCATTTAGTGCATCTTTAGCTGCTGCAAGGAAGAATTTTGCTGGAACAAAGATAATTGATATTTTTGCATCTGTTGCATCTACTGCTTCTTTCATTGTATTGTAAATTGGTACACTTTCATTCCATGTTTGACCTCCTTTACCTGGAGTAACTCCTGCAGTAATGTTGGTTCCATACTCTAACATTTTTCCTGCATGCAGTGATCCATATGAACCGGTAATTCCCTGAACGATAACCTCTTTATTTTCATAATCAGAATCTCCTGGTTTTCCTTTAAGCAGTTCAAAAATATCTGTCATTTCTTTACTCCCATCACTGCTGCATTGATTGCCTCTTCTACTGAATCAAATAAGTTAGTTCTAGAACCCTGAAGCATTTCTTTTGCTTTTTCTGATTCTGTTCCCTTTAGTCTTGCAAATACTGGTAAATCAATCAAGTTATCCTCATATGCTTTTAGAAATGCCTCTGCAACAACTGTAGTCTTTACAATTCCTCCATAGAGATTAACTAGAATTCCTTTCACTCTATCTAATTTACTAATCAATGTTAATGCTTCATACACTGATTCTGTTGTTGCACCGCCACCCACATCTAAGAAACATGCAGGTTTTCCTCCATTGTCTGATAACATATCTAGTGTAGACATTACTAATCCTGCTCCGTTTCCAACAACTGCAATATCTCCATCAAGCTCTACTAGAGAAAATCCACTTTTCTCAGCTTGCTCTTCAATTGCAGTTTTCTCTTGATACTTTTCTAATTCTGGATGTCTAAAATTACTATTGTCATCTGTTACAAATTTTCCATCAAGTGCCATTATTGTATCATCTTGCATTATTGCCAATGGGTTGATCTCTACAAGTTCAGCTTCTTTTTCAATTGTAAGTTTTGATAATTTTTTCAAAGTATCTACAAATTGTTCTGCTGTAACACCTTCTAGTCCCATCTCTTTTGCTACTTCTTTTGCAAGATCCTCTGAAACATCCCCTAATCCGACTTCTTTGATAATTTGATTTTTAACTGATTCAATTTCAACTCCACCTTCAGCTGATGCAATTATTGTATAGCATCGCTTTGAACGATTCAAAAATATTGATAGATACAACTCTTTTTTAATATCTGCCATTTTTTCAAGTAGAATTGCTCTTGCTTTTTCTCCCTTGATTGTCAAGTCCATGACTTGAGGATATTTTAATTCAAATTCATCATCATTTTGGCATTTTTGGATTCCTCCTGCCTTGCCTCTGCCTCCAACTGGTACCTGAATTTTAATTACAAATGGATAGCCTAATTGTTTTGCATGCTTTCGTCCTTCCTCTATGTTAGTTGATGACATGCTGTCAAGAAGGTTAATTCCATACTCTCGAAACAATTCCTTAGCTTGAAATTCTAATAATTGCATGCAAAAGTCATGAATTTTACGGTCTTTATTAACTATGATACTATTTCAATTGCTCATCTAGAAAATCAATCATTTCTAAAAAGCGATCTTTACTTTTTCTCAATAATTCTTGAGGATACTCTTCGATTGTAAATACAAACTGTTGATGAAAACTTGGAACTAGAATTCCTCCTGATGTAACCATCTGCTCTATGACATATCCCTTGGTTAAAGTGCATACAATCTCTTCATAGGATTCTTCTTCTTCTTCAAGAGTCTGTCTATACAGAACAATTGGTCTGTTGGTTTTTGCAACAATGTTTGAGCCTTTTTCTAACAGATCTGCTAAATGCTGAATCTGCCAAGCATCCAAACTAATCTGTTTTACCATGATAACAATACGTGATTTTTCTATTTAACCGTGGTAAAACAACGCATCTTCACAATTTGTCGTCAATAAAGTCACTTTAATTGAGAATTAAAATAAAGAAAATGATTTGGCACTTAAGCCATATCTAATGCTCTAGAATGTTTTCTGGTATGTGGTCTTTCGCCTGCATACTTTCTTCTCATGTGTCCTGATGGTCTTCCATAGATTAACTCTAGGAACCACGACTCATGCTCGATCTCTTCTGCTAAGATGTCTTTTGCAATATCATATGTGGCAGGATCTTTTCCTAACGTCATCTGGCAAATTTTATTCCAGTTGACAATTGCCCCTTGTTCTGCCTTGAGACATTTTTCTAGAATCGCATTATGATCTGTTGGATTTGCTGGAAGCTGTAAGAATTCACACCCAGAAATTTTGATAAATTCTGTTGCATCATTTGGAAGTGCTCCACCTAACTGGTAGATTCTTTCAAGACATGATTCAAAGTGACTAAGATCCTCTAGTCTTGCATCTTCGATAATTCCTTTCAACCCTTCTCCTTCTATGCCTGTACAATGTGCTCTGAGGTTGGTAAAGTAATAGTACGCAGTAAATTCTACGGCTGCATTTTTGATTAATTCTTTTACCAATTCATCGACATCTAGGCCATTTTGCTTTAGAATGTTAATTCCAACAACATTTGGATTTGATTCGGACATTTGCTTATGGACTTTGTGATTGTAATAAAAATATTACATTCATTCCCAAAATCTATTCTACTGATATTTTGATTTTCTGACCGTCAATGTCGTCTTCTTTGTATTCTTTGCAAGATTCTGTAAAGTTGACTTGTTTTACTCTAACTAAAAATGCCAATTCCTTTGCCTTTTCTTTCATCATCTCAAGTGACTCTTCATCTAATTCTAAAATTGATGCTACATCTAAAACATCAGTTGGTGTGTAGCCTCTTTCTTTTCTGAGTGTCTGTAGTCTTCGAGCAATATCTTTGACTAGCCCCTTTGCCATCATCTCTTTGTTTCTGGAAGTTGAAATCAATACGATATATTGGTCTCTTTTAGCTACTGCAAAATTTTCACTTGCATCAAAGCTTACAATAAAATCTTCATTATCTAATGAAATAATTTCTCCATCAATATCAAAATCGTATTTTGCATTTTTTTCTAATGATGAAATAATTTCTTCTGGATTTGTTTCATTAAATATAGATACTAGTTTTCCCATGTGTTGTTTTGCTTTTGGACCTATCCTTTTTCTTTCTAGTTCCACAGTTGCTCTAACTGGTAATCCTAATTTTTTTAGCTCTAAAATTTGTTCTAATCCTGATTCTTTTTCAGTTTCTGTAATGCTAAATTTCTCTACATTAAGTTGTGATTGTAATAGTTCTGATAATGATTCAAGTTTAATTTTCTGCCCTTTTTTAACACAAATTTGTGCTTCATTTAATGGCCATCTTCTCTTTAGCTTTCCTTTCATTCTTGCAGCTGATGAAATTGATACGATATCTTTCATAATATCAAATGATTCCTCAATCTCTTCATTTACTAGTGACTCTTGGTATGATGGCCACTTGTCTAATAGAATACTTTGTTTTCCATGAAATACTGTTTGGTATAGATGCTCACTTGTGAAAGGACAAAACGGATGAATCAAAATATCTAGTGTTTTTAGAACTTCGCTTAGAACTGCATAAATTGCTAGTCTTCTGTTTTTCTTTTCTTCATCTTCGTCCCATAATTCCCCTCTAGTAATTGGGATGTATATCTGGCTGAGATTATTGATAATAAAATCATCAATTGCTTTTGCTCCTTCATGGAATTTACATGTCTGATTTTTTTCAGTCAATATCTGAATTAATTTTTGAAGTTTTGATAAGAGCCAAATGTCTGGTGATGTTAAAAGATCATTTTGCTTTGCCCAATCCACTGTATTTGATTGGTCAAAATTGTCATATTTGCTATTTTGTTCAAAGTATAGATGTAGATTGAATAGTGTGTTGATTACTTGGTACGGTCTTGACATTAACTCGTCTGTGCTAAAACTTAGAGGTTCAATTGGACTTGCTTTCCACATAAAGTAGAATCTAATCAAATCGGCTGGATATTTTTGCAGCAATTCTGCCCCCTCCAAAACATTTCCTTTACTTTTACTCATTTTTCCTCCTTTTTCATCTAAGACATGTCCTTGGAACAAAAATGCCTTGTAAGGTGGAGTTGCAGCATTGTTTAAAATGACATTTTCAATCAGTAGAGTATATGCCCATCCTCTGGTTTGATCAATCCCTTCTGTGAAAAATGGAGCAGGAATTTCATTTGCATATTCTTCATCAGTTAATGATGAATATGGTGCAGACCCACTGTTGTGCCATGTATCTAAAACATATTCTTCTCTCTTTGTGTTGACTCCTTTACATTTTTTACATTTGATAGTAATGTTGTCAATCCAAGGTCTGTGTAACTCAAAGTCTGGTCCGTCAGGTAGTTTATCTGCTGAATCTACAATATCTTTTCTTGTAAAGAACCAGTTTTTCTCACCACAATCTTCACAATTCCAAACAGGTAATGGACATCCCCATATTCTTTCACGAGAGATACACCATGGATGTCGTTCTTTGATAATTCCTAAAAATCGATTCTTTGGTTGCTCAAAAAAATATTCTACACTTTCAGCAGCATCTATTGCTTTATTTTCCAATCTATCTAATTTGTAAAACCATCCCCTACGTGCAAGCCATACAATTGGATGGTGTGATCTCCAGCATAATGGATATTTGTGTTTAATTTTTCCTATTTTGACTAGGGCATTGTGCTCTTTTAGATCTTCAACGATTGGTCTGTCTGCATCCCTTACAAACATTCCTTGGTATTTACCAGCTTTTTCTGTAAATTTTACTTCATCATCAATTGGACTAAAAATTTTCACTTTTCTTTTGTTTGCAATTTTAATATCTTCCTCACCATTGGCCGGTGATAGGTGCACAAGTCCGCTTCCAGTGCTTGCATCAACAAACGTCTCAGATACTGCTACATGATAATTTTCTAATTTTGAGATTTCCTCTAACTCTGGAATTAAATCTAATAACGGATGAATGTATTTTTTACCTTCAAACTCTGAACCTTTTACGATTTTTTCAATTTTGTATTCTTCAATTTTTAATTCTACCATTAATTCTTCCAGTCTTGTTTTTCCAATTACCCATGTTTCATTTTCAACTTTAACATATGCATAATCTTCTTCTGGTTGAAATCCAACCATTGCATCAGTAACAAGTGTAAATGGCATTGTAGTCCATACAATCAAAAAAGCATCCTCATCTACGAGTTTTACTTTATAGTATAATGATGGGTCTTTGACTTCCTCATATCCTTGGTTTACTTCTGCATGACTAAGTGATGTTTGGCAACTAGGACAATATGCAATTACAGTAAAGTCTTCTTCTAAAATTTTATTCTCATATGCTTTTTTGAGAACTTGCCATTCTCTTTCAATAAATTCATCTCTAAAAGTCCAATATGCTTTTTCATGATTAAATGACATTCCAAGTAAATCATCAACTTCTACCCATGTTTTGTTGAATTTCTCTACAACTTTTTTACATTCAGAAACAATTCGCTCTACTCCAAATTCTTTAATGGCTTCTGTTTTTCCTCCTGAAACCCCGAGTTCTTTTTCAACCTGTAATTCGACTGGAAGTCCTTGAGTATCCCATCCCCCGTTGAATTGGATTTTTTTACCTTGTAAAGTATTGAACCTATACCACAAATCTTTGATTACTCTTCCTCGCAGATGACCTGCATGTGGAATTCCATTCATCGTTGGAGGCCCTTCGATGAATCTAATTTTTTCAGGTTTGTCTGATGCAAAAATTTGTTTTTCTAAATCTATGGATTTTATGTATTCTTTAACCTCAGATTCAATTGCTTTAGCATCAAATTTTGTCGAAAGCTCCATCTGGATTTTGATATGCATGTGGCATTATAAAGCTAAATTGATTTTATGAGACTTGGATTATATAATTGGGTGAAAGATAATTTTTGTTGGTAAATGTATTAGTGATTGGTTCTGGTGGGCGCGAGCATGCAC
>JAHELP010000043.1:1689-8379 GCA_024644105.1 Candidatus Nitrosopumilus sp. | reverse complement strand
CAAATTATTAGGATTAACATATCCCAATAAAGAAAATGGGAACATTTGTCCAAGTAATGTTTCATTCCAAAAAGCATCAGTAGCACTTGCACCATCACTATGTAGATATTTTCTTTCATCTAATCCAGCAATTCGCATAAACCATTGTTTCTTTGATTCATCCCCACCACCACCTAAAGAATAAAAAGATCCTTCAGCATTTAGATTCAATTTCTGACCTGAAACAAAAACTAGAACATAATCGGCTTGCATTTTATTTAGAGAATTCCATGAGTCATCAGGATTAGCTAGCAGCATTCTTGCTATATTTTGAATAATACTTGTATGAACAGTTGAATTATCTGCTAATGATGCTCTTTCAGCCATTGTAGAAATCCAATAACCATAATCCCACCATGCTGCTACAACAGCATCTTTAGGGGTATTATGCTTCATCCAATCTAATGCATCTAACCAGTCATTAGTAGAAATGGTATAAGCAGTTCCACCATTCAATATTGTTGGTGGTGTCTGAGTTAGAGTAGATACTTCTGAACCAATAGGATAAACCATAGGTATTACAAGAAGGAGAATAATTCCTGCAACATAAGGTAATTTAATGAATTTACTAATTTGTTTTCTTGATTCAGATTCATTTTTGAAAAATTCTTTTGTTAATGCAGTTAAACCTAATGATGCTAAAACTATGAGAGAGATTGATGCAAATACTTCTAGTCTAACAAATGTTGAACTAACATAAACTCCAATAATTCCTAAAATCAATGCAAATGACAACATATCATTTTTAACAAAATTTGATTTTTTATTTTGAATATTTTTAATTATTATCCAAATACCTAGACCTGAAAATATCATTATTACTGAATGGAATAAAAATGATTGAGATAATGTTGTTGTAGCATGTTCAGATACGGAGTCCACTAATGGATCTGTTGTAGTTAAAAATGGATTAAGTGCATTAAGATATCTATGACTACTGGATGGTAAAAATTGTGAATCAGAGTTTACTATTAAAATTCCAGGAGTAATTATTAAAAGAGCTAATAAAAATAATAATCCATTTCTAGTTTTATTCTTTGAACTTTTATTTTGTATTAAAATACAGGATACGAAAAATATTGTAGAAACAATTAATGATATTCCTCCCATTCCAAAAATAAAACTAGAACTTACCCTTTCAAATCCTAAAGAAGTTAAAAGTGTGATAATAGTATAAACAGGAATTGCCCAAATGAGGAATTTATGATCATTTCTGAGAAAAGGTAAAGCTACAAAGAAAATACCTATCGGAATAATGAAAAATTGAGTACCTCCCCAGGATGAAATGGAAAATGCTGTAATGATTCCAGCTCCTACAAGTTTAGTTAGTGCTATTTTTTTATTTTTAGAATTTATTCCGCTTAATAATAGATATACGGCTAAAAGACCGAAAAATAATCCCAGAGGTTCAGATTTAAACCATCCAATAGGACTTCGAATTAAAATTGGTAGAGAGATTGAAAATAATAATGCTGAAAATAATCCTGCTGTAGTACCACCAATGACTCTAACTAGAGCAAATATAACAATAGCTGTAAAAGAACCAAAAACTACTGGAAATAAAATAGTGAAGTCATAAAGATCTGTCCCTCCTCCAAAAATCCAATAGGTTATGGCAGCTGATATATGAAGAACAACTTGTGAAGTTGCAGATACATCTCTACCAATAGGATACCAGCTTAAATCATCATTCCATTCAAAATATGCATCTATTCCATTATCTACAATATATTGAGTTGCTCTATAATTAAAAAATGGATCAAATTCATTTAATTCAAAACCATACTCAACAGGTTGAGATCTAAGAAGAAATGAAATTGAAAATGATAGGATTAAAATTCCAATGATTAAAAGATGATTTAATTTAAAATCAAAATTACCTAGTGAAATAAGTTTTGTACTAGCTTGCAATTAGTATTTTTCTAAAAACTTTGCTTATTACTCTTTGGATAAAATATGTTATAATCAATATAGATTATGGGGCATATTTTCCTTTTAGTACAGTCTCTTCAATGATATGATTTTTCATTGATGATTCAATTTGTTTTTTATTTGAACCTTTAGGCGCATCTAATTTTTTGTCTACAGCATACAACTTGAAAATATAGGTATGTTCTTTGTCTGGTGGAGCAGGTCCACCATACCCAATTTCACCAAAATCAGTTTCTCCTTCAATGCAATTAGAAGGGATAGAATTTTCAGTGATTTCAGCATTGTTAGGCTCAATATTCCATACAATCCAATGCACCCAAACTTTTCCAACAGCACCCATTGCATCAGGATCATCCATTATCAAAACAAGAGATGCTGTCTTTTCAGGAATGCCATTTAGCGTTAATGGAGGACTAGTGTTTCCATGTTTGTAACCATATTTTTTTGGTATAGATCCACCATTTTCAAATGCCGTACTTGATAACGTTAAAGTCATATTATGATATAATATATCTTAAAGTTAAATATTTCTAAGATTCCAAAATTATTTTATTATTTGAGAAAGACATTATAGAACTACCAGTTTTTTTGATTTGTTTTTTTAGCTCTTTATCCATAGTTGCCACAATTACTCTATTTTTAGAAATATAATCAAGGATTTCTTTATCAGCAAATGAACCAAGTATTGGAATTATTTTAAATTTCTTGATATAATTTAATGTTGATTGAATATCTTGTTTTTTTTCTAGATTTTTTTCTAATTCAAATAATTCATTTTTTACAACTTGAGGTACAACAAAAGTGATTTGTCCTATTTCTACATCCAAATTATCTAAATTTTTGATTCTGTTTGTAGCTAGATGAATAAGAAAATTTGTGTCACAGATTACTTCAACCAACTATTCCTGCACCAATTAATCTCCATCTTTCAGCAATCCTTCTACTGATTGCAACATTACCACCTTGGAAGATACATGCAGGTCTTCGCAATTCAACTTCAATATTTTTTGATTTAATTTTAGTTACCTTACCTAATACAGGAGCAGTTCCTATGTTTAGACGAAGTAATTCCCCAGATGAAATTGGTTGTACTTTAATGTCCTCAGTTGTACCTACTGCAGAATCAAAAAGATTTACTTCTAATTTTATCAAAGTAGAATTTTCAGGAAGAGTGCCTGGTTTACCAATTACAGAACCAATGAATGAATCACTTCTAGTCATAGCAGGATCTAATTTTGTTCCAATTGCAACCAAACCACCGGGTTTTACTGATTCAACAATTCCTGCAGCAGTTCCTAATGAAGTAATTTCAGTCATTAACGGCTCGTATGTCTTTTTCTTTTCATTCAAAATACCTGGTTTAATTTCAATTTCATCACCAACATTGAATATTCCTTGAGTAAGACTTCCTCCAATAACACCACCTTTGATATCTTTTAATTTTATTCCAGGTTTATTTACATCAAAAGAACGTAAAACATGCATTACGGTATCTGCCTTTTCATCTCGTTCTGGTGTTTTGATTGTTGTTTCAATGGCACCAATGAGTGCATCAATGTTTAATCCTGATTGTGCAGAAATTGGAATTATTGGTGCTTTTGCTGCATAACTTCCCTTAACAAACTTTGTAATTTCTTGATAATTAGCAAGAGCTTCTTTGTAAGAAAGTAAATCAACTTTATTTTGAACTATCACAATTTGCTGAATTCCAAGAGTTTGAAGTGCTAAAAGATGTTCTTTTGTTTGAGGTTTTGGAACTTTTTCATTTGCAGCAGCTAAAAGTAATGCACCATCCATTAATGCAGAACCAGAGAGCATATTTGCCATCAGACTTTCGTGTCCAGGGCTATCTACAAAACTAACAACTCTAGATAGTTCACTTTCTTTTCCACAATTGTTACATTTTGGAGTAGTAGAATATCCTAAAGGTTCTTCACATTTTTTACATTTGTAAAAAGCTGCATCAGAATAACCGACTCGTATTGTAATTCCACGTTTTAGTTCTTGACTATGTACACTAGTCCAAGATCCTGTTAAAGCCTGTATTAGAGTGGTTTTTCCATGGTCTACATGACCAGCAGTACCAATGTTAACACATGGTTGATAGCCATATTTTTTTATGTACCAGTCTGGAAGAGTTTCTCTCCAATGCATGAGTCAAAAAGTAGAATCGGTATATGTTAAGTTATTCTTTTTTATCTTCAGTTTTTTCTTCTGTAGATTCTTCAGTAGGAGCTTCAACTGGTAATTCTCCATCAAATTTACAATTTACTTGATAGATTTCTTCAGACACAGTATTTCCACGCATTAATTTTCTTTTTCTTTGTCCATATTCTGCATCTTGTAATCCAACTCCTTTAGAAAGTAAAACTTGTTTTCTTGCAGCACCATGAACATCATTTCTCATAGGAACTCCAGATTTGTCACTTCCGCCAGTGAGTTTTATTTTTCCAGTTAGTCCAACAATAGATGCATCAGTTTCATTTCCAAGTTGTAATCCTAACAAAGGATTAGCATCACTATCTTTGAGTTCTTTTGAAACTGATTTTCCTTTAATATCAGATATTGTAAGCTTGAAGTTTGCCAAGTATTCCAAAAAAAAGTTGAAGGACTAATTAACCTTTGGACATTATTTTTAAATCAAGAATGTCAAAGATAGGCATGGTCGAAGAGATCAGATGTCCGAAATGTGAAAATAAAATGGTGGATATGCAAGCATGCCATATGTTTTGCCCAAATTGTGGTGCGCATCTAGATTGCTCAGATAAAGGAAATTATTGGTAACTAGATTCCAGGTCTATCAGGAATATACTCAGAAGACATATTGATTGCTTGGTCTTTCATAATTTCTAAATAGGATTCATAATCAGATTCAAAATTACAATGAGGGCATTTTACATTGGTGACATCATCATCTAATATTGCAACCTTTTCACATTCAGGACATCTTGCATCCATAACGTGATTAAGCAATTAAGATATTTAATCATAGTTAATGAATTTCTTCTAGGCGGAGTTAGTTTAGTCTGGTATGACGTCAGCTTCCCAAGCTGAAGGCCGCGGGTTCAAATCCCGCACTCCGCATTATAATTCTCTAATGGCTTGTTCTATTACGCCTCTATCAGGAGCCTTAGGAAAATATTTCAAATAGTTTTTCAGATCTTCTTTAGCTTCAGAATTTTTATTTTGTTTTTCTCTAAGATAAGCACGATTTTTGTAAATTTTGGCAGATCTTTTAGGATTAATTTCAATAGCACTTGTGTAATATTTTTCTGCCTTTTCAAATTGGTTTGTTTTAAGATAAAAATTTCCTAAACCATTGTATGTTAGATATGATTTTCTATTATTTTCTAGACATTTTTCATAATACTTTACACATTCAGGAGAATTTTGTGCATTTAATATAGTTCCTAATAGGTTTAGAGCAGTTGGATTAGAATCATTTAGTTTAACTGCCTGTTTAAGAGATCCAAGAGCTTCAGAGAAATTTTTTAAAATATTTTGTTTCTCAGAAATAAGACATAATCTATTAGATTTTTCGTGAGAATCATCTTCAAATGTTAGAGATGATAAAATATCTGATGGAGCTAAAATGATTAATAATTTTCCTTCTTCAGACCATTCTTTTTCAAATATATCTTGAGGTATTACCCCCTCTTGTTGTTCTCCCTCTTGGTTCCCCGTTTGAATGTAATGTAAAATTGTTTTTTCTTCATTATCATAACCTGTAATTACTGATGCATGCTGTGTAATTTCGGGAATTCCAGGAAGAATTACAATTGGAGGAATTCCTAAATCAATAATTTTTTTTAATTCATTTAAAGATGAATGAACTATTTTGCATGTTAGTCCATGTCTTTCTGCCATTTCTATTCCTTCGATTAAAATACTTCCATCAAATCCAGAATATTTTTTTGCTGTTTCTATAGCTTCTGCCATTGGTAAATCAATGTTCCAATATTTTGAGACTACATTGATTGGTAATGGTAGACAAATATTTTCTTCATCTACAAGTGGTAAAAGTAATTCATGATTTTCTTCTTCCATTAAAATAAGAAATTTTGAGAGTTATTAAAATCAATCAAAGTAAACAAAATTTTTCAATTAAATCATTTCCATCTTGACTCATTTCAGGATGAAATTGGGTTCCAAAGATGGGTTTTTTTTCATATTGAATTATTTCATATTTACAATTTTTGGATTTTGCAAGGGGGATTAAAACATCAGGTAGTTTTGATATCTCAAAGCCATGACTTTCAAATACATCTAAAAAGCCATTAGAGATTGAATTACTTGATATAGTTTGTATTTTCTCATTTCCTTTTTGAAGGGTAGTTTTTCTAATAGTACCACCTAAAGTAAGAGCCAGAATTTCTGCCCCATAGCAAATTCCTAATAATTTGGTATTATTTTGAATAGAATATTTAATTATTTTTGAGTTTATTTCATTAATCTTTTTTTCATTTTTTTTTCTCCCAGAAAGAATGAAAGAATTGTAATTTACAAGGCAATCTAAATCTAAATTGTGAGGTGTTTGTTTTTCAAAAGAAATATTTTTTTGAGTTAAAAAATTAATTAGATTTTTTGTGTATATGGAACCATTATCAACAACTAGTAGCAATTAGTTGCCAACCTCAATTGAGACATAATGTATCTCCGGAAGTCCATCTTTTACAAATACAGTTCCAATATTGAGATTAGTGTCTTCTTCCCACATGA
>JAHELP010000043.1:0-1589 GCA_024644105.1 Candidatus Nitrosopumilus sp. | reverse complement strand
CCATTATCAACAACTAGTAGCAATTAGTTGCCAACCTCAATTGAGACATAATGTATCTCCGGAAGTCCATCTTTTACAAATACAGTTCCAATATTGAGATTAGTGTCTTCTTCCCACATGAAGACTCTATCACTTCGTGGTTTTACAAAGTCATCAATGAATTTATCTAAGAATTCTTCTGCATCTGCACGATCATTTTCAGTGAAGAAGAATAATTCTCCTTCATTGAATGATAGTGGAATTTGAATTGATGTTGGTTCAGATACTACAATATCATTTTCTTCAAAGACTGACTTTATGATATTAATTCTATCAATTCTATCTAATTCAACATAATCTGTATCAGCTGTAGTAGTGGTAGATGCTACACCTGAAACTTTTTTCAGGTACTGTTCAAATGCTGCTTCTTGCGTTGCTCCTAATCCAACAAAATATTCTCCGTTAAATGCTGCACCTACAGCTGCTATAGTACCAAGTTGAGCAACTACACCACCTGCACCAGCAGTGTAAACTGGAATAAAGTAGACATCATGATTGCCTACACGATATAAAATATTATCACCAATTCGTGGATTTCGTAAAAGTGTCTTTAATTGAGCAAATTCTGGATCTCTATCAAGTGCTTCTCTTACTGCAGTCGGTCCAATCAATTTAGTAGTAGAATTCAATGGAACTTCATAAAATTGCATATCACCAAGATTATCTAAATCATTTTCAACTACCATATATCCAGCAAGATTTCTTCCTTGAGATCCTTTTAGTTCTAAAGATAGTAATCCCAAAAATTCTGTTTGTTTAAATCCTGGGGGTTTTGCTTGAACATAGTAAGTATCAAGACCACGTGGAATTTCATAAAATTCGTTGGCTTGAATAAAAGTCTCAACATTTGTTACATGGTAGATATTGTACATTTCTGTCTTCCAATTAAATAATTCAACAGGATATCTGATTTGTTCTTCTAACCAAGCTGGCATTGGTTTGAATTGATCAGAATATTGACTTGCAAACATTTCAGTAAAGAAATCATCTCCGGTTTTCAGTAATTGAATATCTCCATTGTAAGAATCAACTAGTGCATATCCTACTAAACGTAAATATGGATTGCCTACTGACCAAGGAACATCACCTGTGTCAAATCCAATAATTAAAGGAATTAACCAATAGGAATTTTCGCCATCAGTAACTGGAAGAGAATCTAATTCTTTTCCAAATAAATCATATAGGAAGTAAGGATATAAAATTTCCATTCTGTCATGAACATCTTTGTATCTCATTATATGGACTGATTCACTTGGAAATGAAAGCAAAAAGTTTGGCTCAAAGATCCAACTTAGTGGTGGTGAAACATCTAATCCACCTAAACCAGAATAAGATACACCTCCAAGTTCTGCACTATTTTCACCTCTTGAATTTGGATAACCAGACCAAGTTTGTTCAAATAATCCACCTTCACCATAGTAAATTTCTCTTTGTTTGAAAAATTCACTGCTATCAACAATCTGTCCATCCGTTGCTTCTAGAGTAAGGAATCCATCAGGAACATGAGTATAAACAAGATGTTCGTTATACCATCTATTATCAAGACTTAC
>JAHELP010000042.1 GCA_024644105.1 Candidatus Nitrosopumilus sp. | reverse complement strand
TTTTACAACATAATTTCCTTCAGTGAAAATATTTGGCGTAGCAGCAACTTGAATTGAATATCGTCCAGAGGTTTCAGGAATAGCGGTAAAATCATAATTAATCTCACCACCACCACCTAATCTTTTTGCTTCTTGCAAATCAGTAATTTTTAGAGGAGCACCGCCTTCGTGATAAATAGAAATCTTTACAGCACTACCAGTTATGTAACTTGAATTACCAAACGGATCTTTAACAAAACCGCTAATTGTTATTTTGTCATTGAATTCATAGACATCCATATCAGTCTCAACGGTTAGAGGTTCAGTGGATGGAACAAAAGTTTCAGGATCTTTTACAGCATATGCAACAATTGAGGCAGAACCAATTTCTTTAGATACAGTAATTTTGTAATCTCCTAATCTAGCTGAATTGTTTGGAATTTTAAAGGAATATGTGAATGAGCCATCACCCATTATTTTTACACTATCTAGAATTTTAAATCCAGACCCTCCGGCAGAACTAAGAGATGACTGCTTTGTTTGTACAATTTCTAAATCCAAATTGCTTATCCAGACATTGTTTATTCTACCACTAACTGATACCGTATCACCTAACCCATAGGCAAGTTTGTCAGTCCAAAGAGAAATTGGGACGTCTTCTTTGATATCCTCAACTACTTCAAAGGTAGTAGACACAGATTTATCAAAATATTTTGCATTTATGGTATAGGTTCCATAATTTGGAGATACAGTTGTAAGATAAACAGTTGTTAAAAATTTCCCTTTAGTTGGAAAAAGATTCCCATTTGCAATAATTTTACCATCAGCATCACTTACTGTAAATGACATGCCTTCAAATTCAATAATTTCAGAGGCAAAGCCAGTAATGGAAACATTTTCTCCAGGCAAATATTGAGATTTGTCAGTTAGAAGACTAATGTCAGAATCTTCTTTGATTGTTTGCTCGAATAATTCAGTTCCTACAGAAAAAACTGTGTTAGATGATGATCCTGCATAAGTTACAACAACATCATAAATTCCCTCATTAATTCCTAATACTTGATGTAAACTTAGTGTAGTTTTATATTTCAAATTAAGATCAGGATACATTTTAATTATTTTATTAAAATTAGGTCCACTGATAGAGATTACAATTTGTTCGGGTTGGAAAAAAGGTTTTACCTTATACACTTCTTCAGAAACACTTCCAGAAATTACAGCTACTTGACCAAACAAGTATGATGATTTATCAGATGAAGCAGTAACTGTAACTCCGCCTTTATCTTGTGTTTGTATTAATTTACCATTAGAAGAACCAGCAGTTGAGGTTACAAATTTCCAATCAGTGGAACTATCAGAATCAAATCCGTCATAGAGTCTTTGCCAAGAAGTAAAACTATTTTGTATATCAGTAAGTGCAGGAGTTTTATCAATAACTACATTATTTTTATCTCTAAGTTCAACTGATTCGTTTGCATCGGTGAACCAAACATTTTGGTAAGAATAAGTCAAAAATTGGCCAGGTTTAATTATAGTTCCAGGTGAAATAGTCATTGTTTTTTTGAGAACAGTAGTTGATGCTACTTTCCATCCACCAATATCTACATTTGAATCAGTTGGGTTGTAGAGTTCTACCCATTCAGAAATTGAAGTAGAATCATCTCCGGGGGGATTGATTTCAACTTCATTAATTACAACATGGTCAGATGTCTGTGCATATGCTGGAGCTATAACTCCTGCAAGAAAGAATATAGAAAATAGGATTGGCAGATAGCGATTCATGGTTAATTCCTGATTTGATTGCCTAAAGGACTCATTTTAGAATGGGATTGAGGAAAAGTTGAGCTTATTGTTAAAGTCAGATATCTTAAAGTCATCAATAACCAAGCCAATTTTTTGGTTTTAAGGCATACGTAGGAGTTATTCTCGTGAATAGTCACAATTTGGGCATTTTTTATCAACTACCACAGAACCACATTCCATGCATAATCCTTCTCCAACATCACTTGCAATGGACTGCTTTCTTTTTTCTACGTATAATTTGATTCCAAAAAACATGATAATCACAAGAACTGCAGCAGCAGCAAGACCAGTAAAAGGGGTCAAACCAATCATGAAAAGAAAAAGTCCTACAACTAAAACAATATCTCGTTTATCAAATTTCAATAGAATCAAGGAGATAAAATATTCATAAAAACATGCCGGAGCTCAGACTCAATTAGTTACTTCATATCAAAGTCATTACTCTAACTCTTCTTCATTGCTCGGCAATAAAATAATGAATCTATTTGATAATAAGATAATGATGGTGGGATCGGCGAAATTTGAATTCGCGACCTCTGCGTCCCAAACGCAGAATCATACCAAGCTAGACCACGATCCCAGTAAATCCAAAGAATTGCCCAATTTAAGCTTCACAGATAATCATTTTAAAGGCAAAATTAGGATCGAAAACGTGCAAACAGAACAATACCTCAAAGCAGGTAAAATTGCAGCTGAAGTTAGAGAGATGGTCAGAGTCAAAGACTGGATAGGGAAATCAGTTTTTGAGATTTGTGAAGAAGTAGAAAATGAAATTAAAAAAAGAGGTGCAAAATGTGCTTTTCCTGTAAATGCAAGTATTAATGAAATAGCAGCTCACTATACTGCAGAACCAAATGATCCTATTACGATAAAAGATACAGATTTGGTAAAAATAGATCTTGGTGCACAAATTGATGGTTACATTGCAGATACGGCAGTAACTGTTTGTTATGATGCTCAGTATGACGGATTGGTTCAAGCTGCAGAAGAAGCATTAGGTAATGCAATGTCAATGATAAAAACAGGAGTTAAAGCAAGTGATATTGGTCGAACTATTGAAACAACAATTAAAAAAATGGGTTTCAAACCAATTGCAAACCTTAGTGGTCATTCATTAGAGCAGTACACTATCCATGCAGGAAAATCCATTCCAAATATCTGGTCAATTGGCGGATTTTCACTTTCCGATAATTCAGCGTATGCATGTGAACCATTTGTTACAACAGAGCAAGGGGGCGGATTTGTTAGAAATGGTAAAATTAAAAATATTTTTGCTCTTAACTCACGCAAGAAAACAAAAAATGAAGAGGCAGACAGATTGCTAGATTTCATTTGGCAAAATTGCAATATGTTGCCTTTTGCATTACGATGGATTACAAAGGAATGGGAAGAAAAGAAAGCAAGAGAACTATTAGATTTTCTGATAAAGAAAAAAGCAGTCCAAGCATATCCAGTATTAGTGGAAGTAAATGAGCAGAGGGTTGCTCAGGCAGAACATACATTCATTCCAAATGAGACGGGAGCAATAGTAACAACCAAAGCAGAATAATAATAAAATGATTAGAAAATGAGTGAAGAAGTTAGACCATGCCCTAAATGTGGAGGATTCATGTTCAAAGAACAAGGAGAAGGATCTTCATGGTATTGTCCTAGCTGTAATGTAAAATATAGAACAAAATAATCTAATATTTACTGCTCAGTAATTTCACCAAATATTTTCTCAATCCGGATTAATCCATCACATGAATTACATTTTGCGCCTTCTGCAAACAACACATCACCTTGAGCAAATTTTCGTTTTGTTAATGTGGCGCATTTTGTACACTGCTCTACAGTATAAGCAGTGGTGATTTTTGTCTTTGAAAATATCATTGTGGAACTCCCGAAGTATTACCTACTCCAATAACAACCACAGATTGACCTACCTTGGTATTTTCTTGAATCATCTCATGAACTTGTGCTCTCACAACTTCAGCAGTATCAGCAATTTCTTTTGTCATAAGAGTAATGGCCTCCTTTACTGATTGTTTAACAACAATGGAGAAGACAGGGATTTTTTTGCTAGTAGCAATTGCTTCAATTTGGAATCTTTCAGTACCAATCCCACCAATTGCAGCACCAAATCCTTGAGCAACAGATGCAGAGTCTTCACCCTCCATTTTTAATGCAGCATCAATCATTATTATTGAATCAATTTTATTTTCAGAAACAATTTTTTCCAATGCATCAGCAGGTCGTCCTACTATAGAACCGGGACCTTCAGCTTTTAGTAGAAATAATTTTCGATCTTCAAAATTTGTTTTAGAAAGAACAGTTTGAAAGGAAATTATTTCTTTTGGATTATCCAACATCATTTTTCCTACAATCATTGGTCCAATTCCATCACCTAATGGTTGACCACTTTTAATTGCAGGGATAGCATCTTTCATAGCCTCT
Source organism: Candidatus Nitrosopumilus sp. (assembly GCA_024644105.1). Lineage (GTDB taxonomy): Archaea > Thermoproteota > Nitrososphaeria > Nitrososphaerales > Nitrosopumilaceae > Nitrosopumilus. The sequence continues at coordinate 4,198 of JAHELP010000042.1, read as the reverse complement.
GCCTGCTCCATTATAAAAGGAAGAATCATCTGTAGTGGTAAAATCAAAGGATAATTGTTTTGTTTTTTAGCAGTCAAAAACATGTGATTGATTATTTTGTATATCATTTGTAAAGAGGAGGCAATTTCAAGCAAAGTTTGAACTTTGGTTAATTCAACATCAGACATTTCAGGAGTAAGTGATTTCACATGCTCTCTAGTATAGTCTTCTCTAGACCTAACAACATGTTGAACTTTGTCAACTAACCCATTAGGATCCATATCTACAGGCATTATTGTAAAATAATCTAAGAATTGATCAATCTTTTTTACAGGATCATCTTTTGATTTCAAATTATTTTTAAGATAATTAATTAACTCTTCTCTAGACTCTATTCTAAAAGCATCTAATTTTTTAATTCCTTTTTTAATTTCTCTTGAAGTTACAAATAGTTGAATTTGTTGCCCATAGAAAACAAAAAGAATTATCGGAAGTATCCATATCAACATCATTAGAGGATTAGAATCATCACTCATGGAGAACAACTGATCAAGATCAAAATTTGTAAAATTCACTAGATTCAAGACTCCTCTGAACCAAATTAAAGCATTCGTCCAAAATTCAAGACAGAATTACATGACAATATGGAAAAAATGTGTATTTGAGAGTAAATAATGGCGAGTGCTTTTATTATAGTTCAAATACAAAAAAAGCCGAATATGCCACAAACAAAACCTATCGTAAGTGTCGAAAATGTTGTAGCTTCAGCAGATGTAATGCAGAAGATGGATCTTAATGAGATTACTAAGACATTTCCAGATGTAGAATATCATCCGGATCAATTTCCAGGGTTAGTTTTCAGACTTAAAACTCCAAAGACGGCAACATTGATTTTCACTTCAGGCAAAATGGTATGTACTGGTTCAAAATCTGAGGAAATGGCCAGAAAAGCAGTCAAAACAGTTGTACAAAAACTTCGAAAAGGCGGAATTAAAGTTAAAAAAGATGCAGTAGTGACAATTCAAAACATTGTTGCATCCATCAATTTAGGTGGAAAAATCCATCTAGAACAAGCCGCCAGAACATTACCAAGAAGTATGTATGAACCTGAACAATTTCCAGGACTCATTCACAGAATGTTAGACCCAAAAACTGTTATTCTGTTGTTCTCATCAGGAAAACTTGTCTGTACAGGTGCCAAACAAGAACCAGATGTGTATCGTTCTGTAAACAACTTACATGCATTATTAGAAGAAAAAAAATTAATGATTTATGATTAATATCATAAGTCAAAAACCTATTTTCATTAATTTTTAAAATTAAATTATTTAATTGGACTTCCTAAAGGAACATCTTCTGTAACAGTCAACCAATATGGTTTATCATCAACATCAGCTGCCAAAAGCATAGCATTGGATTCAACCCCAGCCATTTTTTTTGGTTCAAGATTTGCAATTACAATTACAGTTTTTCCCACAATATCATCAGGTTGAAAATATTGCGCACCACCTATAATGACATCTCGTTGATCATCGGTTCCTAAATCAATTGTACCTTTGATAATTCTAGATTTTCCTTCAATTGGTTCAGTTTTAATTATTTTTGCAACTCTAATGTCTAACTTTGCAAAATCATCATATGTTACTGTAGACATGATTAAACTAAATTTTCCCCGTTAAAATGAATTTCGAATGTCATTGTAGTTCTTTTTTATCAATACCACTAGTTTCAATTTCATATCTAAGTGCAGCAGGTAGCTCCATGTATTTTTTATTGACGAGTATAATGATTTGGTCTTCAGGAACATTGACTTTTTTCAATAATTTTCCACGTTGATGTGCATATGCGTTTTTCCAAAACCCAGAACCGTCTAAAGTTTCAATTTTTGGCATGTATCTTGTTGATTTCATTTTATTTTAAATATTAAGTGACTGTGACGGAAGAATGGCAAACGCCATTGGAACTGGAGTTAATGTTCCGGATTTTAGGCATGTTACCCATCACAGTCTATTTCAAATGCAGTAGGAATCTAATATATTTGATGTAGCGTCAATGATGTTAAGATATGGCTACTATCGAAGTTGAAGTGGAAATTGACGCAACGATAGACAAAGTTTGGGAGATTGTCTCAGATATAGACAATGAACCAAAATTTTGGAAGGGGACAAAGGAAGTGAGAAATATTTCCAAAGAGGGAGATACGGTCAAAAGAGAAGTTACAATTGCATTCAGAGATCAAAAATGTTTGCAAGAAGTGAAAATGTACCCCAAGGAGAAAATTGAGGCAAAATTTACCAAAGGCATCATTAACGGTAAAAAAATTGTATCACTAATCCCAAAGGATGACAAAACCATGCTTTCCACATATTGGGACATTAAACTAACAGGTATGATGGGCATGTTTACAGGGATGATCAAAAAACACATCAAAAGCGGGACAGAGCAAGCAATGCAGAGCATTAAAGAAGAAATTGAGAGTTAGAGTAAATGGATGCTATTTTAGATATTTTCAATTATATTGTAATTGCAATTTTAATTGGCATTAGTGGGGCATGGATATACCTCATCAAATCAATGATAAATTCATTCAGACTGACACCTTATCTTGACAAATTTACAAATACATCAAATACAAAACCCAAAGTCTCAATAATATTACCAGCAAGAAATGAAGAAGAGTTTTTAGGAAAATGTTTGGATTCTTTAATTAAGCAAGATTATGAAAATTATGAAATTATAGTAATTGATGATTCCTCAGAGGATTCTACAGCAGAAATAATTTCAAACTATGAAAAGAAATATCCAAATGTTATTCCAGTTTCTGCTAGACCAAAACCAGAAGGATGGATGGGTAAAAACTGGGCATGTATGGAGGGCTACAAAAAAGCAACCGGAGAACTTTTGCTTTTTACTGATGCAGATACAACACATGTAGAAAACGTGGTATCACTTGCAGTATCTCATTTGAATTCTTTTGATTTAGATGCATTGTCTGCAATTCCAAAAATGCTCACATTTGATTTTTGGACAAACATTACACTACCGATGATTTCTACATTTTTACATACAAGATTTTCAGCTTTGAATGTAAATAATCCAGCAAAAAAAACAGGTTATTTTTTTGGTAGTTTTTTTATTTTGAAAAAAGAGACATATCAAGAAGTTGGAATGCATGAAGGGGTAAAACATGAAATAATTGAAGATGGGGCTCTAGGCAAAAAAGTCAAGGAGGCAGGATACAAAATGAAAATGGTTCGAGGAGAGCATCTTATTGAGGCTATTTGGGCTCGAGACAAGGGCACCTTGTGGAATGCACTGAAAAGACTAATGGTTCCATTATACCTTCAAAGTGGAAAGATAGCAATAGGAATATTTTTTGCAATTGTATTTTTGTTATTTGTTCCATTTCCAATATTTGCAACATCCATTTTATTACCAGTAGAATCAACATCTGGGAAATTACTTTGTATCTCATCAGCAATTACTTCAATTCTAATTTACATTGGAGCAATAATTGAAGTAAAAATAGGACTAAAATTGAAATTAAGATATGCCATGTTTGCCCCACTAGGAAGTTTTGTGGTGATTTTAGGATTTTTGAGTGGGTTACTACAGGCAAAAAGATCATCATCGGTTACTTGGAGAGGAAGAAGTTATTCCATGAAAGATCATTCTCAAAGTTCAATCAGTGTATAGCAAGCCTTTTAGATAGAAAATAAAGAAGGAAAAATCTCATGGACAAATCAGGAGTATTTGTAGGTGGGGCTATAGGAGCTGCAATAGTAATTGTAATTGTTGCAGTGCTGTTTATCTCTCCACCGGAATCATTGAAACCCGAAATCAGTGTAACAAATGGACACTCAACAGACACAGTAGGAGAAGTAACCCCAGTATTTACAAAGAAATTATCATTAATTCAAATTTTTGAAAAATCAGAATCAGGAGTTGTTAGAGTTAATGTGCAGAGAGGAGTAACAGAAGAAGTGTCAGGAGGAGTTGGTTCTGGTTTTGTATTTGACAAAAAGGGACACATCATTACAAATGCCCATGTGGTAAAAGATGCTACCAAAGTCGTAGTTACATTTCTTGATGGTAGATCATATAATGCAGAAATTATTGGAACAGATGAATATACAGATATTGCAATAATCAAAGTTAATGCAGATTTATCTCTACTTCATCCATTATCAATTGGCGATTCTTCAAATCTCAAAGTTGG
>JAHELP010000011.1 GCA_024644105.1 Candidatus Nitrosopumilus sp. | reverse complement strand
GGTTAATGAATCTAAATCGTCTTCTAAAGCATTCAAAGATTTGATAATTCCTGTAACTTTTGATTCAGCCATGCTACTCATTATACATCGAATCTAATAATTCCATTACTTAAATCATTCATTTCATAGGCGTGATCTATGCCTAAATCAAAGATTTTAGGTTCAAATTAGCAGCAGGCAAAGTTAGTAGAGATCGTTATAAGAGATTAAAATTGCAAAATATTCCTTGACTAAAATCCCTAAATCAAAAATTACAATTCCATTGATGATAATTGCAAGTATTTTCACAATTACTGCTCTATCTTATTCACCAAATGATGTTAGTGCTGAATATGGACAATTTACTATTCCAGAAATTACGGGAACCATAGTAATTACTGAAACATCTAATGATTATTCAGATAAAGCACAAATCGTACTTAGTGTTGCAATGGCTGTAGCTGAAAATTCTGTTGAAAATGGTAAAGCATTGTGGGGAAAACTTGATGTTACTCAAGGATTTCTTGTCTACAAAATTGGTGTTTTAGCCAATGATGACATTTTCCATAAAGTTGTAGTTGATGCTGGAAATGGAGAAGCATTGTATGTTTCAGATGGTGTTTCAAAAAAGGATTGGAAACACTCTAAACATTCTGATAAAGAATCTAACAAAAAATGGAAAGACCACTATGCTGATTTAAGTCCTGAAGAAAGGGAAATTAAAAAACAACAATGGAGCGAAGTGAAAGATGCTTTCTTTGCATTATCACTTGATGAAAGGGCAAAGATGATCATGTATTTTATGTCTATGAAACTACAATTCGAGTCTTTATCTGATGAAGAGAAGGAAGCAAAAAAAATTGAAATGAAATTAATGATGGAAGAACTATTACCGTTATCAGTTGAAGAAAAAACTCAAAAATTACGTGAATTCGTAAAGTCACTTTAAAAAATTGTTATAGAATTTAGAATCAAAACATATTGTCAAACCATTCAATTTTACGCACAAAAATGAGAAAATTCTGAAATTATCCTGTGGTTAAAAGCAATATTGCTCTAGCTAGATCGCCTCCAGCCTCTTCTAAAGCACTTTTAGCTTTTTCCTCATCAACACCAGCTTGCTGGCTGACCAACTGAATATCTTCTTCTGAGAAAATAGGAACCTCTAATTCTCTTTCTTCATAACTATCAGCAGTAACTGTAAAAATAGAATTATCTTTTGCTTTCATTTCAGTAACAGAAGGTTTTGAAATTATGATTTCTTTTTTATCAGTTTTAATAATTACCTCTTGAACATTGGATAATTCATTCATATCTAGACCCATCTTATCCATCATTCGTCGCATTTCGCGGTTGCCTCCTCGCATCATGATTTTATTTCCTCATTGCGACTTTTTAAACTATCTCTGACTTTGATGGCTACTCCCCTATCAAAATCAGATATCATTTTTGAAGATAAAATTGCCCTTCCAACTGCAATTACTTTATTTTTGAATAAAACAGGAGTATCTGAAGCAATACGTACATTTTTTCCACAGAATACTACATGCTTACAAAATACTGATCTCCCTTGTTCAACAAATGGAGCCGCATCTGCATTTATCTCAACACAGTTTTCTCTAAATTTTTTATTTTTTAACAATAACTGAGCAAAATGAGTAGAAATAGCCAGGCTTCCATCAATTCGCAAAGTGCAAAGTAGTTTTCCTTTATGGGATACTGTTCTAATTCTTCCAGTTTTTCGTGAAAAAGTCATCTCAATTTCTTTTGGCAAAAATTTTGATGTTCCAGTACCAAACAATGCATCAAGAGAATACTGAAGTTTTAGAATATGATCCATATACATAGCAGGATTTTTTCTAAATATTAGTTCAATGTTAGACTATATTCGAAAGATCAATCTATATAGAATAGAATTTTCCCTTTAGATTATGGTAGAGGGTGAAGAAACAAGGAAAATTCAATTTACTGGCAAATCATCATACATTGTTTCTCTACCAAAACAATGGATTATGGAATTAGGGCTCAAACAAGGAGATCAAATTAGAATGGTAAGGAAAGGTTCATCAACATTAGAGCTGTATCCCCCAAAATTTGAATCTAGAACGCAAAAAAAAGAAGATGCAGTAATTGAAATTGATGGAGAAGAAGAAGCATCTGCAATTGTTAGAAAATTAATTTCATTGTATTTTTTAGGATTTAAGACGATTAATGTAAAGCCAAAAAATGGAAGATTAAGTGCTCATCAAAGAAACACAGTCAAAGAAGCAGTAAAACGAATGTTGATGGGTTCTGAAATAATTGCAGACTCCAGTGGTGGAATTACAGTCCAGGTTCTGGTTAATTTATTAGAATTATCAGTGGATGGTGCTTTCAAACGTATGATTCACTTGGCAAAATCAATGTCTAGTGATGCAATTTTAGCAGTAAAAGAAAATAATTTAGAATTGGCTCAAGAAGTCATCAATACAGATGATGAAGTTGATAGGTTTGGATTCTATATTATTCGACAACTAAAGATTGCAATTCAAAATGAGCACATGTTAAAAGAAATGGGTTTCAGAAATGCTAGGAATTGTTTAGGGTATAGACTGATTGTAAAAAACATAGAAAGAACTGGGGATCATGCAGCATTTATTGCCAAAGATATAATTGAATTTAAAAAACCTGTAAAAAAAGAGATTTTAAAAAAATTGCAAGAAATGAATGAATTTTGTTTGTCTGTTTTAGATGATTCATGTTTAGCATTATTCAAAGAAGATTATATCCAGGCTGAAAAAACAATTACAAAAATTAATGAAATTACAAAATATGAGAAAAAAGTAAGGGATGCTTCAAAATCATTAAAGGATGATGAGGAGATTTACAGGATTCGAAGGATGACGGAGAATATTCGAAGAATTTCTGAATACGCTAGCGATATAGCTGAAATTGTGTTGAATATGAATATAGAAAAAACACTAAAAAAATCTGATTGATTTCAAAAATATGTCCAATACAATTATCTTAGATTCAAATAAACCAGTAAATTAGAATGAATTCTGCAATTTTAATCACATATGATCAGGAAGACTCAGTAAATGAAGCAAAAGGATTGTGTAATGCTGCAGGTTATAGCGTAGTTCATGTGATTAGACAAAATTATCTACAAAAACCAAAGTATGGTATCAGTGGGGGAGTAGTAGAACAATTAGAAGAAATATCAGAAAAATTAAGACCAGATGTTATCATATATGATGAGATTCTAAAACCAAGTCAAAACTATAATCTTGCTACAGTATTGCATAGAGAAGTTTTAGATAGAGAAGCATTAATTCTTGAAATTTTTGAAAGTAGAGCATCAAGTGCAGAATCAAAATTACAAGTAAAATTAGCACAATTAAGATATGAAATGGCAAGAGCTAAAGAAAAAGTTAGACTTGCAAATATGGGAGAACAGCCTGGATTTATGGGAATAGGAAAATTTGAGGTTGATGTGTATTATAATGATATCAAACATAGAATGCAAACAATAAGATCCAAGCTTGAAAAAGCTGGAAAACAAAGAGAGCTACATAGACAAGGAAGAAAGAGGATGGGATTCAAGACAATTTCACTGGCAGGATATACTTCTGCTGGAAAAACAACATTGTTTAACAAAGCAACTGGTGAGGCAAAGACCCAAAGTAAAGAATTGTTTACAACACTTACGACAACTACTCGAAGATTGATGATTAATCAGGAACCATTTTTGATTGCAGATACTGTTGGTTTTATCAGTAAATTACCTGCATACATGATTGATGCATTCAAATCTACACTAGAAGAATTGAAACATACAGACGTAATTATTTTAGTAATTGATATCAATGATGCAATTACTGAATTAAAAAAGAAATTTTCTAGTTGCATGAGAACATTAAGTGAGTTAGGAGTAGAACAAAACAAAGTAGTTTTTGCTCTAAATAAATCAGATTTATTAGAAAATTCAGAGATAGAGCGAAAAATCAAATTCCTTAATTTAACTGAAAATAAAAAAGTAATTTCAGTTTCTGCTAAAACTGGAAAAAATATTAATCAACTTAAAGAACTAATTAAAGAAATTATAGAAAGTCAAAATTATCAAAAACCAAAAAATAACACATTGTCAGGAGTAGAGAAAACATTTGGTAATTGAAGTAGTTAGAATAGGACAACGTCTAGTAAGAGACGATAGAGTAACAACACATGTTGCACTTGTTTCTAGAGGATTTGGTGCAGAACGAATCTACATGACTGAGATTAATCCAGAAATCAAAGATACTATTGAAAAGATAAACACTACTTGGGGAGGAAATTTTAAAGTTGAGTTTATTGAAAAATGGAAACCAATTGTAAAAAAGAAAAAAGATGAGGGATTCAAAATAGTTCATCTTTCTATGTATGGTGAAAAAATCAGTGATGCTCAAGAAAAAATTCGGGATGAAGATAATCTATTGATTGTTGTAGGTGCTGAAAAAGTTCCAAGAGATATTTACGAATTAGCAGATTATAATGTAGGGGTTGGAAATCAACCTCATTCAGAGATTAGTGCTTTAGCAATTCTATTAGATCGTATTCAAGAAGGCAAGCAATTTGAAAAAGAGTTTCCCAATGCAAAAAGAAAGATCATTCCTACCAAAAATGGCAAAAATGTGCAAGTGGTAGAAACAAGGGATTAATAGTAGAAAATTAGGAGTCTTTAGAGTTGGTAGACAAATACGAAGACCCTTTTGTTAGAATTGCTTCAATGATTGGAGGAGATGAATACCTCAAAGTCGCAAGATCTCTACTAAAAGCAGAAGATGCTACTGATGAAGAAATTGCTAGTTCTACTGGTCTTAGAATCAATATGGTAAGAAAAGTATTGTATGATCTATTTGGAAAATCTCTCATTACAGGAATTAGGGTAAAAGATGAAAGAAAAGGATGGTTTGTGTATAGATGGAGAACTAGAAGAGAAGAAGTGGAACATTTTATTGAAAATCAAAAGAAGAAAATTGATGAAAGATTACAACAAAGATTAGATTATGAAAATGCATCAGATTTCTATCACTGTGGAAACGAAGATTGTCCCAGAGTAACATTTGAAAATGCTCTTGATGGGATGTTCAAATGCCCATACTGTCAAAATGTTTTGAATCTAAAAAAGAATGATAAATCTAAAAAAGCATATCAAAAGAAGATAGATGAAATAAAAAAAGATATGCAGCAAACTTTTTGATTAATTTTTGAGATTTATTAAATAGAATAATTGTAAATTGGGTTACTAGAATAAATAGGAGAAAATCTGTGGAATATCCTTGAGTCAAATTACTACAGTAAATCCAGCAACAGGTGAAAATATCACAGATTATTCTGCAATGGATAAAAATCAGGTCTTTGATTTGGTAGGGAAAGCAAAGAGGGCATATCCAGAATGGAAAAAAGATTATGAGAAACGTAGAAGTTACATTTACAATTTAGTAGAATATCTAAAGAAAAACAAAACAAGACTTGCAACAGTCGCTACATCAGAAATGGGTAAGCCACTAAAAGAATCCATTGGGGAGATTGAAAAATGTGCATGGGCTTTGGAGTTTTATGCTGATCATGGAGATAGTTTTCTTACAGATGAAGTATTAAACACGGATGCAAGAAAGAGTTTTCTAACTTTTGAACCACTTGGTGTTATAGGCTCAATTATGCCATGGAATTTTCCTTATTGGCAAGCATTAAGATTTGCAGCTCCTTGTCTAATGGCAGGAAATGTGATTGTTATGAAACCATCAAGAGTAACAATGCAATCAGGTATTGAAATTGAAAAAGCATTTACTGAATCTGGAATTCCTGATGGAATTTTCCAAACAGTAGTGGGAAGTGTGGAATCTGCAAATCATCTTATTGATTCAGATGTCAATGCTGTAACTTTTACTGGTAGTACAAATGCAGGAGCAAAAGTTGGAGAAAGAGCAGCCAAGAATCTAAAAAAATGTGTATTAGAATTAGGTGGAAGTGATCCTTTCATAGTATTAGATGATGCAATTATTGAAAAAGCAGCAGAAGGGGCAGTAAAAGGAAGATTCATCAATTGTGGTCAGAGTTGTGTAGCATCAAAAAGATTTTTTGTTGGAAAAAATATTGCAGATGAGTTTATTGAATTATTTATTAAAAAAGCATCCCAATTAAAAATAGGGGATCCTATGTCAATTGAAACTGATATTGGCCCGTTATCAAGTAAAGATGGTTTAGAAACTATTTCTGGAATAGTTGATGATGCAAAAGAAAAAGGTGCAGATATACTTCTAGGTGGATCTAAAATGGAAGGTAAAGGATTCTTCTATAAACCAACAATTCTTAGAAATATAAAATCAAATATGAGAATAGCACAAGAAGAAACTTTTGGACCGGTAGCTCCAATTACAATCGTTGAAAATGAGAGTGAAGCAGTAAAATTAGCAAATGAAAGTGAATTTGGTCTGGGTGCAAGTATTTGGACAAAAGATCTTGCAAAAGCAGATAAAATGTCTAGAAGAATTGAATCAGGAATTGTCAGTGTCAATAATGTGGTAATTTCAGATCCAAGAATTCCATTTGGCGGAATTAAACATAGTGGATTTGGAAGAGAATTATCCAGATATGGTATGCTAGAATTTGTAAATTTGAAATCAGTCAGATTTTATGATAATTTGACACATCATCATTATGTTGAATAGATAATTAATTCATCTTTAGTTCATTTTATTGGTCAGAATTATTCTCATCAAATTCTTCCTCATCTTCAGAATCATCCTCATCATCACATTCTTCAAGTTCAACATATGTTGGATTACCATCATCTCCAAAGAAAATTTCAATGCAGATATCAGAAGCCAATGTAGAAGCCAGACTTTCAGTTAATTCTTTTGGAAAATTACCTAATCTACTAGGATCTGATGAGTACCTATATTGGGTAATTTCATCATCGTGATAAAAATCGACTTCAATATCACCATTAGTAAATTTTCTAACGCCTATTACCTGACCAAAAATACTATGAGTCAAAGTTACTGGCTCTGCTGAGAAACATCTTTTGTAAGATTTTCAGCTAATTCTTCATAATGTTCCCTTGTCTTACCAAGTTCATCAAGTTTAGATTTTTCAATTTCTGATAATTCCTTATCAACTTTTTCAGAGACATATTGTAATCTTGCTTCTGCCATCATGAATAATTTATTATTCTCTTTCCATAAATGTTCAGTAATGTGTTCAACATATTGTTGCATGTCACTAATCAATTTTGTTGAATCTCCAGATGTAAGATATTTTTTTGCAGATGCTTCCATCTCAGAACCAATTTCTCTGGAACGTTGATGATCAATTAACATCATAGCAATAGGTCCCATATTCGTTGGCAATCCAGCCTGCTCTAAAGCTGGAAATAATGATTTTTCTTCTTTACTATGATGACAAACATCGGTAAAGTTTTTTGAAAAATCAATTACAGGTAATAAAATTGATTCAGGTATTTGCTTGCCATCATTTAGTAATTGAATGGTAGATTCCATTGCTTTGATGACTTTTTCTATTAATTCATGATCGCGTCTTAATGAGGTAGTCGACATAATAATTTGAAATAAAATCCAATATCTATATCTTATTCATTTAATGAAAAATAATTAAAAGATAGAAATTAGTTAACGATTATTCGTTAACAATTTGTTTAACGATTAGAAAGGCTTTTTGATTTTACAAATGCCCAAATCTTTTTAGTCATTTCACTTGGTGCAATTGGTTTTTTACCAAATACTTGTTCTACAGTTTCAGATCTACCTGCAAAACTGATTGCATATCCACCAAATGCTGGTTTCTTAGCTTTTGATTTACTTGCTTTCTTTTTTGGTGCAGCCTTCTTTTTTGGTGCAGCCTTCTTTTTTGGTGCAGCCTTCTTTTTTGTAGTAGCTTTTCTTTTTGTTGTTTTCTTTTTTACTGCCAATTTCTTGTAATTTTATTTCAAAGAAAGTATAATAACTTACACCTTGAGATAATCTAAAACAAGATGGTTTTTGAGCCTCTTGATAGATTTGAGTCGAAGTTTAGGAGATTTTGAAATTTTATCAAATCCTTCTCCCTGTACTAGAGAGATTGCATTTTTTCCTCCAATGAGATGAGGAGAGATAGTAACAATCAATTCATCAAAAAGATTTTTTTTTATAAATTCCCAATTTATTGTTCCTCCTCCTTCAACTAGTAATGTTTTGATATTTTGATCTGAAAGTTTCTTTAACAAGGATTTCATGTTTACAGTTTTTTCTCCAGTAACTATTACTTTAACAGGATATTTGTTTAATTTTTGAAGATTATTTTTGCTTATTCTTTTTGATACAGCTATAATTGTAGGAACTTTGTTTGATGTTTTTAGAATTTTAGATTTTGTTGATATTTCACCATTAGAATCCACTATAATTCTAATAGGATTTTTTCCTTTTGTGTAACGCACTGTCAACAAAGGATTATCTTGCAATGCTGTATTTTTTCCAATTAAAATTGCGTCTACTTTAGATCTAAGTTTGTGAAGTCTCCTAATATCTTCAGTTGAAGAAAAGTTTGAATGACCATTTTTTGTAGAAATTTTTCCATCGATGGAAATTCCTGCACTTAGAATAACAAAAGGTTTAGATTTTTCCATGTACAATCTTTCCCTCAATCATAACAGCTTTAATTGCAGATTCAGTTGCTCTATGAACAATTGAAGCATGTGGATTATGCATTGGTTCCAAATCCAATGAATGCTTATCTAGAAAAATACAATCTGCAATCTTTCCAGATTTAATCATTCCAATATTTTTATTTAAAATTTTTCCACCATTTACAGTAGCCATTTTAAGAATATCTTTTGGATCAATTCTTTTTTTATGAATCCCCATTGTAACTTTCCAAATAAAATCCATTTCTCTAAACATATCAGGTGAGTTTATCATAACATTATCTGTGCCTAAAGCTAAGGTACAACCAGACTTTTGCATCAATTCTATATCTGGAATTCCCTCAGCAAGAGATGAATTTGCTCTTGGACAAATTACAATACCTCTTGTTTTTTTCGAAGCAATTCGAAGATCAGATTTTGATGCATAAGTCATATGAACTAAAAAATCAGGTTTTAGTGCTAAAGCCCTGATAGTTTCAGATTTCCCAGTAATTTTTTTTGATTTAGTTATACTTTGTTTGGTTTCAGCAGAATGTATTGCTCGAAGTTTAGTTATTTTTGAATAGTAATTTAATAGTGAAGTGCTATTCTCATTTGCTCCACTAATACCTATTCCGTCACAATTCTTTAGCAGAGTAAGAAATTCGGAAGATTTTGTATTAGGAAAAGATGAATTTTGTTTGATTTCTTTAGAATCGTGGTAAAATTCTAACCTTCCCAAAATAATTGATTTGATGGGGATATCTGTTAAGATTTTCTTTAGTAAAATAGCACCATCTGCCCCACCTTCTCTAAAATCAACAAAAGTCGTTATTCCTTTTCTAATCATAGAATAGCAGGTATTTTTCATAAAATTACCTAGATTTTCATTTGAAGTATTTTTGAGAATTTTTGATTTTGCACCAAAGACAGGATGAATTTTTTGATCAACTGTTCTGTTTAAAGAAATATCTTTTCCAATTGAATCTGCAATATGTGTATGCGCATTAATAAATCCAGGAATCATCAGCAATCCCTCACAATCTATAGATTCTTCTTTCTGAATTGGTTTGATATGTGATTGAATTTTTTTGAATTTATTGTTTTCAATTCTGACATCAGTCTTTGGAATATAATCTAAATCTGGACCAGATAGTATGCTGATGTTTTTAATTAACATGATAATTCATAAATTTCAGGTTTTTCTTTTCCTGAATCTCGAATTTCCCGTATAGTATCAAGAGATTTTGTGGCTAATTTTACCGCATCTCTTCCTGTAGATGCATTTCCAATTCCACAATTCAGAAATATATTATCATCAGTTTTCATTTTATTGATAAACTCTTGTACTGATTTTTTTGCATCATCATTTGAAATAACCATAAAGTTATCTCCACCCATAAAAAATGTGAGAGAATTTTTTTCAAGAAAGAATTTAGACATCTTTGAATACAAATCAAAAATTATTGATGATATTTCATAGGGGGAATTAGTTTTTCTTTTAGATGTTAAATCATCTACATCCAAGTGCATAATAGTTACTTTAGAATCAGATTTACCATTAACAAAACCAAAAATATTATGTTCCGTATTTAAAATAATATTATTTTTCTTTCCTTCATATGCTTTCAGGTTTGCTTCAAATGGAGAATTGCCATATCCAATAGATATGGTTAATTTAACATCAAAGAGTTTTTCAAGATTTTTTTGTATTTGAATGTGATCTTCTAACTCTAGACCATTTGAGACTACAAAAAATTCATCAGCACGATTAAGAAAAACTATACAATGTTTTTCTGAAAATAATTTTTGTACTTCTTTGTATAATGATGCTTGGAGCATTTGAAGTTCGTGCTCTCTGTCACTACCTAAAGTAAGTGTCCAAGGACCATATTCAGTAATTTTTAAAATACTTAATTGAATCATTTTTGAATCCTTTTTAGTTCATCAGATATTTTTACAACTGCTTCAACAGCACGTTCTGCAACGGGTCTAATTCTAGCATATGCATGTCTTTCCTGCATTCCAGGGCCTGAAATCCCTAGAGAAACAGGTTTTTGATATTTTATTGATAAATTGGTAAGGGCCTGGGCGGCAGAATGTGAAATAACTTCATCATGTTTAGTTTGTCCCTTAATTATAGCACCAAGGGTTACTACTGCATCAACATCTTTCTTTTTCAATAATGAATCTACGATTATAGGCATGTCATATGCACCTGGAATAGAACAGGTGTATGTAATTTTCAGATTTATTGATTTTGCCTTTTCTTGAGCTACTGCAAGCATCCTAGATGTCACTTTTTCATTAAATTCCGAAACCACTACTGCTATATTCAAAATTAATTCACCTTAGCGTATTCTAACAGTTCTTTTCCATCAATTAATGGAATTCCATTTTGTTTTGCAAATTTTTCAGCTTTTTCTACAGATAATGCCGTATAGGTCTCAGCATCCATCATTTCACAAATTGCAGTTACGGGAGTTAAACCTGCTACTTGGGCCAAATAAACCGACATTTCTGTATGACCTTGACGTGCAGCTAGCAAGCCTTTTGATGCAATTAATAGTGGAACATGTCCTGGAGTTTTAAAAGAGGAAGCAAATTTTTTCTGTTTATTTTCTAAATTATAGATTTTAGCCATTTCACTAATCGTTAAAGCTCTATCTTTGTCTGTTATTCCAGTGTATGTTTGATAATGATTTACAGATAATGAAAAAGTTGGATGATCACCATATGGTGCCAAACCCATAATCATTTCTTTATTTGGCATAGAAGATTCTGAAAGAATTTCATGCATATATTGTAATTCAAGAGATGCGGCAAAATTGTTATCAATTGCAATACACAATAATCCTCCGGCATTTTGTCGCATCCTTGCAATATGCTCAGGTGTTACAAATTCTGCTGCTACAACCATATCAATTTCATTTTCTCTACCAGCTGAATCAAACAACAAAACAAATTCACCACGCTTCAGTGATTGTAATGCAGATTCAAGTGACATACAAAAAAAACTTCTAATCTAATTATAAAGTTTACTAAAAAATTGGTAATTACCACTAAAATTGTAGTTAATTGGCTTTATTTTAGAATGTATTTACCAAGAATGTCAGTTTCAATATTAACTTTATCGCCTATTTTTTTAGTATGAAAATTTGTAACATCAATTGTATGTGGAATCAATGAAACTGATGCAAGAGAATTTTTAACATCAACGACAGTTAAACTAATTCCATCCACTGCAATAGAACCTTTTTTCACAATATATTTTGATAATTTTTTAGGAACTTCAAACCATACTTGTACCTCCTTTGGTTTTTTCATGATTTTTTTAATTACTGCCACACCATCAACGTGACCCAAAACAAAATGTCCTTCTAATCGTTCACCAGCTTTTAAACTGCGTTCAATATTTACAATTCCTCCAACTTTCAAATTTCCCAGATCAGTTTTTTTAGTAGTTTCCTCGATCATTTCAAAAATACAGCTGGATTTAGAAAGTTTGGTAGCTGTAAGACAAACACCATTTAAAGCCACACTTTGTCCAATTTTTAATCCCTTACCATGTTTTCCTAGATTTACGGTCATTTGGATTGCACTTCTGTTTTTAGTAGTTTTAGAAATTTTTTCTACTTTTCCTATTCCCTCAACAATACCAGTAAACATCATTCCAATTAAGGATAATATCTATAAAATTCTTCATATGTATACAGATGAATTTTAATGTAAATGGCTCTCTTCAAATGATTCTCTAGGTTGTAATAGTCTTAATCAGAATCTGATTTTTCAAATTCATCATTACAAAATTGGTGAAAAACTGAACATTTGTTTTCCTTTGCAGCATTTTTGATTTTTTCCATATCCTTGTTGAGTACTCCTTGAGCAGCTAAAAATGCATCATCAGTCTTACCTAGTTTTTCAAATAAACGAGATTTAGCAAGGGGTATTTCTTTTAATGTTGGATCAATTATTTGTGATTTATCGTAATAATCAATTGCATCTAGATAATTTCCCAAGTGGCTAAGAGATATTGCTTTGTTAATTAATGCAGTAACATCATTTGGCTCTATTAGCAAAGTTGTATTATAACATTCTAGAGCTTCTTTATGACGATTTAATTCATTTAGAGACAACCCCATACTGTTTAAAGTCCAAATGTCTTTTGGGTTAGTTAGAAGAATTTGTCTGCATAATTCTATTACTTGCTCGTATTGATTCAAGTTCTCAAGAGCAAAAATCTTATTTTTTAAGGCATAAAGATCTGATTCTTTGATCTCTAGAACTTTATTACAATATTCAATAGCTTCATCATATTTTTTTAAATAAATTAAAGATAATGAGATGTTTTGTAGAGCAAGCATATCATTTGGGATTTTTTCAAGTAATTTTTTACAATAATTATACATCTCATCATATTTTTTAGCATTAAATAACCTAGTAATCACATTTGAAGGATCAAGTAAATCAACCATTGATAAAATTAATTGAAAATCATTATTCTTTAATCTATTCTAATCAATATCATAGATGTAGAAAATATCTAATTATTTCAAAGTTTTACGAAGTGTTTCATTCAAAACTTTAGAATAACTATATGATGCCTGTTCTTGTTGAATTAATTTGGCTTGACGTAGTCTAAGTTTCTTGTCAAGATCCTCATCAATCATTATAGTTACGCGTTTACTCATTTTAAACACTTTATTTTATGAACTTTGTAATATAACACTATATGAAAAGTTCCAAAAATGGGAAAATTAATTTTTGATAATTGAAATTACTTGATCCATTTTGAAAGGTTTTTGGATTAAAGGAATTTCTAATTTTTCTAATTTTTCTTCAGTAGTATAACTTCCATCAGCAGATACTGCAATTATTTTTGCTTTGGGTTCAATTTCCTGGATTTTCTTAATTGCATAAAATCCACTTCCGTTTGGCATGTTAAGATCAATTAGTACTACATCTGGTTTTTTATCTTTGAATAATTTGACAGCACTTACACCATCAAAACCATTACCAATTACTTTAATGTCATTTTCTTCTAGAAATTCAGTAAATAATCTAACAGTGTCTTCGTCATCATCAATTACAATTACTGATTTAGTCATATCTAGTCATTGTACAAAGAGCGGTGCTTTAATATTTTCCATAAATTACAAGTATTGCATGGGTGGAATTGATAGATTCATTGCAAATGCATTATCATCAGAGATTAAGAAAAATTTGAAGGGAAAGATTCTCAAAGATACTGAACGTGAATTATTTTTAGAGCATGGGATGTCAATAAAACTTTCTATTGAACATTTTCAAAAATTGGAAAGTGTTCTAAGAAAAAATTCCAGTTTAGATATTAAAAAAATACTTAATGATTGTATGAAAAAAATCCTCAAAGTAAAAAAAAGAAATGAAAAATATATTGTAACAATTATTGAATCAAATTTAACAGATTTAATTTTAGGAATGTTTGGAGAAGTTGAATCAAGAAAAATTATTTCTACTCTTTTGGAAAAAAAATACACCATACCAGAAATTCTTAAGCAATCTAAAGTTCCCAAAACTTCAGGATATAGAAAAATAGAGAATATGATACTTCATGGATTAATTATTGAGAATAGAAAAGTACTGAGTGATAGTAAAAAAATATCTGAATTACAATGTATTTTTGAAGAAATAAAACTAGATATTAAAAAAGATACAATTACTGTAAATGGAATTATGGATAAGAAAGTATTTGAAAATAGTACTAGTATGAAAATAATTTTAGACGCAATTAAGTAAATTAGAAAAATATTATTTTACAAGATCTAGTAAGGCTTTTGCCTGTTTGAAATGAACCTCATCAATCATTTTTCCCTCAACTGTAGTTGCACCTTTACCTTTCTTCGTGGATTCAAGGTAAATTTTACAGACTTTCTCAGCCCAGGATATTTCATTTTTGTTTGGATGAAATAATTTGTGTACAATTAAAATTTGATCAGGATGAATGATACTTTTTCCAGTATATCCTAGGCTTTTTCCTAATTTACAATCTTGTTCCAATCCTTTAGAATCTTTCAAATCCTGCCAGATTGAATCAATTACAGCCACACCCGCAGCATGTGCATCAACCGGAATTTTTCTTCTAGAGTATTTTTCTCCTTCAGAATTTTTTGTATACTCTACTCCCAAATCATTTAACAAATCAAAAACACCGAAAACCACAGCAGATATTCGTTTACTAAAAGATGCAATATTGTATGTGTTAACAACCCCTTCTGCAGATTCAATTGAAGGAATAATTTGTATGGGTTTTAATTTTCGAGTTTTTTCAAAGCTAGAAAGTGTTTTTTCAATTTTTTTTAATTCTTTGACATTGTTGACTTTGGGAATAACTATTCCATCAATTCCCTTTTGAATAACTTCTTTCAAATCAGATGGGATTTTCCCAGAACTAGGAGAATTTGTTCTAACAAAGATTGAAGATGAGTATGCTTTTCTAGATTTTAATGCAGATTTGATTAATTTTCGTGCATTTGTTTTTTCATTATCAGGTACAGAATCTTCTAAATCAAAGCAAACAATGTCAGCTTGAAGGCTTTTAGCTTTTTCTAAGAATCTGGAATTATTTCCAGGAACAAAAATAAGACTACGAAAAAGCTGAGTCATTAAATGACTAAGCGCCCTCGGGCTTCATCAAGATTTTACCGAACATTCCTTTTCCGGTTAACATCTTTGTGTGAGCCTCTGCTGCTTGCTCAAATGTGTAAGTAGAGTCAATTGCTGCTTTAATTTTTCCTTGACCCATCCAATACAATCCTTGATCAAGTTCGGCTTTTGTTCCCTGTGTAGAACCTAGGACGTTAATTCCTTTGAAGAAGATGTGTCTTAGGTCTATGTTTGCATCATATCCTGTTGTAGCACCACATGAAACAAGAGATGCACCATATTTGAGCAGGGTTAGTTGCTTGTTGAAGTGAGTTTGACCAATGTGATCAAATGCAATATCAATTCCAGGTGCTTCACCTTTTGTTTTTGCTATTTCTTTAGTAATCTTAAAGACTTCTTTTTGCCAGTCATCTTTTCTATGATCTACTGCATGATCTGCTCCTAACTCCAGACATTTGTCTAGTTTATCTGGACTTGCAGTTGCAATAACATCACAGTTATACAATTTTGCAATTTGAATTCCAAAGCTACCAACTCCAGAACCACCACCCATAATGAGTACGGTTTGACCTGGAGTAATTTTTGCTCTTCCTACCAACATGTGCCAGGAAGTTAGTAAAGTCATTGATGCTGCTGCTGCATCATCATATGAGACTCCCTCAGGAATTTTGGATACATTAACTTCTGGTAAATGGATTTGTTCAGAGTATGCACCCCATAGAGGTCCAGTTTGGAAACCCCAAACTTGTCTTTTGATACAATCAAATTCTCTTCCATCAGTACATGCTTTACAAACTCTGCATGCAAGGTTAGAATGAGAAACTACTCTATCTCCAACTTTGAAATTTGTTACATCTTCACCTACTGCTATAACATCTCCAGCTACATCAGAACCGGAAACATGTGGAAGAGGAACTGCTACTGGAACTCCTCTCATTCCCCAAATATCATTATAATTTAGGGCAGATGCTTTATTGGTAAAAATTACCTCATCTGATTTTGGTTTTGGTTCATCTATATCCTGGACTTTGAGGATCTTAGCATAATTATCATCTGGTGCATATTCATTGTATACAACGGCTTTCATGTTATTACCGACTTTGTACCCATAATTATATTTTTTCTGATTTAGATTCGATTTATCTTAAAATCACGTTTAGGTTGCTGTGTTGAGAGCAAAATTTGCTTTAATTGATCGTCACTGATTTGACCAGGTATCTTTCCTTGAGTTGCCATTCCGATCAGATATTGTTCAACCATATCAGAGAGTTCAGGCTTTACCATTTTGATATTATTTAGTCTACTTCTAGCTTCAGGTGTTAGAACTTGTTTTAGAATTTGTTCTTTTTGTGCAGCTAATTCATTATTGTTGTTATCGGTAGGTTGTTCGTTAGAATCAGGAAAATCCATTTTGAATCTAAGAGTATACTTTCAATTGAGGATTCTCAACGATTAGTTCTTTAAGAATTTCTGTTGATAGTCTATCAAGTTTTTGCATTCCTTGTTTAGAAACTATACGACCCTTCTTCTCAACTTTTTCTAGATAACCTAGTTTTTCTAATCCTTGAATTGCATTTCTAATGATTGCGCCACCTGCATCTCTGTGATGTGCAGCTCCGTATCCTGATGGTTTACCACCACCATAATCATTTCTTAAAGCATTAATTCCAATAGGACCATTAAGGTAAATTTTTCTCAGGATTGATGCACATCTTGTATGCCACCAATCTCTATTTTGTGGAGGTTTGTCTGCATGAGCTCCTGTTTTGACAAATGGTATCCAAGAGGGTGCAGGAATGTCTTCATTTTTTAATGCTGAAGATAGTCTACCTATCAATACATCTGCTGGTACATCGTATACCTTTGCCATAAAATCAAAAACTCGATAATCGTCTTATAAATCATTGAGATATAATTTTGCGATAAGTATGCCCACACAAGTTGCAAGAAATTCTGATCGACTTGACGGATGCTCTACCCAAACGAATTCTAGAATTTATTCCAGGCGCAATAAAGGATTTACATTTTTTGCAAAAAACCATTCTAAGATAATATGGCATTCGAATTTTGTGTCTAGTACTAATTCTTCTGGCAATAGAAGCTTGTCTCTGAGATAGTTCAGGATTTATCTTTGCATTACTAATTGCACTTTCAATAAGAATTTCCATTCTCTCCATTGCAATTTTTTTTGCTCCAAGTTTCACAATATTATCTGAAACTTGACCTAAAAATTGGTTCTCATAAGGATTAAAAATGCAGTCAGCGGGATTCGAACCCGCGTCACAGGGTTGGAAACCCCGAATACTAACCAGGCTATACTATGACTGCAATAGAATGCAAATTTTATTTCCTACATAAAAATGGTTTTTTCATACTCATAGAGCATTCTAGCTACTACCACATGTCCTTCAAATGCTTTATCATCAAGAGAATAAAGATCTGTAATTTTGTTTTCGACGGATTCAGAAAAATGTCCTTTTTGGAAACCACCAATTACAATGCAAGTATCATCAACAACCTCTTCTACAATTTTTTCATATGTAGATCTCTTGCCTTTAGTAGAAAAACCAATTACTTTTGATGGTTTTATTTCATCAAGTAGCTCAGAAAATGTTTGATCTTTAATTTCTAATAAAACACCTTCATTGGTTGTAATTTTTTTTTCTTTATACAATTTTTCTATTACACCTTCAAATCTATGATATGACTTTGGAAGATGAACGTTCTTACCAAAAGAAATTACTTTATCATCAACTGTATGAACATAAAGTTTCATTTTATTTGTAAGATATAATGGAATTGTTGTAGCTTCAAGAATTGAAAAATGTACAAGATCTGGTCGTCCTCTTTTCAGTTCATTTTCAATTCCTTTCATAGCTGCAAAATGCCATGAATTATCTAGTAAAATTTCAGATGGTTTCTTTCCAAGTTTATTTGCATGTGAGATAACTGAAGGATGATTGATTAATTCAGATGGAACAAGTTCTAATGAAGATTCAGCTAAAATTAAAGAAATCATTTTAGTTTAACATTTCAATTTGCTTCTTAAATTCATTCCAACTAGATTTTGGATTTCCATCATTATTTATCAAACCAGCACTACAGATGTAGTGACTTAATCTTTCAGCTACATGTTCACTACTTCCAAAACCAGAGCCTCCTACTGTTAGTTTATCTTCACCAATTTGTGGGGCCTCTACTATACAGCTTCCTTCAGGTCTATCATACTGTCTATACCAAGTAAAAAATTCCAATTCAGATTCATTTTCTGTGTAAAATTCAAATGATTTTTCTATAAATTCTGCCTGTGTTGGGTCACTACCTCCAACAAATTCAGATGTACTCCAACTAATTTCAAAAATTCCAACTTTCTTATCACCTGCTAAATCAAAGATTTGCTGTAGTTCTTCTTTTGCTTGCTCTGGAGTTTTAACAATATCATTTAGAGTATCAACTGGAGAATATGAAAAGGATACAAAATCACCAATAGATAAGTCAGTAACGATGTAACGTAAATTTTTATTCAAAATTTGATCTAAAGCAAATGAATTTCCAATTTTTACATCAGGATGTTTTTCTTTGATTTTATCATATACTCCATTGAACAATTCTTTATAGACAGGGATATTTTGTTCATGAAATCGGAATTGAGATTCTGTTTGCCCTGCAAGGATTACGGTATCTACTATATGATATCTGGATAAGATTTCATCTAGTACACTAACAACTCTATCTTCACCAATAGAATTGATAGATGGTTTTCCAATCCAATTTGGGAAGGGTCCAAGTGTTTCACCATTAATTATAGAAAAATACAAAGTAACTTTGAAATTATTTTTTTCATTAAATCCCATCAAAATATCTGATTGACTCCAATCAAATTCACCTCGTTCAGGTTCTATCAAATTCCAAAAAAGATAGACATTGCTTCTCCCAATTCCAGTATCAGATGCTTCAGAATAAATCTGATCTAATTCTTGTAATGTTGTTGCTTGATTTGGAGAATTAATTACTAACCCAATTTTTTCATTTGTTTGTTGTTTAGTAATAATTTCAGTATCTAAAGTACTCAATATCAGAGATCCTATGGCAATAACTACAATTATGCCTACAATTACGCCTAGGAATTTTTTCTCCATACGTGTTGGAAAATAAAAGAAAGTAAAAAAGTTGTGATTCTGTTATTTATCCAGAAGTACAACCACTGTATCCACATTCTATGCAGATACTACAACCTTCTACAAATACCAAATTGTTTTTGCAAGTAGGACATAATTTGTCTTCAGAAATCTCTTCAGCCTTTGGAGCCTCTAGTTGGATTTCTTCATCATGAACTTTTAATGCTAATGCAGCATTAACTTGAGATTTGATGTATGGATTTGTAATATTTTTAGTTACAAATTCAGTCATGTAGTCACTTGGTGATACTTCAAATGTTTTTGTTGCATTCTCACTTGTCATGTGAAGTACTTGTTTGTGTCTAGAACCATCACGATAGACAGTCATTCCTTTTAGACCAATCTCATGTGCTAGTAGATATGCAGATTTTACATCCTCTACTGTGACATCATATGGCATGTTGATTGTTTTTGCAATTGCATTTCCAATCCAATCTTGCCATACACCTTGAGCCATAAGATGGTCAGCCCAATGGATATCCATTGCGGTAACAAAGACATCTTGCATCCATTGTGGAATTTCTTCAATTCCTTTTAATGAACCATAATTGTCTGCAATCTTTTCAAGAATTTCATCAGTGTAGAGTCCTTCTTCTTTTAGGGCTTCTTCAAGAATCTTGTTTGTGTAGAAGAATCTTCCAACAGTGACTCTCTTTTCAAACACTAGTGCAAATGCAGGTTCCATTCCGTTTGAACAGTCTGCAATCATAGATAGTGTTCCAGTAGGAGCTACTGTAGTAGTTAAGACATTTCTAATTCCATGTTTTTTGATTTCCGCAATTAGTGGATCCCATTCGTATGAATGAGAATCTTTTGATTTTTCATAATATCCAGATACAGGAATCTTTCCTTCAGGATATTCTGTCTTTGCACAAAGTGGGAATTCACCACGAGATCTTGCAAGTGCAACACTCTCTTCCATAGAATAGTATGTCAGTGCTTCAGATAGTTTTGATTGTAGTTCATATCCTTCTCTAGAGTTGTATGGAATTTTGAGTCTGTATAGTAAATCAGCTACTCCCATAACTCCTAGTCCAATTCGTCTAGACTCTTTTGAAGCTAAACTAATTTCTGGAACTGGATAATTGTTTACATCAATGATATTATCCAAGAATCTTGTTGTCTTTCGGATAATCTCTTCATATCCTTGCCAATCAAATTCATAAGAACCATCAGCTTGTCTTTTTGCAAGATTTACCAAGTTGATAGAACCCAAGTTACATGATTCGTATGGATAGAGACTTTGTTCACCGCATGGATTTGTTGCTCGTAATGGTGCTTGTCTTGCTTTTGCAAATACATTGTATTTGTTAATTTGATCAAAGAAGATCAAACCAGGCTCGGCACTTTTCCATGCAGATAATGCAATTAGATCAATTAATTGATGTGCATTGATTTCTTTAACAGGTTTTTTGTCTCGAGGACTTCGTAGAACATAGTTACCATCAGTTGTGTTTACAAGTGCATGCCAAAAGTCTTCCCAGATTCCAACACTTACGTTGAAATTCTCTAAAACTCCGGCTTCTGTTTTGTTTGTGATGAATTTTTCAACATCAGGATGCCATGCCTCAATAATTCCCATGTTTGCACCACGTCTTTTTCCTCCTTGTTTTACAACTTCAGTGACTGTATTGATGATATTCATGAAAGATACAGGTCCAGATGCAACACCAGATGTTGATGCTACAATATCACCTTCTTCACGAAGATCAGAATAATTAATCCCGACTCCACCACCAGATTTGAAGATTAGAGCTGCATCAGAAGTAGATTTCATTATTTCTTCCATGCCATCTTGCATTCCAAGTACAAAGCATGCAGAAAGCTGTCCTAATCTACCACCTGCATTCATCATTGTTGGTGAATTTGGTAGAAAGTCTTGGCCAGTCATCAGCTTAAAGTATTCTGTAATTTTGTCTGAATAACTGTCCAGTTTCTTTCCTGCTAAAAGTGTCAAAAGATCTTTGAAACTTACTTTCATCTGACCCTTGTTTGCAAGAGTCACATAGTGATTGATTAAGGCTCTAAAATGCCATTTGTTAAAGAAATAATCTCCAACTTTGAATTTATAATCAAAGGCATCAAGTTTTTCAAGATAAGATTTTGCTTCCTCTATATCCTGTTTGTTACTTCCAGATTTATCAAATATTTGTGAATCATATAGCATGTCACCAATTCCTACCAGAATTGCAACTCGCTCAAACATTTGAGTTGGAGATTCAATAATCTCACTTTTTGAATTTCTGAAAAGATATCTTGAGGCCAAAACTCTCAAGCAGTTCAAATCAAACTTTTTTGAAACTGGGTCTAGGGCCTTTAGATTTAAGACCTTCATCTTTTCGTCTCTTAATTTTCTTCTCTCATGTCTGTATACGATGTATGCTTTTGCAATATCGCTATTGCCGCTATCAATTAAAGTTGATTCTACAATATCTTGAATATCTTCAACTGTAGGTGCTCTAGAACTAGTAAATCCTTGCTCTACTAACTTGTTAACTACATCTTCGGCTAGTTTGTCGGCAACGCCACGATCGGCTTTAGAGGTGGCTGCCAATGCCCTGTAAATGGCATTTGAAATTTTATCTTTATTGAAAGCCGTTACTGCGCCACTGCGCTTACGGATCTCATTGATCGTATTTTCTATCTGTGAATTATCCATTATAATCTCCCCGAAGAGGGTTAGAAAGAATTACTGTATAAACTGTTTGTCCGGTTTTCCTAAAACTTTGATTCAATAAAGTTGACAACGCTCCAATTTGGATTGGATCGGGTTAGACATTAGTATGAAATTCATATTTACACATAATTGGTAATGATTGACGATGATCGCCAGATCTGAAACTGATCAAAAAGTTTTGAAAAATGATCGTTACTAGTTTTTCATTTACGATTTTCAGACAACGTATGGTGACTTACACTTTGGACATTTGTCATCAAATGGTTCATCCTTAAAACCACACTCACCACAAATTGCAGTATGTCTTACAGGTTTGAAAGACGGTGTAAGTTCAGATGTCTTTTCAATTGATTTTTTGATATCCTCAATCTTTGCATCTTGGTCAATATCTAATGTTACAAGTAATCCACCATTAAGCAATTTTGAGAGTTTATTACATTCAGAAATAGGCTCACTTTTGGCAGTATAGTCAGAAACTTCTGAGGCATTTACCACTATTCCTTGAGAATAATATTCAGCATCCATAGAGTTTAGACTAGAATTTTTACCATATTTTTCACCATCTAGAGTTGCAAATCGGACAGAACCTTCAGTTTCAGTCATGGAAATGGCCACGGTATCGCCTAATTCTTTACCTTTTTTGGCTCCAACATCAACTGCTGTTTGAATGACTTTGTGTAGAATATCTCGACCTTCTTTATTGTCTTGGAATCCTAAAATGTTAAAGACTGCTTCTTTGAGTCCAACCAAGTTTACAACAAGTGATACTGAACTTCTTTGCATGTATTGAGTGTTCTTTGCAAGAATAGGATTTAATCCTCGTCTTGTTAAATCTGAAATTTCTTTCTTTCTTAATGCCATTGAAGCTAAAGCTGGTTTCATTAGCAAAGCAAGTCTTGCTCTAAAGTAAGTTTCATCTTTGTTTGATTCAAAAGCTAATCTTGGAAGATTAATTGAAACTGATTGTAATGTTATTGATAGAGGACCAGTGGTCTTTGTGGAACCATTTGTAATACCATAACTAGATGTTTGACCTTTAGCGAACATTACTTTACCACCAAGAGATAGAATTTCTGATACAGCTTGTGATACATCTGTAATCTTTCCCTTCTCAGCATCAATTATCAAACCAATTTTTGGAATTGGTGTAATCTTTGTGTAATTTTTGTATGCATTAATTATTGAAGTAATTATTTTTGTATCAGATCCTAACTGTAAACGAATTGAAACATTTGTACTAGTCTTATTGTATTTAGAAGTGGTTGATGCAGTTGCAAAAGCCTCAGTTAGTTTTTCTTCAAGTTCAGGAAGAGATTTTGAATGTTTTGTAAATAATGAAGTCAATCCATCAAGAACAATCTCTTGAGAAGCTTCTTTTGATAAGAGTGCAATGATAACAGACAGTGAACTTGTAATTTCACCTAGTTGTTTTGATGCAGGAATTCGTGATACATCTAAATATTTTCCACCAAGTTCAATTCCATCTTCAATTAATTCTTTAACGTTTACAAATATTGTATCAGGAATCATGGACCAAATTCCAGGATTAGAAATATGCAAGTCACCAGAAAGATGTGAGTCGGCTACATCTTTTGGTAAAACGTTTGTAAGAAGATGTTCAGCAAAAACTCTTTGACCTGTATTAAACAAAAGGCCTTCAGCACCGTTATCTACATTATCTAAATTAGATATCATCTCTTGAACATCATAGACAGGAATGCCTAGGCGTGCGAGTTTGTTCCTATATTCCTCATGGCCGTGCTCAAGCAGCACAGAATTGACCATCTCACGAATTAATGCGCCTGTAAGATAGGTAGTCTGATATTTGTAAATTCTATTTTCAACTTCTTCTGTTATTTTTTGTGCAAGTTCTAATGGAAGGCTTCCTTCACGAACTAGTGATTGGATAATTTTATGTGAGTTAAATTCCTCAATCGATTCTGATGAAGTTCTAACATACATTTTTCCGCTTTCAATAATTGATCTTTCTTCAATTTGTCTTGCCAAACTTAAAACAAGTTTTCCAAGATTTGTGATGGTGTAACGTCTTTCTGATTTGTTTAATGCAACAAGTGACTGTCTAAGTAATTTTCTCAAGTGGTATGCAAATTTTCCACTTTCTTTTTTTGATTTGAATCCAGCAAGGGATTTTAATTCTGAATAAGTTAATGGTCCTTTGGAATTAAGGATTCTAAGAATATCTATTCTGTTTGGACTTGCCATAACAGAGAATATCATTCTGACTCGTTTTGAGGTAGATTGTAAGATTCCACCTCGTTTTGGATCAGAGTCGTCTACATCGTCATCTACATCCATATCCAATTCAGAGTCATCATCTAGATCAGCATCAACATCTAGGTCTAACTCCAAATCTTCTTCGGTTTGTTTCACTGGATTTCCTAAATTAAATGCAGTAAATAAGACTTGTGACTAGATCATTATATCACATTCTTGATCAAATTTTTCAAAAATGATCTTCCATCAAGATCATTTTTCTTGAACATCAAGTGAAAATTCTGATGTAGAAAGTTTCTGTCCACATGATGGACATTTTCCATTTGAGGGATTTAGTACATCTTTTAGAGATTTTAACATTTTCATGTTTGTGATCTTTTCTCCACATTTACCACATGTAATTTCTACTGACATGAAAATGATCAGAAATGCAAAATAATTAAGAAAATGTTTAGAATTTTTTTAATAAATCAAGCAAATTATTTTACTGTTTTTCGATGATAATTCCACGTTCATCAAAGCCAGAAATTTTGGCTCTTGTTCCAACAGGTAAATCTGCTGGGGTTGCAATATTTGCCATAAATCCAGATATTCTCAATTCTACATTATCTAGATTAAGTATAACAAACGCATATGGCGTGTATTTTTCAAAGCCTGCAGGAGCCACAGTGATTATAGTATAAGTGGCAACTGAGCCTACACCATCCAAAATCGCATCCTCGAACCCCTTACTTCCGCATTTCTTGCAATAATACGCAGTAGACAAATGAAGATAACCACATTTAGTACATTTGTGAGTTAGGAGCTTGCCTTGTTTGGCATATTCAATAAGTTGTTCTTCTATTGTCATTTTACACACTTTGGAACACGTGAACAGCACAACTAGCACCAGTTGCGCCAAAGTTATGAGTTAAACCAATTTTTGCATCCTTTACAGTTCTTGCACCAGCTCTTCCGGTAAGTTGATCATACACTTCTACTACTTGTCCAACTCCTGTAGCACCAATTGGATGTCCTTTTGATTTAAGACCACCTGATGGATTAATAGAAATATCAGAATTTAATTTTGTTCTACCTTCACGAACAGCTTGAATGCCTTGACCTTTATCAAAGAATCCCAAGTCTTCTGTATCAACTACTTCTGCAATTGTAAAGCAATCATGAACTTCTGCAAAGTCAATATCTTTTGCAGTAATACCTGCCATTTTGTATGCATCAGCTGCTGCAAGCTTTGTACTTGGGATTGTTGTCAAGTGTTCACGTCCTTGTAATGCAGCTGGTGAACCACCTCTACCTGAACCTATTACTTCAACATAGTCACCACCATTTTCTTTTGCAAACTTTTCAGAACATAAAATAACAGAACTTGCTCCATCAGAGAATGGACAGCAGTCATAAAGTTTTAGAGGACTAGCAACTACTGCAGATTTCATTACATCATCAACAGTAATTTTCTTTTGCATGTGTGCTTTAGGATTTAAAAATCCATTATCATGATTCTTTACTGCAACTGCTGCAAAGTCTTCTTCAGTTGCATCAAACTCCGTCAAGTAAGCTCTTGCCATTGATGCAAATAAACCAGGAAATGATGCACCTGCTTGACCTTCATAGAAAAAGTCTGAACAGTATGCAAAGTAAGTTGTGGTCCATTCGGTTCCTGTATGAGTTACTTTCTCGACACCAGTTACTACAAGACAATCATAAAATCCTGCTGCAACGTTTGCATATGCTTCTCTAAAAGATACAGAACCACTGCCACATGCAGACTCTATTGTTAATGATGGTTTATCTGGAATTCCTAATCTACTCATTAATACTGGACCAATGTGGACTTGTTTATCGGCCACTCCGAAAACATTTGAAATGTAAGAGGCTTTGATATCTTTAGGTTCTATCCCTGCGCTTTCTATGGCTGAAACTGATGCCTGAGTAGTAATATCGGCAATACTTTCACTTAATTTTCCATATTTGGTGCTACCAGCGCCAAGAACACAAACCTTTTCCACAAATGTCACTGACCCATTTCCCTATAAAAATTGTTTTAGTAAATTCATCATAGAAAATGCCAAGAAAATCAAATCTCAAAACTGTTCAGATCAAAAAACCTGTAATGAGACATGTAGTCAAAACTACAAAATCAAAAACTAGTATCTTCAAAAAAGAAATAATTCAATATTTTGATAGTAATGGATTTCTTTCCTGGTCATCAAAAGAGAGAAAATACATAATTCTTGGAACAAATTCTCCCAAAAATGGGTTGGTGCCATGCCCTGAATGTAAACTAGGAGAATTGATGGTAATTAGATCAAAAGCAACAAGAAAGCGATTCATGGGTTGTTCAAACTTTTATGGTGGATGCAAAGCATCATCTCCTTTATTACAAAAAGCAAGAATGCGTGCAACAAAGATGCCATGTATAGTATGCCAATGGCCGATGATAATTTTTCGTTATTCGCGAAATCAAAAATGGACTAAACAATGTGGAAATTATAACTGTGAAAGCAGAAAGACTAAGCCTTCAAAGTAGGATAAACATCAGTTCTTCTATTCTTTAGTAAAGGTAAAATTTTTCTTGTTTGTTTAACTTTGTTTAAATCTATATTTACAAAACTAATTCCTTGCTTCTTTTTCATATCAAGGAGAATTTTTCCATAGGGATCAACTACTAGACTTCGTCCACAGTAGATATTTCCAACTTGGTCTGGTGCAATTACATAGCAACCATTCTCAATAGCACGTGTTTTGTTAATTGTTATCCAATGTTCTTCTTTCATGTTTCCTTTGACCCAAGCTGATGGTGCAACTAATACTTCAGAGCCAGCTGCAGCAAGAGATCTTGACATCTCAGGAAATCGTAAATCATAACAAATCATCATTCCAAGTTTACCAATTGATGTGTTGATTGGTTTTGATATTTTTGAGCCTGAAATCATTTTGTCTGACTCTCTGAATCCTAATGCATCATAGAGATGTATTTTACGATAAGTAGAGATTACCTTACCTGATTTGTCAATAACAAACGCAGTATCATAAACTCTATCTTTTGTTCTACTCTTCTCATAAAATGAACCTACAACTTGAATTTTGTTTTCTTTTGCAGCTTTTGCTATAGTTGTAACAAAGTTTCCTTTGATAGTTTCAGCCAAGCTTGCTAGTTGTTTTGAACTTTGTGATGAGCTTGTATAAAACATCATAAACTCTGGAAAAGCACAAAGTGTTGCATTCTTTGATGCTGCTTTTGAAATGTATGAGATAATTTTTTTAAGGTTAGTTTCCTTGTTTGTTGAGGCCTTGAATTGAACTACAGCTACTTTCATGCAATTGGTTGTTGACATTACAATAAAAGGATAAACTTGTGGTACAAATCAGAAATGTACCATTTTCTTCTTAAGTAAATTCATACTATACAATACAAACCGATCATAGTGTGTATGTCATCCCTTGACTGGGGGGATATTTTCCAGTCAAATATTTTTAAAAATAATTAAAGTTGGTTTCCAGCCAAAAACCAATTTTCTTTAGGATTGTCTTCAAAAACAACAATAACATGACTTTCTTTTGTTTTTAGAATATCAACTGCTGATTTTGTGATTGCTTTTGCGTATTCGTCTTTTTGCTCCTGAGTTCTACCAGGATACATTGACACAGTTATCAAAGGCATGAGAGATTCAAAGAAATTCAGGAATTTATTCTTTCAATAATCTGGTCTGTAACCATAACGTGTACCATAAGTGGAATCAGTACTGTACATTTTTTTGTAGAGATATCCAGTTCCTAAACCAACAACAAATCCACCAATGTGTGCAAGATATGCTACTCCACCTCCTGCAACACCAAATCCACCAATGAAAAATGGAAGTAAGTTTTGGAATACTAACCAAAAAGGTAAGAACCAACGAGCCTGAATATGCATCATTCTCCAAAAGAAACCAAGCATCATGAAAGTCTGTATTCTAGCTCTTGGGAACATAATCAAATATGCACCCAATACACCTGAAATTGCACCAGAGGCTCCAACTGCAGGAATTGCACTACTAGTATCTCCAAGTATGTGAATTAGTCCTGCAGCAATTCCCCACATTAAATAAATTCCTAGATATTTTATTTTACCAAATTTGTATTCAATGTTATCACCAAAGATCCACAAGAACCAGATATTACCACCAAGATGAAGTAAACCACCATGCATGAATGTAGAAGTTAGTAAAGAAATTTCTGGAAATGCGGGACATTGTATTACTCCATTTCCTGTATCTATTGCACTAAATTCTCCTGTAACACAAGCAGGAACTGCACCCCAGTTGTAAAACATTACAAATGCATTTTGATTAGAAAAATCAAAAAATTGTCCTGTATATGCAACTTCCATAAAAAATACAATTACATTTACGATGATTAGCGCGTATGTTACTTTAGGTTTGAATCCTGGAGTAGTAGGATTTTCATCTCTTAATGGAAACATTTGATGATTAGACTCTAGAAAAATTGTATAATAAGATTATTCAATATAATAAAAAAATAAGATGAGAAACGACTACCAAAATGACTCCTATGTTTCTCACCTAACTATGGCTTGTATGAGAAATCTATGGACTTGTAGATTAAAACAAAATTGGTACATTCGTTAGATGTATTAAAAAAATAAGAAAAATAAAAGATGTACTAGGATTAGTGTTCTTCTTCCATTCCACCATCAAGAAGGCCTTTTTTATCTAATTTTTTACAGATTTTTTCGCCTTCATTTGTTGGTGCAATGTCTCCTTTGAGAACTCCTGCGCCACCAGCACCATGAATCATTGTAAAGAGTTCTCCTTCACACAGATTCTTTAGTTGTGAGGTCAAGGTTTCGGAGTTATTGTGACCACCATAAGTTTGGTTCTCATCACTATCATCCCAAATTCCTTTGATAATTCCTTTAGTTGGTTTTACAACTAAATTATTATCATCTTCTCCAGGTGCTTTGTAGACATTTAGAACGTGTGCTCCGTGGTGTGATTCATGAAGATGTAATTTAGTAACATCATCAGATGTATCTGAAGTTGCTCCACCACTAATATCCATATTATCAATGGAAATTTTATACTTTAGAGCTTCACCATTTTTATCCAACCAAAATTTGGCTGTTGCAGTACCCTCAAAACCCTCAGGTGTAGAAGGAACTGTACTTAGTGTTGCAATAAAGCTTGGATCTTTCTTAAACTTCCACTTGTCATCTGCTGCTTCTGCTTCTTGTAATGAAATTACAGAGACTGCAGAAAGAGCAAGTATTGTTGCTAGTGAAAATACTAGCATGCTTCTTTTTGTTTGCATTAAAAGTAATTTAGAAATTTTTTATTAAATAGATCTGGATTATTCGTCGAATGTACCACTTAGATTACAATAATTTTTCTTTTAACAAGATTCTCAATTATATTTAGAAAATCATCATCTGAAATTTTGTCTTCATACCACCAACCTACGGAGACTTTTACCCATGAAGGGATACTCCATTTTGATTCTGAAACTACTTCTCTTTGAGGAACTGATACAATTTGTTTTTCAAAAAGAAAATCTACTCCTTCAAGAAATTCCGAGTCTGAAATTTGGTTTGTTCTCCACCATTCTGCATTAGTTTTAATCCATTGTGGAATTTTTGGTAATTCTGGAGGTAATCCTTTATCAAAACCTGAAATTTTGAGCGTACCTTGTGATGTTGGTCCTACGTTAAATGCAACATGCCATAATCCCATCTCATCAATACTTTGAATAAATTCTACTGGCTCATCATTTAGTGTAACAGAAAATTTTTCATTGCCTGAAATCGGGGGGAATTCAAAATTAGCATATGTCTCCAATGGATAACTGTTGTATCCACGAACACTGAGTATTGTTCCTGTTTCATCAAATTGTGCTGCAGAATACCATGCTCCTGAATCATATCTGAAATCAAAATTCCCTTCATTTTTCTTTGCAGTGATTGGAATTACAGTAGTATCAACTGGTGCAAAACAGCTATAATAGAAAATTTCATCAGTGATTGAAGGATCGGGATACATTGAAAATTCTAAAATTTCACCAGGCTCAATCTTTTCAATCGATTCAATATTTTGACCAATGTCTAAGACTTTTTCATAACCGTGAATTACTGCAAAAATTTTAGGATTATAGATGGTTTGCTCTCCAGTATTTTGAATTCTTCCAGTCAGATGACCATCATCGTGTTTAATCAGAGTTTCATCGTAAAGAACAATTATAGGAATTACATCTTTGATGGTTTTTTCATATGATAATTGGACTGGAAGTAAAATGGGAACATTAGAGATATTTTGGAATTTTATTTTAAATGGAATTTCAGCACCAGAACCCAATGGCACATGTGTAATTGTTTTAGAGAATAACTCTGAATTATCTTGAATTGATACAGTGATGGTTGGAATTATTGCATAGTCATATTCATTTTTTACATTTCCTACAACTGTGTAGACTCCATTGGAATCAAAGTAACCAATGTATTCATCCTCTGGAACAAATACTTCTGAAAAAGAGACTTGAGGTATGAACATTAAAGAAAATAAAAAACCTGCAAAGATAATACTTGATTTTGAGGCTAAAGAACTAGAAAGAATTGATGATATCTTCAAATCCAGAAGTGGGTTTCTCAAGCAAGCTTGGTCTATAGTCTTCAATTAATTTATCAATAAGATCTCTTGCTTTAATATGATATCTTTTTTTGAGTTCAACAAATCTAATCTCTACTAATCCATCCTCTATAATTTGTGATAAGTATAGTGACACTGTTGATGGGGATTTTTTAACTTCCTTAACTAATTCTGAAAACTCCATTCCATCATTTTGAATTAATGCAAGTAGTAAATCCCTGGGAGTTTGTTTTCGCAAAGCTTTGATTACAATTGATTCATCTTCTGTAATTTTTGGTGAATAGAATCTTGTTTGACGTGGTCCACGAATTACTTTGATAATTCCACTTTTTTCTAATTTTCCTAAATAATGACTTAGAACTCCATTTTTTAAACCAGATGAACGCATTATCTCACGGAATTGAATTCCAGGATTTTGCTCTATGATTTCTTGTAATTGTAAATCTCTTTCAGTCATTTCTAAACACTCCTAATGCTAATAATCCTAAAGTGCCAAAAGTCAATAAATGTCCTACTTCCTGAAGTGACATATCACCAATATCATATATTGATGGCCATGTAGCATCTACAAGCAGTACAAATTCAGCTCCAATAAAATTTGTAAAAGCAATTGCACTAAGTAAGAGTCGTTTTGTTCTTAATCGATAATATGCAAATCCTGCAAGTACTGAAATGAATACTGCAAGTGAAATTCCACCTACATGCAAAAAGATGTGGGCTAAATGATATCCATGTAAAAGATGAGGTATAATTATCGGTAAAGCTAAAATTGCAACTACACCTGTAACTACAATTGAGAATAATGTTGATTTTCTTTCTACTATTCTTTCAGGTCTAAACAAAGTGATCAAAATTGTTATTTTTTAAATTTAAAGCGACTGGTTCATTGATCGAACAGAATCAATCAAACACGTAAAATTCCAGCTTTTATCAAATATTCCAAGCCTTGAACAAATGTTTTATCATCAATTTGACCATCAGCCCACCACTCTGCATTATTTCTAATCCAAGACGGAATTTCCTGAGATGTTGAAGTTTCTTGTTGAATTTTAGGAATTAAAATTATTTTATTTTTAATCATGTATTCAATACCTTGAATGAATGTACTGTCATCAATTTGTTCTTGAGACCACCATAAAGCATTGTTTTTAATCCAATCAGGTATTGAAA